>DASVVJ010000416.1:0-8747 GCA_036389955.1 Myxococcaceae bacterium
GCGGCAAGTGTTCTGGGCTCCCCCAGCAGCCGATGGCAGCAGGTCTTGAGGGCCGTGATGGAGCTTCCGCGGCCGCAATGGACGTGAAATCACTCAGCGCCCGCCAGGTCGTCTTGTATGGCGAGATCGACACGGCGAATCGTTATGCGTCAACCGTCACCGTCAAGCCGCACGACACAAGCGGCGAGCGGGATGAGGCCGAATGCAGCGGTGTGCTGATCAGTCCCCGCCTGGTCCTGACTGCGGGTCACTGCGTATGCAAGCCGGCCGGCGCACAGGAATGTGCCAGCCACGCCCTCGTGACGACGTTTACTCATGATCCGTCGGAGGAGGTGCAGGGAGAGGCGGGGTTAATGACCCGCGTCTACCGAGGGCAGGTCCGTCCTTCTCCGGATTCCGCAGACCTGGCCGTGATCCTCCTGGAGCGGCTACCGGCAGAGCCACTGCCTGCAGTCCGGCTCGCGGAGACAGAGGCTCAGGAAGGGGAGAGCGTTGTCATCGTCGGCTACGGCCATGACGAGCTCATCGGAGGCAGGTATGGAACCCGACGCTTCACCAGGCTCCAGGTAGCGAGAGCTCCCGAGCCAGTGACTGGAAGAGTCGCGTTCCAACATCCGGGGATGCGTCTCTATCCCGCCGATGACGGAGGGCCGTGCCTTCGCGAAGATGCGAGCGGCGTCGCGCTCGTAGGAATTTTGGGAACCAGTGGAGTCGAGGGTTCGACCTTCACGAGCACGCACGTCTATCGGGAGTGGCTGCGTGCCGAGCTTCTGAACGCGGCCGAGCAATCCCCTGATGCAGGGCGCGTCCTGGGAGAGCATGAATGAGTCACCGGCGGATTCAGCGCTTCTTGGGCCTATGGGCAGTGCTCACGTCGCTGGTGTGTGGCGGGTGCTTCGCGAGTGCACCTGAAAGCACCCAACCCTCACGGGAAGGAGGAGCGTTCAATGGCCTGGCCGGAGGCAGCCAGTTCGCCGTGCTCTATGGGAAGAGGGATGTTGAGAACGACTACCGCTCGACTGTCTTCGTCAGGCCCTATCTTCCCAATACGAGCAGCACGGAGAAGCCCGAGCGTCCTCAGGAGTGTAGCGGTGTCTTGATTGCTCCCAGGCTCGTCCTGACAGCGGCGCACTGCCTGTGTCAACCGCGCCCAGCCGGTAACTCTCTCGTCATCGACAAGGCGGGCTGTGAGAAGGAAGCAGTGGTGGAAGCGTTTGATGCCAAGCCATCAGCGGAGGTGGAGGGCGAGGTGGAATGGAGGTCCAAACTCTACAGAGGAAGCATTCGGCCCCATCCGGACCTCAATATTCCGTTTAGCAGCCCAGACAAGGCGGTCCTCTTGGGTACAGCGGATCTGGCAGTCATCCGATTGAGCAAGCCGGTCGAGGGCAGTATCCCAGTGGTGGGGCTTGCCGAGGCCGAGGCTCAAGAGGGCCAGGACATCATCATGGTGGGTTATGGTTTCACGGGTGATGGAGGAAGATTCGGAGTACGCAACTTTGGTGAGAGCAAGGTCACCCAGGTCCTGAAGCTGAATGAACGGAAGTTCTTCGTCGCTCAGGCTGGGGCACACATCCTTCCTGGTGACAGTGGGGGACCCTGTCTGGGCAAAAAAGACCGGAAGCTCGTGGGCATCGCGATGCTCGTCGGCGACTTCGACGGGCAGTTGGTGTCGGTTTTCACCAACACGCATACATATCGAGAGTGGCTGCGAGGGGAAATTCGCGGCTCGGCATTGTAAATACCCCGATGGAGCGAGCCTTCGAGGATCCCGTGCACCCGCTGACCTCAGGAACTCGAGTCGGGGCATGGCGGGTGAAGGCGTGGCAGGGCCAGGGCGCCTACGGTGCCGTCTACCGTGCCGAGCGCAGGGGCTGGAGGAACTCGGAGCCCGGTGCGCTCAAGGTGTCCTTGCTCCTGTGGAACGCGCGCGTGGAACGCGAGGTGGAACTGCTGTCGCGGCTGAACCACCCGAGCATTCCGCGCCTGCTGGACCGGGGTGGGCCGCTGCTGCCTTCGCGGAACGAGTACCCGTTCTTCGTCATGGAGTGGGTGCAAGGCCCGGCGCTGTATGCCTGGGCTGAGCAGCACTCGCCCACGGGACAGCAGATGTGCCGGGCGCTGGCACAGGTGGCGCGGGCATTGGAGGCGGTGCATGCCGCCGGAGCGGTGCACCGGGACGTCAAGGGCGACAACGTGGTGGTCCGGTTGTCCGACCGGCGCGCGGTGCTCATCGACTTCGGCTCGTGCCACTTTCAGGGAGCGCAGCGGCTGACCTGGCAGGCGTTGCCGCCGGTGACGCTGGCGTATCTCTCGCCTCAAGCGTGGCCGGTCTACCTCCGCTCGCTGCACCATCCGGACGGCTATTACGCGCCGACACCCGCGGATGACCTGTACGCGCTGGGAGTGACGGCCTATCACCTGGTGATGGGCCAGTACCCTCCGGGTTTCGATGTGCGGCAGGATGAGCAAGGCACCTGGCAGGCGACAGGCCCGGACATCCGGCCGCTGCTGGAGAGCAACCCTCATGTCGAGCCGCTGCTGCGGGAGGTCATCGTCCGCCTGTTGTCGGACGCTCCCGAGGCGAGGGGAACGGCAGCGCAGGCGGCCGAAGCGCTGGAGGCTGGGGCGGATGAGACAGAGGGCCCCGAGCGTTCCATGCCCGCTGGGCGGACACGGGCCTGGAAGCCCTGGCTGGCTCTGGCGGCGGCAGGAGTGTGCGCGGTGTTGCTCTGGAACTCGAAGTGGGCGCCCTGGGATTCAAACGCCCAGGCCCCAGACGCGGGCACCGTGTCGGTAGGAGACACCTCATCCACCGAGCCTCAGGCCGCCACTCCGTCCTCGGAAGAGAGCAGGCCCCTCGCGCAGCAGCCGCTTCCCGAGCCTCGTCCAGGGCAGGCCCGGCCCGATGAGAAAGGCCGGTGCCCGGGCTCTGAGCAGGTGCTCATCAATAGAGGCTGTTGGGTGGAAATGCTCCCGAGGGGCGCAGAGGAATGCACGGAGAGCGGCTACGTGCCCATCAAGGGAAAGTGCTACCTGCCCGTTCCCGTGCCTCCCAAGAAGCCTGTGCCCACCTCCAGCCCTGGGGAAGCGCGCTGAGTGCTCAGTCACCCGACCGAGCTTCGATATCGACCTTCGCTCGCTGAAATTGGCGGCTGGCAACCCCGAAGAGCACCAGGCCGCCCATCCCCAACACCGCGCCAACGCCGCGCAAGTATGCAAGCGCCGCTTCGGGCAGGAAGTTGAGCGGCACCAGCCTTTCGGCCAGGGCGCCCAGGAGAATATGGAGCAGATGGATGACCGGCGGCGGGATTCGCACCCCCGCATGGGATGGCTGGCTCGGGGGATTCACACAGTCACCCTACCGCTCCGGTGTACCCCCACCAAGGCCGGAGCCTCCTTCGCCTACGTGAGGTGTGGAGGCAGGCTAAAAGTCCCAGCTCAGGCGATCTCCACGATACAGGCGCCCAGCTCCAACAGGAGTGGGGCCCGGGCGGGGACCCGCCAGCGCTCGCCGGGCGTTGACGAGCGGGTGCCTCCGGCGGCCGTGGTGCCCTCCACCACCTCGACGAAATAGCAGGGGTGGTGGCCTCCGCCGACCGTCACCCGGGCGTGGAGCGGGGCCACCCCTTCCTGGTCCACGACGACGGCGTTGGTCGCGGCTCTCCCGACGGTGAGCGGCTTCGACCAGGCCTCGTACCTTCCTCCGAGCGCCACCTGGGAGAGGACGGTCCCGTCTTTCGCGCGGACGGTCGCCGTCACCCGCGCCTTCTCTACGCGCCAGTACACCAGCGAGGCGCTGAACGGCCGCGCGTCTCCCCAGGCGAGCGTGCCCGCCTCGGGGTCCACCCGGACGGTTTGGAAGTTCTCCGGCGAGCGCAGCCAGTCGCGGGTCTCGGGGGAGAGGTCGGGCACGCGCGCTGCTTCCCACTCGAAGAGGCAGGGCTTGAGGCTCGCCTCGCCCTCCTGCCCATCGCTGAAGCGGACCCGGACGACGAAGGGGGCAACACAGCGGGCTTCGAGAATCACTGCGGCCATGGTTCGCTCCACTCACCAGCTCCGTCTCCATCGTCAGCTGCCCCCGGCTTCCACGGGAAGGCGCAGCGTGAACCGCGCCCCGCCGCCGAACTCACTCTCCACGTCGAGCGTCCCGCCGTGGCGCTCGGCAATCTGACGGCTGATGTGCAAGCCAAGGCCGAGCCCGGTGATGCTCCGGCTGGCCACGGCCCGCTCGAAGCGCTGGAAGATGCGCTGCAGATCTCGTGGCGCAATCCCAGGCCCCTGGTCGCTGACCGAAAGCTCCACCCAGTCTCCGCGTCGGCCCACGTCGATGCGCACGGGCTTCCCCTCGCCGTACTTCAGGGCGTTGGTAAGGAGGTTGTCGAGCACCTGCGTCAACCGGGCCCGGTCCCCGTGGACCCGTACCTCTTCGGAGGCCTCCACCGTGAGGGCGACGCCTGCGGACCGGAAGACCTCGCTCGCCTGATGCACCGTCTCGGTCACCAGCTCCCGGACCGACAGGGACGCCATGTCCATGGTCAGCATCCCGGTGGCAATCCGTGACACGTCGAGCATGTCGTCGATGAGCCGCTCCACGCGCCGCAGCTGGCGAGCGGCTACCCCCAGACGGGCGTTCAACGCCTCGGCGGGGAGCCCGGCCGAGACCGGCTTCTGCAACGAGCGGCCTGCCAGCTCGAGCTGAAGCTTCAGCGAGGTGAGCGGCGTCTTGAGCTCGTGGGAGCAGATGCTGAGAAACTCGTCGCGAGCGGAGATCGCCTCGGTGGCTCGCTCATAGAGCCGCGAGTTCTCCACGGCCTGCGCGGCCTTCCCGGCGAGCTGCTTCGCGTAGGTGAAGTCCCGCTCCGTGTAGCTGCGCCGGGAGGCGGCGAGCAGCAGGGACAGGACCCCGAGCACCCTGCCGCGCGCCACGAGCGGCACGCAGATCATCGAGTGCACCTCCGTCTCGAGGATGACCTGGGCGTGCTCGTCGCTGAGGGCCATCTGCCCGATCTTCTCGCGCTCGAGGACCGGGATGAGCAGGGGCCTCGCCTCGAAAAGCGCCCGGGCAGGAGGGTTCTCCGGACGGCCCCTGCTGAGGGCGAAGCGGGCGACCTTCGCCTTGACGGGCTCCTGTCTCGGGTCCGCGATGACGACCTCTGCACGGCGGACCGAGCCGTCGTCCTCGAGCAGGTCGATGAGGCACCAGTCTCCGAGCGTGGGCACCGCGAGCCGTGCCAGCGCGGAGAGCGTCTCGCGAGGGTCCAGCGACGAGGCCAGGACGTCTCCCGCGTCGGAGATGAACCGGCGCATCTCCTCCTCTCGCCGCTGCTCACGGATGTCGCGCACGATGGCCACGTACCCGAAGACCTCTCCGTCGGCCGAGCGCGCCACCGCGGACAGGGTGCTCGTGAGGATGAGTTCACCGCTGCGGTGGCGGTAGCTCACCTCGCGGGCCTCCGCTCCAGGCGCGTGCTCCGGCTCCGTCCCCTCGGCCTCGAGGATGGACGCGGGCCGTCCGATGAGTTCATCCGGCGCATAGCCGAAGAGCGCGTTGGCCGCCGGGTTCACGAGCACGATGATGCGCTCGGGCGAGGTCATGATCACCGGCTCCGGGAGGTGCTGGTAGACGGCCTCGAACTCCGCGCTCTTGCGGAGGATGAGCTCCTGCGCCAGTCGCCGCTCGGTGACGTCCTCGTGGATGAGGACCAGTTGCCGGACCTTGCCGGCCGCGTCCTTCACGGGATAAAGGTTGCCCTCGACCCACCGCGCACGGCCTGCGAACTGGGGCTCGGCCGCGTCGTAGCGGATGGCCGGGATGCGGCTGTTCTCGCCTCGCAGGGCCCGTTGGAAGTACGGGAGGATGCCGTGCTTCTCGAGTTGGGGGTCCGTCAGGACGTTGTAGTCGCGGAGGATGAAGTTCTCGACCACGTCCGGCGGGATGCGCCACAGCGCGCGCCAGGCCGCGTTGACCTGCAGCGTCCGGCCCGAGACGTCGATCAGCTGGATGCTCAGCGGCGCATTCTCGAAGAGTGTGCGCAGGCGCTCCTGCGTCTCGGCGAGTAGCTGCCCCTGGCTTTTGATCTTCAGCTCGAGCAACTCGTTGAGCTGCTCGAGCTGAAGGACCGTCCGGCCGTGGCCGGCGTCATCATTCATGAAGGCAGCACTACCAGGGGCAGTTGACGACCTGAACGGTGCGTGTCACGGGGGTGGCGCTGTTGCCGCCAGCGTCTTTCACGTTGTAGGTCACGGTGTACACACCGACGGCCCAGGCATTCACACTGCCCGTGCGCGTCACTCGCGTCGAGATGTTTTCGGTGCACGCATCGGTCGCCGTCACGCCCGGATCCGTCCACGGGGTGTTGCACGTGTGCACCATGGACGAGGGGCCGACGAGCGCCAGGGAGGGCGCCGTCGTGTCATCCACGATCACCGTGCGGGTGGCGTTCGCGGACCCCGCGGAGTTCCACGTGGCGTACGAGACCCAGTACGTGTCCTCGTAGCTCAGCAGCGGGCCCGGCCCGGAGGAGTCCGCGCCCGTGTTGTACGCATGCACCACCAGCGGGTTGCCGCACCCATCCACGGCCTGAGCGCCCGGATCGCTATAAGTCCCGCCCTTGACGCACTCCAGCGTCAGCGTCGAGCCGCCGTTGATCGTGAGCACCGGAGGCATCGAGGCACAGGCACTCTGGGTGAGGATGGGCGTCGTCGTCGTGGTGAAGAAGTGAGGGTAGGTGGCGACGAAGGCATTCCCCTGCCAGATCGGGTAGGGCCAGGGGATGCCCGCGGGATCCTCCGTGAGCGAGTTGCCGGTGAAGGTGCCCGTCACCTCGAGGTAAGAACCCTGGATGGTGAGCGCTCCCAGGGAGACGGCGGCTGGGCCCCCAGCTCCACCGTTGGCTGGGACAATCGAGGACGCCAACCCTGCGACCCGCAGTGTCCCCAGGGTGCTCGGGTCCAGGTTCCGGATGCTGACGCGGACATAGTCCCCCATGGACCGGATGTACTCTCCATAGGAGTACGCCACCGCGACGCCGTCAGCGCTGGCCTGGATCGCGATCTGCGGCAGGAGCTTCGAGGTCCCCAGCTCGACGGACCGAGGCTGCACCGTGCAGGTCGCAGGCGTGAGGACGGAGCTCTCGACAGCGATTCGGTAGAGCGGCTGGGGGTATGGATTCGGGTCTACGTCTTCCAGGACCTTGATCGAATAAGCACAGCCCCCCCGTGTCGCTTGAGCGGCGCTGACGACGGGGAGACTGGCCAGAGCCGAGGTTCCAAACAGAGCAACCATTCCAACGACCATTCTTCCAAGCATTTTCATTGTTCCATCTCCCGCGGTCATCGGTTGGGCCTCAAGGCACGAACCATGCCGCGTCTCGGGGAGTGTGTGTGGCGTACGCAGACGAGCAAGCAAGGAGGTTCAGTTCAAAACCCCCGGCGCCGCAGGTGTCCATCTGGCGGCCGGGCAGTGCCGGAGCCAGCAGTGACCCGGGCCTATGCTTACACAGGCCTTGCGGATTTCAATGGAAATCAGGGAATCACGTTCTTGCGCTCCGCCCTCCCGGGGTGCCCTGAAAGGGAGGAACCATGTTTCATTGGAGGGCAGCGTTCCGAGCCAGCGCTGCCGCGCTGACACTGGTGGCCACCGGTTGTGGTGAGGTGGCCTCGGAGAACGAAGCCAGCCCTCTGGCCGCTCAGGAACAGCCGCTCCAGTGCGGCGACTTCGGGCCGACTGGCTCCGTCACGGACGCGGGCAAGAACCCCTTTGATCTCATCCGCGTCATCTCGTTCCGCGAGTACGCTCACACGGCTTATGTCCCGCGTTGCACGCCCACCGTCGCCCGCCCGGTACTGGCGCACGCTGCTCGCTCCTGTGTGGATGCTCGGCCACCGCTGGGTGCTGCGCGATCGGGCAGACCTAAAAAAAGGCCGTATTGCGACAATTTTCCCGTGGCTGCGTTCTCTCCAACGAAGGGGCAGAGCTTTTCTGCTCCACGCCCTCAGCCCCTTGGAGAGCCCATGCACACGCTCCGAATCCTGGCGCTCACCGCGCTAACCCTGTTTGTCACCACGGCCTGTGGTGGTTCGGAGCCCCCCAGCCGGCCAGATGACAACACCCCGGACGCTGGCACCGGCGGAGGTCCCGACTCGGGTGTACCGGACCCCGGTGTACCGGACTCGGGTGCTCCGGACCCGGGTGTACCGGACTCAGGTGTTCCGGACCCGGGTGTGCCGGACTCGGGTGTGCCGAACCCCGGTGTACCGGACTCGGGTGTGCCGAACTCCGGTGTACCGGACTCAGGTGTACCGGACTCGGGTGTACCGGCCACGGCACCTGGCGCCCCCACCGCTGTCACGGCGACAGCGGGCAACGGGCAGGCCACCGTCACCTGGCAGGCCCCCGCGAGCAACGGTGGCAGCCCGATCACCGGCTACACCGTCACCGCTTCACCTGGGGGCGCCCAGGTCTCCGTGGGCGCGGACAGCTTGTCCGCTACCCTCACGGGGCTCGCCAACGGCACTTCCTATACCTTCGTCGTCGCGGCCCAGAATGCCCAGGGGCCCGGGCCTGCGTCCGAGCCGTCCAGCCCCGTGGTCCCCGCCACCGTCCCCGCCGCGCCCACTCAGGTCGTCGCGACGGCGACCGAGGATGGCGCCTCCGTGAGCTGGTCCGCTCCGCAGGACAATGGGGGCTCCGCGCTGACGGGCTACCGCCTCACCAGTGACCCCACCGCCGTGCAGCTCACCCT
>DASVVJ010000417.1:0-17263 GCA_036389955.1 Myxococcaceae bacterium
GATCGATTGCTCGCGCTTTGTGCCTTGTCGTATTGCTCCAGCTTTCGCCTGACAGTGGCAGCGTACTTGTGCTGAGGGGCCAGCTCCAAGAAGAGCCGATAGTGTACAGCCGTCTTATCGA
The DNA here is from genome assembly GCA_036389955.1 of Myxococcaceae bacterium. Taxonomy (GTDB): domain Bacteria; phylum Myxococcota; class Myxococcia; order Myxococcales; family Myxococcaceae; genus DATHBR01. The sequence continues at coordinate 122 of DASVVJ010000417.1, forward strand.
CCTGGCCTATATACGAGTAAGCGGCACCTGCGATCATGTGGCATTCCGCGTTCTTCTCGTTGAGCGCGATGCACTGCTTGGCCGAGGCCAGAGCCTGCTCATATTTCTTGGCATTGTAGAACACGAGCGCGTCTTCGGAAGCGATTCGCAAGTCTAATGCCTTGAGCGCTTGGGTTACCTGATTGGCCAGTTTATGGTCAGGAGCGATGCGTAGAAAGGTGCGGTATCGATCGACCGCATGGCGCAACTGGTTCAGGCCTGCGTACGAGGCGCCCGAGACCACGTAGCAGTCAGGTTCGGGCGGGGTAGACCGAATACACTTGTCACCCAGTTCAGTTGCCCGAAGAAAGTTCTTGGCGGTGTAGGCTTTGTTTGCCTCCGCGCGCAAAGTGCTGGCCTCCGTTGCTTTCGCTACAGGCGTGGGAGGGGCGGGTGTTGGAGGCGGAGAGGCACTCTGCGCTTTGGCTTCACCTCTAGCAGTCGGGGCTGCCTTGGCGGAGGAACTCGTCGAGGCTACTGCCTGGGAGGAGCGGGGAACTTGGGAGGGCTTCTCTTCAGGTGAAGGGCTTTGTGCTTGAGCCTCAACTGAAAGCGCTGAGGGCGTCTTGGTAGCAGGTGATTCTGTGGATGGCGCCTTGGTGGTGATGACCGCGTTTGTAGACGGAGACTGGCCCTCGGGTTGAGGGGCTTGGGTCATCTCTGCGGGAGCAACTGGCGGAGGGGAAGCAGGTGGAGATACGCGCTCGCTGGAGGGAGCGTTCGAACTGGCACTTCCCAACGGCTTTGGTTCGAGAGTCGCAGCCTGATCCGAGGCGCCAGACAGAGGCTTCAACGCCACGAAGGCGATGCACAGCAGAAGAAAGGAAAAACCAACACCCGCCCCGATTCCCCACAACAGCGCCGATCGAGGCGACATCGCTGGAGAGGCAGCGGAAGCGGTCGTTGGGCGCACTGGCACGCCAGACTTCGCGGGGACGGGTGTCGGCATCACCGGCGCTGTTTGAAGCACCGTGGGCAGAGCATCGCCTCTCCACGAGGAGAGTTGTTCCAGGAAAGTCTGGGGGACTTGAACGCTTCTGCCCTCATCGGCCAGGTCTTGCTGAAACAGCGCTTGAACCAGGTGAGACAGCGAGCTGGCGGAGAAACGCGGTGCAATGAAGTTGAGAAAGTCCGCTAAAGCGGTCTCGACCGCATGGCATGACTCAAACCGCTTTTCGCGGTCCGTCGCCAGCGCTCTCATGACGATGGCGTCCAACTCCGCCGGAATGTCTGGATTCCACTGGCGAGGAGAGGGGAACTCGCCGTTGACGATTTTGGAGAGGGCTACGTACTGAGGACCATCGACGGGAAGTTTCCCGCAGAGCATTTCGTAGAGAACGATGCCAGTGGCCCAGACGTCCGTGCGAGCGTCTACCTCCTCACCCCGGGCCTGTTCCGGAGAGAAGAACAGGAACTTCCCCTTCACGACGCCAGGCTCCGTATTGAACCCACGCAGTTCACGGGCCTTGGCGATGCCAAAATCGACGATCTTGACCTGTCCCTCGTAGCTGATGAGGACATTGTCGGGAGAGATATCCCGATGGACGATGCCTAGGGGCTGCCCGCTGTCATCCTTCCGGGTGTGGGCGTAGTGCAACCCGCGGCACATCTCCAGAGCGATGAATGTAGCCAGGGGCACGGGGATGGCTGACAGTCCAGCCCGAGGTGCCCGCTTGTTGATGCGGTGGAGCGGTTGACCGTCCACATACTCCATGGCGAGGAAGTACTCACCGTCCGCTCGCCCAAAATCGTAGACGTGGGCAATGTTGCCGTGCGAGAGCGTGGCGGAGATACGTGCTTCGCTGACGAACATGGAGGTGAACGCCTGGTCGTTCGCGTACTCGGGCAGCACCTTCTTGATGAGCACAGGCTTGGTAACGCCTGCCTCTCCCAGCAGCCGAGCCTTCCAGGTCTCGGCCATGCCTCCTCGGCCAAGTCGCGAGACCAGCTCATACCGGCCGAATCGATCGCCTGGTTGTAAAGCCATGGGCCGTGACATTACCACTTGCGGCAAGGGGAGCACCCTGAGAAGTCCGAGGCTCTCTTGGGGACCTAACAATCATTCCCCTCGCCAGAACGTTTGGGGGCTACACGGAAGAGGCAGTGGGGTGGGGTGCCTGGCTGTACCTCGGGCAGGCGCGGCGCAGCCGGTGCAACGATCTGGCCCAGGCACATCTCAAGAAGCATGGAAGGCCTCTCCTCGTACCGTTTGGGCTACGTCGCCAACTGTCTCTCCCTCGAGTTGGGCGCGAGCCACACGGTCCGGCTTGCGGGCGCCACGCCGCGCCGCCTAGCGGAGCTCATCGAGCTGAACCTCGCCGAGCTGGAGCAGATCCTCCTCTTCAACGAGAAGCACGGCATCGAGCTGTTCCGCATCGGCTCGTCGCTCATTCCCTTCGCGTCCCACAAGGTGAACACGCTGCAGTGGTGGCGCACGTACGCCTCGGACTTCGATCGCCTGGGCCGCATTGCCCGGCGCTCACGCCAGAGGCTGTCGCTGCACCCTTCACCCGCTGGCGCCTCGCTGTCCTCACGGCACCCCCACGTGCGCGAAGCCGCGCTGGCGGAGCTTCGCTACGGCGCCCGCGTCCTCGACCTGCTGGGCCAGGGGCCCGAGGCCCGCGTCGTCATCCACGTGGGAGGCGCGGCGCCCAGCCGTCCCGAGGCGCTGGAGGGCGCGCACCGGATGCTCGACACGATGCCGGAAGACCTTCGTAACCGCATCGTCATCGAGCACGACGACAAGGTGTGGAGCGCGCGCGAGGTGCTGCCGCTGGCCCGTGAGCACGGCGTCCCATTCCTCGCGGACAACCTGCACAACGCCGTGCTGCCCTCGGATCCGGTGATGCCGCTGGACGAGCTGCTGCGCGAGTCCGCCGCTACCTGGCACGCGCTGGGCCTGCGCCCCAAGTACCACCTGGCCAGCCAGAAGAAGGACGGCCGGCCCGGAGCCCACGCCGATCGCATCGCGCCCGCGGACTTCCGCGCGGTGCTCGCGGCGATGGAGTCCCCCGCGGACCTCATGCTGGAGGCCAAGGACAAGGACCTCGCCCTTTTCGCACTGCGTCAGCAGGCGGCGCGGCGCACGCGCACGGTGGAACACGGCGCGGCCTCACTCTGAGTCCGCGAGTTTTCGAAGTGCCTTCGGTCAGCGCTTCCTCTAGGGTCCGCGCCCATGACCAAGAACCTCACCGTGTCGCCCATTCTTCGCGCGGCCTGTGCGGCCGTGCTGCTCTCCGCGCTGCCCGCGGTGGCGCAGGGAACTCCTGCCCCCGCCAGCTCCGCTCAGGCCAAGGCCACCCCCGAGGAGGCCAAGAAGTTCGCCGAGCGCGTCAACGCCGACCTCAAGAAGCTGTGGACCCGCCAGGCCACCGCCGAGTGGATCAAGTCCACGTACATCACCGATGACACCGAGCGGAACGCGGCCTGGGTGAACGAGGAAGTGCTGGCCTACATGAACCAGGCCATCAAGGACTCGCGCCGCTTCGATGGGCTGAAGCTGGACGCGGACACCGCGCGCTTCCTGCACCTGCTGCGCGTCAACTCCGCCATCGCCGCGCCCTCGGATGCGCAGAAGCGCTCGGAGCTGGCTACCACCGCCGCCAAGCTCGAGGGTCTCTACGGCAAGGGCAAGTACTGCAAGAAGGACAAGGCCGGGAAGGAGAACTGCCGCGATCTGGGCCAGCTCTCCGACGTCATGGCGCAGAGCCGCAACTACGACGAGCTGCTGGACGCGTGGACCGGCTGGCACTCCATCTCTCCGTCCATGCGCCCGCTGTACGAGCGCCTGGTGACGGTGGGCAACGAGGGCGCCAAGGAGATCGGCTTCTCCAACCTGGGCAACCTCTGGAAGTCCGCTTACGACATGCCGCCCGAGGCCTTCGAGCAGGAGACGCAGCGGCTGTGGACGCAGGTCAAGCCGCTCTATGACGAGCTGCACTGCTACGTGCGCGCCCGGCTGGCCAAGAAGTACGGCGAGGCCAAGGTGCCCGCCGGCAAGCCCATTCCCGCGCACCTGCTGGGCAACATGTGGGCCCAGGAGTGGAACAACATCTACCCGCTGATGGAGCCGTTCCCCGGCCAGGCCAACCTGGACGTGAGCGCCGCGCTCAAGGCTCAGAAGTACGACGCCAAGAAGATGGTGCAGCTGGGCGAGAAGTTCTTCACCTCCATGGGGCTCAAGCCGCTGCCGGCCACCTTCTGGGAGCGCTCTCAGTTCACCCAGCCGCAGGACCGCGACGTCGTCTGCCACGCCAGCGCGTGGGACGTGACGTTCGAGAACGATCTGCGCATCAAGATGTGCATCAAGCCGACCGAGGAGGATCTGGTCACGATCCACCACGAGCTGGGGCACAACTACTACTACACCTACTACTACACGAAGCCGGTGCTCTATCAGTCCGGCGCGCATGACGGCTTCCACGAGGCCGTGGGCGATGCGCTCACCCTGTCCATCACCCCGGGCTACCTGCAGCAGGCGGGGCTGCTCAAGAGCGTGCCGAAGAACGAGAAGAACCTCATCAACCTCCAGATGAAGGACGCGCTGGAGAAGGTGGCCTTCCTGCCCTTCGGTCTGCTGATCGACCAGTGGCGCTGGGACGTGTTCGTCGGCAAGACGGCTCCGGCCGACTACAACAAGGCGTGGTGGGCGCTGCGCGAGAAGTACCAGGGCGTGGCCGCTCCGGTGGCGCGCTCCGAGCAGGACTTCGATCCGGGCGCCAAGTACCACGTGCCAGCCAACGTGCCGTACACGCGCTATTTCCTGGCCCGCATTCTCCAGTTCCAGTTCCACAAGGCGCTGTGCGAGGCGGCCGGCTACAAGGGCCCGCTGCACGAGTGCTCCGTGTACGGGAACCAGGAGGCGGGCAAGCGTCTGCAGGCCATGCTGGAGATGGGCGCGAGCAAGCCGTGGCCCGAGGCCCTGTTCGCCATGACGGGCCAGCGTCAGATGGATGCCACCCCACTTATTGAGTATTTCAGCCCGCTCCGTAGCTGGCTTCAGGAGCAGAACAAGGGCCAGAAGTGCGGCTGGTAGCTTTCCCGTGTGGACATGGGTACTGGTGCCGCTTACATTCCAAGTGCTCTCGGGTTTTTCTCGTAGGGACCGGACGACGGCTTTTCGCGTCCGTGAAGTGAAGGATGAAGAGAAATGGCTACTGGTACCGTGAAGTGGTTCAACGATGCGAAGGGCTTCGGGTTCATCACGCAGGACGGCGGTGGCGAGGACGTGTTCTGCCACCACACCGCGATCAACATGGACGGCTTCCGCACCCTGCAGGAGGGGCAGAAGGTTCAGTTTGAGGTGACCAAGGGTCCCAAGGGCCTGCAGGCCCAGAACGTGCGCGCGGTCTAACTCCCGCCTCGTTCTTCGTTGCGCATGAGGGTCCGATCCGAGAGGGTCGGGCCCTCGTCGCTTTTCAGGAGGTCCCTCTTGCCCGTAGCCATGCCCCGCTCTGCCCGCCTGCTCTCGTTGCTGACCCTGTTGGGCTGTGCCTCGACGCCGCCTGGTGCTTCTTCCGAGCCGTCCGCGTCGGCGGTTCAGCAAGCGCCTGCTTCTCCGGAGGCTTCACCCATGACGTCGTCCGCCCGCCCGGCAGCCCCCACGCCCCCGAATAAGCCAGACACGGCCGCGCTGAAGGCGGAGCTGGTGGCCAAGCACGGCGCGGCCCAGCGGGCCCGCATCGAGCGCGGTGTGGAGCAGGTGGCCGCGCTGTGGCGCCCGGAGGACGGGGACCTGGCGGCCTTCGTGCGTGAGCAGTTCATCGCGGACCCGAAGGTGCTGGACGCCACGTTCTCGCGGCTGGAGCGCACGTTCGAGCAGCTGGACGGGCACTTCAACGCGTTGGGCCGGGAGGTGCGGTGGGCCACGGATCTGGATCTCGGACCGCTGCTGCCGATGGATCCGCTGCTCTCCTCGTACGATCCGAGCGCGCACGTCACCGAGGATCTGTTCCAGTCGAAGGTGGGCTTCGTGGTGCTGCTCAACTTCCCGCTCACCACGCTGGCTGAGCGGGCGGCGCAAGCGAAGAGCTACACGCGGCGCCAGTGGGCCGAGGCTCGGCTGACGGGGCGCTTCAACCGCCGCGTGCCGGCGGAGGTGCAGCAGCAGGTGTCCAGGGCGGGCTCGGAGGCGGACCTCTACATCGCCGAGTACAACATCTGGATGCACCACCTGGTGAACGAGAAGGGCGAGCGGCTCTTCCCGCAGGGGATGCGGCTCATCACCCACTGGAACCTGCGTGACGAGCTGAAGGCGGACTACGCGGACAAGGCCACGGGGCAGGCTAAGCAGCGAATGATCATCCAGGTGATGGAGCGCATCGTCACCCAGACGATCCCGGCGGTGGTGATCGACAACCCGCGGGTGGACTGGAACCCGTTCACCAACACGGTGACGGTGGCGCCGGCGAACACGGTGGAGGCGAACGCTCCGGCGAAGCCCGCGCAGGCGAGCACCGCACCCGAGCCGGACAGCCGGTACGCGCGGCTGCTGGCGCACTACCAGGCGGCGCGCCGGGTGGATCCGTACGTGCCGGTGGCGGCCACGCAGATCGCTCGGAGCTTCGAGCTGCAGCGCGAGCTGCCTGAGGAGCGGGTGAAGGCGCTGCTGACGCAGGTGCTCACCTCACCGGTGGTGCCGCAGGTGGCGAAGCTGATCGAGCAGCGGCTGGGGCGGAAGCTGGAGCCGCAGGATCTGTGGTTCAACGGGTTCCGGCCAGGCTCGGGGCGCTCGACGGAGGAGCTGGACAAGCTGACGCGCCAGCGCTACCCGACGGCGGAGGCGTTCGCGAAGGACATTCCGCGGCTGCTGCAGGGGCTGGGCTTCACGAAGGAGCGGGCGGCGTACCTGGCCGAGCGCATCCGGGTGGATCCCTCGCGCGGGGCGGGGCACGCGATGCCGGCGATGTACCGAGGCGATTTCCCCCGGCTGCGCACGCGGGTGGAGAAGGAGGGGATGAACTACAAGGGGTACAACATCGCGGTGCACGAGCTGGGGCACAACGTGGAGCAGGTGTTCTCGCTCTACAACGTGGACAGCACGTTGCTGCAGGGGGTGCCCAACAACGCGTTCACGGAGGCGCTGGCGTTCGTGTTCCAGGCGCGAGACATGGAGCTGCTGGGGCTGGGCAAGCCGGACGCGGCGGCGGAGCGGGAGCGGGTGCTCAACGACTTCTGGGCCACGTGGGAGATCGCGGGCGTGGCGCTGGTGGACATCGCGGTGTGGCACTGGATGTACGATCACCCGAACGCGACGCCGGAGCAGCTGCGTGAGGCGACGGTGGCGATCGCGAAGGAGCACTGGGACCGCTACTACGCGCCGGTGCTGGGCGGGAAGGGGACGCCGCTGCTGGGCATCTACAGCCACATGATCTCATACCCCATGTACCTGCCGGACTATCCGCTGGGGCACCTGATCGCGTTCCAGATCGAGGAGCACCTGCACAAGAAGGGGCCGCTGGGGGCGGAGTTCGAGCGGATGTCGAGCTACGGCTCGGTGACGCCGGATCAGTGGATGCTGCACGCCACGGGGGCGCCGGTGAGCGCGGATCCGTTGCTGAGGGCCACGGAGTCCGCGCTCAAGAAATAACCCCTCTCCCTTCGGGAGAGGGACGGGGTGAGGGTTTCCGTGCCCTACCGCTTCGAGGTGTTCCCAGGGATGTCCAGCAGCTCGATCTCGAACTCCAGCACGGAGTTCGGGGGGATCTTTCCCTGGGACTTCTCGCCGTAAGCGACCTTCGCCGGGCACACGAGCTTCACCTTGGCGCCGACCTTCATCTTCTGGACGGCCTCGGTCCAGCACGAGATGACGCCATTGAGAGGGAACTCGGCGGGCTGGTTGCGCTTGTACGAGGAGTCGAACTCCTCGCCGGTGACGAGCGTGCCGCGGTAGTTGACGCTGACGGTGTCCGTGGCTTTAGGACTGGGGCCCGAGCCGGCCTGCAGTTCCTTATAGATGACGCCAGAGGGAAGGGTGATGGCACCTTTCTCCGCAGCGGCCTTGGCCAGGAAGGCCTCGTTGACCTTGGTCTGCCGGGCCCGGGCGAGCGCCTGCAGCTTGTTCATGTACGGGATCACCTCCACGGCGGGATTCGTTCCCTTGGCGGCGTCCTCGATGCCGCGCTTGATGGCCTCGAGTTCGGCGGGGCTCGGACTGAACGTCACGAGCCCCTTTCCGAAGTTGTACCCGAGCGCATAGAGGGACTTCTCGTCCTCGTTCTGGAACTGCGCGGGCGCCGAAGCGGGGGCCTGAGGCTTGTTCTGGGCCTGAGCCTCGAAGGCCAGGAGCCCCATCACCACTGCGGCCAGCAACGTCATACGCATGCTTTCTCCTCTTGAAAGAGCTGGGAAACTATAGGGCTACCGATGAGTCACCGCGCGCCATTTCACCGGGGTTTCCACCTGCTGACGCTCCTGTTTCTGCTCGGAGCGTGCGGCCCGACGCTGCCCACCGACGACACGATGTGTGGGCTCACGTTCAGCGATCAGGGCGACGTGCGCGTCTTCGTCGTGGGCCATGCCTTCAGCCTGGAGGACGCCCGCTCCGTGGAGCACTTCGAGGCCTCGTTCCGCGAGGACATGCGGCGCATTGCTCCGTGCCTGTCGGCGGTGAGACCGAACCTGGTGGTGTTCCCGGAGGACTCGGGGCTGGTGGCCTGGTTCGCGGGGCGGCAGGCGCTGCTGGCGCGAGGCAGCCCGGACAGCACCACGGCGTTCAACGCGATGTACTCCGGCTATTTCCGGCAGACGGACGAGTACCGCCGCCGCTTCCCGGGCAGCTCCGGAGCCAGGGCCCTGTCGCTCGCGCTGGGGGACGTGGGCTGGCGGGCGATGAATCGCACCTTTGGAGGGATCGCCCAGCGCTACGGCATCTACGTCATCACCTCCGCGAACCTTCCGTATGTGGAAGCCCGGACCGATGAGGACTCGGTGGATCGGTTCCGGGATCCCGACGCACCGGGGGAGGACCCGGCGTATGTGGCCACGAGCGGGGAGTGCTTCAACAGCGCGCTCCTGTATGGCCCAAGCGGCGAGCTGCTGAGCCGGATCGACAAGGTCTTCCTGACGGACACGGAGGAGGACTCGCTGGACCTGTCGAATGGATCCCTGGAGGCGATGGGCGTGTTCGACCTGCCGTTCGCGCGGATCGGGGCGGCCATCTCGCGCGACGCGTTCTATGCGCCCTTTCTTCAGCGCATGGAGGACCTGGGTGTGGACTTCGTGGTCCAACCCGAGGCGTGGAGTGGATGGACCATCGAACAGGAGGAGGGAGACTGGCTGCCAGACGTCATCCTGGCCTCCGGGTGGAGCCACACGCAGAAGTACCGAGGCTTCCGCCACAACGCGACCTCCATGCTGACGGGCAACCTGTTCGAGCTCGTCTTCGATGGGCAGACGTGGATCACCCAGAAGGCCACCCCCGAGCAGCCCGAGCGCGCGTTCGTGGGGAGCCGGCCGCTGAGAGGGTGGGTGGACATAGGCTCGTGGACGTTCCCGGATCCCCTCGAGACAGATCCGTCCTTGAGCCTCCAGGAGCGCCAGGCCCGCTTGCGAGAGCAGGGCCGGAGGCTGGAGCCAGGCTCGGGACACGAGGCCGAGGGCAAGTACGCACGGACGGTGATCGCCGCGGACCTCGCGTTTCCCGGACGAGGGCCCGGGCCCCTCATCCCGGTGACGCTCGGGGCCGGAGTCGCCTCGCGTCCAGTGTCCTCCGAGGCCCAGGGCCACCAGACGAACCCGGACGCGGCCTACGACGCGGCGGGGCGCCTCTACGTCGTCTTCAGTGACGGGCGTACGGACCCGCCCAACGTGTACCTCACGACCTCGGACGATGACGGCAGGACCTTCACGGCCGCGAAGCCGCTGTTCCCGAGCGACCATGCGCAGCTCCGTCCCACGGTGGCGGCGGGCCCCGCGGGCCAGGTGACAGTGGCCTGGCAGGAGGCGGTGGACGAAGGCGCGGAGCAGCTCCTCACGGTAAGTTCCTCGGACGGAGGCGCCACGTTCAGCCCGCTTGCCCGCGTGGAGGCCACGGCTTCGGCGCAGTGGGAGCCGGACCTCGCTTACCAGCCCGGAAGCGCGACAGTCGCGGTGGTGTGGACGGACTTCCGCGAGGGGCTCGCGCCGAAGGTCCGGATCGCCCGCTCGGCCGACGGAGGCAGGACGTGGGAGGGCTCGGCCCGCGTGGACCCCTCGAACCTGAGCACGCGCCGGACCGAGGGCGCACAGCTCCAACCCTCCGTGACGTGGAGCCACAGCGGAGCGCTGGCGGTGACATGGATCGACTACCGCGAGCGGGACTGGGAGGTATACGCGGCGGTGGCCTCGGGTGCGCCGGCTACGTTCGGCCCGGCGGAGCAGCTCTCCCCGGAGGATGACGCGGAGACGCTGGCCGGTGATCCACAGCTTGCTCCCGGACCCGAGGGCGGCCTGGTGCTCGTCTGGGATGAGCAGCGCGAGCGCCGGGGACACCACGACATAAGAGGAGCGCGGTGGAGTGGAGGCTCCTGGACACCGCTACCGCTGCTGGCGGGAGGTGCGGACGAGGGCATGTTCCTCAGCCGATTCCGGCCCGCGGTGGCCACCGTGCGCGGAGAGTCCCTCGCCGTCTTCCAGGATCTCTCGCCCGGGAAGAACGGGCTGGCCAGCGTGAGGTTCCCCCAGGGCTCGCTTCCAGGCGCCGTCCCTGCCGTTCGGCTCGACGACACGGGCAGCGCACCGAATCAGCTCACCCGGCCGCGAGTGGTGGCCCGCCAGGATGGCAGCATGGGCGTGGTCCTCTTCGAGGACGATCGAGACGGCTACAGCCGAGTCCGCTGTACGGATCCCCTGTGACTCAAGGCGCGGCGGCGCCGCCGAACCGGTAGCTCACCCCGAGCACCAGGCCCAGTGCGCCACGCCCGCCGGGGCTCGCCCACGTCACGGGGGCGGCGGCGGCGTCATAGGTGGGCCAGTACCAGTTGGCTTCGAGCTGAAGGGCGAAGCGGTTGAACGGCACCTGTCCGCCCACTCCCACTGCCCACATCACATCCCCCGCCAGCGAGTCATAGAGCGCGGTGGTGGAGAGATAGGTGAGGTAGCGCTCCCGGAGCAGGTAGCTGGCCGCCACCGAAGCCTCTCCATAGAAGAGGGCGGCACTGGAAAGATCCGAGAACCCATAGGCCCGGCCGGTCAGTGAAAGCGCGGGGCGCCAACCCTCTTCGGACAGAGGCATCCAGGTCGCGCCCACGTCCATTCCCGCAGTGCCCAGCAGCAGCGGGGTGAGGTGAGCGTGGGCGTGCACATCCACCCGCTCGGCCACGCCATAGCTGGCGCCCACCGTGGCCAGCGGCAGAGGCACGGGCACTCCGCCCAGGATCGCGGCCGGGCCACCCACGGAGCCCTCGACGGCCAGCGTCCCGCGAGGCACGGGGCGTACATGGGCCGGCAGCCCGCAGGCGGAGGACAGCGCCAGGACACTGGCAAGCACGAGCCAACGCATGGCCCGGAGGTTAGCGCGCACGTGCGGCGGCCGTTTTCTTGCCAGGTTCCGGATTGGCTCTACCCTCGTTACACCCTGCTTCATCTTGGAAGCGGGCTGTAGCGCCACGGGAGGGACCAGATGAGCGACAAGAGGAACACGAAGCGGGCACCCATCGACATTTACCTGAACAAGTACATGGGTGGCGTGCCGTACATGAACCGCGCTTCGGACATCAGCCCCGAGGGGCTCAGCCTCGCGCAGCTCATCGAGCCGCAGCACCACGCCCGGCGCGTAGGGCTCCAGTTCCAGCTCCCGGGCTCGGAAGAGGTCATCTACGCCGAGGGTGAGGTGGTGCGTGAGTGGGCGGAGCTGGACTCGGCCCGCCGCGAGCGCTCCGGTGTGCGCTTCACGCTGCTTACCGAGCGCCACCGCCGGATGATCGACGACTACGTCACCCAGCGGCAGGCGGGCAGCGAGAACTGATGCATCGCGTCACGCCAAGCGTGACGTGAGCGCAACTTCGAGCAAGCAGGCGTGTTTTCACGGGGTACACGCCTTGACTTGCCAGAAGACGGGTCGGTTGAATGGCCCACAGTTTTTGACACGTCCTTTTGCCTCGGTTGCAAGGACGGAGGCCCCCGTGAAGCGCTCATTGTGGTTGCTGGCCCTGGTCGTACCGCTGTCCGCTCTGGCTCAGGGAAAGGATGCGAAGCCGGCCGCGCCCGCGGCTGCCGCGGCCAAGCCCCTGGCTGGAGTCAACTGGGAAGGCCAGATCCTGCGGGCCACGGGCGCGGGCGCGCCGGACATGAAGGCCGCCAACCCGGCCCAGGCGCGGCTCGGCGCCGAGCGCGCGGCGAAGATGGACGCGCTGCGTAACCTGCTGGAGCAGGTGAAGGGCGTTCAGCTCAGCACCGGCCGCACCGTGGGCGACGCGATGGCCAGCGAGGAGATCCGCGGCCGCGTCGAGGGTGTCGTCAAGGGCTTCAAGGTCGTCGACAAGCGCTACTACTCGGACAGCGGCGTGGAGGTGGACGTGGAGGTGCCGCTGGCGGCGCTCACGTCCGCGCTGCTGCCCCCGGCGGCCACGGCGATCGCGGTGAACGCGCAGGGCGCGAAGAAGTACACCGGCCTGGTGGTGGACGCGCGCGGCCTGGGCGTCAAGCCGGCGCTGGCACCGAGGCTGCTGGATGCGGCGGGCAAGGCCATCTACGGCGCCGAGGTGCTCTCGGCCGAGGCCCGGAAGGAGACCGCGGTGGCGGCGTACTTCAAGAGCCTCGAGGACGCGCGCAAGAGCATCCGGGTGGGCGAGAAGCCGCTGGTGGTGAAGGCCTCGCAGCTTCAGGGCACGGACCTGGTGCTGGCCGAGGAAGCACTGAAGCAGCTCACCGAAGCCAACACCGCGTTCCTGGCCGAGGGCCGGGTCGCGATCGTCACGCAGTAGCGCGAGAGGGCAGACATGAAAGCGCTGAAGCTCACGGTACTGTCCTGGTTCCTGGTCGCCGCGGCGATGGCCGCTGGCAAGCAGCCGGACTTCGTCACCCAGGAGGCCACGGGTGAGGCCGCCATCGTCGGCGGCGACAAGGACACGGCCAAACGGCAGGCCCTCAAGGCGGCGCAGCGCGAGGCCGTGGAGCAGGTGGTCGGCGTCCGGGTGTCGGCTCAGACGTTGACGGCCAACAGCCAGCTCATCAGCGACAAGATCCTCTCTCGCACCGATGGCTACGTGCGCAAGTACGACATCGTCAGCACCAGGGAAGAGGAGGGGGTGATGAAAGTCACCATCCGTGCGCAGGTGGGCACGGGCCAGCTGGACAGGGATCTGCAGGCCGTTCAGGCGCTCGTGCAGCAGCTGTCCAGCCGGAAAATCGTCATCCTGCTTCAGGAGCAGACCCTCACGCCTCAGCAGACCTCGCTCAGCACCCAGACGATGAGCGCGGCCCTGAGCGAAGCCTTCTCGAAGGACGGGTGGTCGGTGATCGACCCGAGCTTCGCCATGGGGAAGGTGCGGTTGCAGCCGGGAGCCACCGCGCTGACGGCCACCGAGGCCAAGGAGATTGGCGACCTGACGAAGGCGGACTTCATCCTCTATGGCAACGTGACTTTTCTGCAGCACGAGCCGCCCGGAGGCATCTTGCCGACCAAGGACGACAAGGGCCGCCAACTGTTCTTCTTCGTCTCGGGTAACTACGACCTGGCCCTCTTCGTCACGGACAGCGGCACGCAGGTAACCAAGGTGACTGGCTCGCTCGTCTCCCAGGACGATATGGAGCACAAAAACCAGATGCTGGTCTCCTACGATCACACGGCGCAGCAGATCGTCCGTGGCCGCGGCGTGCAGATCGTGTCGGAGGTCCGCAAGACGACCGCCGAGTACCTGCAGAACGCGCTCTTCAACGGCAACCGCGTGGTGATGAACGTGCTGGGGCTGGCGGATTACGGCGCGGTTCAGGGCTTCAAGAAGGTGCTGACCAAGGAGCTGTCCTCTGGCCTGCGCGAGATGGGGCAGGGCAGCTTCGGCGAGGGCAAGGCCCAGTTCGATCTGATCTTCCTGGGCACCACGGACGAGATGGCCGAGGCGGTGAGTGGGAAAACCTTCAAGGGCAAGAAGGTCAGTGTGACGAAGGTGAGCGCCAACACCATCGAGCTGACGCTGGCGCGCTGATGCGCGGCTGGGGTTGGGCGGCACTGGTGGCGCTGGGCTGCGCCAGCCGGCAGGACGAGCCCGCCTCGCTGGCCCAGGCCCGCGAGCTGCTGCGCAACGCCGAGCAGCCGAGCGGGGACGTGGTGCTGCGGTGTGAGCCTCCGGATGCGGAGGTGCATCTGGACGGAGTCATCCAGGGGCTGTGCACGGACTTCCAGGGCAAGCCCCGGGGGCTGAAGGTAGGCGAGGGGCTGCACCAGATCGAAGTGAGGAAGCAGGGCTACTGGCCGTACACCACCTATATCGAGCCCCATGGGACCCGGGCCGTGCTGGAAGCGCGGCTGCGGCCAATGGGGACCGGGACTCCCGAAGGAGGAGCACCGTGAAGGGATGGCTCAGGTCGACCGTGGTCGGACGGGTGGGCGTGGCACTCGCGCTGCTGCTGCCTGGGCTGGCGCTGGCCAGCGTGGGGAAGATCGCGATCCTGGAAGGCAAGGCGACGCGCCGGGACGCCAGCGGCCAGGAGCACGTGCTCGCGGTGGGCTCGGAGCTGGAGCTGAGGGACACGCTGAGCGTGGGTGAGGGCTCGAACGTGAAGCTGGTGCTCACGGACGAGAGCGTGATCATGCTCGGGGCCAACAGCCAGCTCTTCTTCGACGAGGCGACGTTCGAGGGGCAGGCCCGCAAGGGGTTCTCGGCGAAGCTGCTGTTCGGCCGGGTCTGGGCGAAGGTGAAGCAGATGGCGGCCGGCTCGGAGGCGAAGTTCGAGGTGACCACCGAGCGCGCGGTCGCGGGAGTGCGCGGCACGATCTTCCGGGTGGACTACGGCAGCACGGCGAAGGGCATGACGCCCTTGCCGAAGCCGAGCATGGTGGTGCGGGTGGTGAAGGGGCGCGTGGTGGTCCAGATTCCCCAGTCAGGGCCGAAGCCGTCCGCGGTCCAGTCTCCGCCTCCGCCAGGGGGTGGCGGCAAGCCCGGGCCACGGACTCAGGTAGCGCCTCCGCAGCAGATCACCGTGCAGCAGTGGACGAAGCTGTTCGCCGATCTCCAGGCTGGCCAGGAGGTCGAGGTGGGCGAGCTGGGTGCTAGCACGCGCGGAACCGTGAAGGCGTTGAACCAGAAGGCCATGCAGGACGACTTCGGCCAGTTCGTGGATCGCAACCAGTAGTCTGCTCGAGAGGAGCCCCGTCATCGGACGCCGCAAGAAAAGCAGTGCTCGCGCCATGAAGCCCCAGGCGCAGTCCCGCGCCGCGCCGGAGCCGGCTGCGCCCGAGGTGTCCCACGTCTCGGCCACGCACGAGCCGCCAGAGGCGCCCGCGCCGGTGCTGCACGCCGTCCGCTCGGAGGCCGCCGTGGAGCTGCCCGAAGTGGAGGCGCGGCGGGTCGACCTGATCTGGTCCCTGGCGATGGTGACCGTGCTGGGACTGGTGTTCGTGCTGATCTCGGTGTTCGGCGGGGTAGCGGTCCCGGTGCTGTTGGCGCTCACGGGGGCCTACGTGTTCAACCCGGTGGTCACCGCGCTCGAGCGGCGCAAGGTGAACCGGACGTGGGGCACGACGATCGTGTTCGTGGGCACCACGCTGGCTCTGGTGGGCGCGGTGCTCTATCTGATTCCTGTGTTCCGGGAAGAGGCGGCCAAGCTGCCAGACTTCTTCCGCCGGGCGAGCACCCAGATCATTCCGCGGGTGGAGGCGCTGCTGGGTGTCTCCGTGCCGGATCTGGTGAACCAGCGGACCGCGGAGCTGGGAGCGCAGGCGTCGGACCTGCTCCAGAGTGCGGGGCCCGCCGCGGCGAAGCTGCTCGCCCGCTTCGCGGGAAACACCGCCAGCTTCGTGGCAACGCTGCTGGGGTTGGCGGTGGTGCCGGTGCTGGGCTTCTTCTTCCTCCAGGACTACCCGCGGCTCATGGAGATGGTGCGCGATCTCATCCCCCGGCGAGCGGTGTCGCTGGTGAACCGCCGCTTCGCCGAGGTGGATGAGGTGCTCTCCGCCTTCGTCCAGGGCCAGATCACGGTGGGAGCCATCCTCTCGGTCCTCTATGCCACGGGGCTGGGGATCGCGCGGGTGGACATGGCCATCGTCATCGGCGTCATCGCGGGCTTCGGGAACATGGTGCCCTACCTGGGCACGGCGATCGGGCTGGTGCTCGCGGGGCTGGGGCTGATGCTGTCGTGGCAGGGCCCCTGGCAGCTCGCGGTGGTGGTGGGAACGTTCGTCGTGGCCCAGCTTGCCGAGGGGCTCGTCATCACCCCGCGCGTGGTGGGCGAGAAGGTGGGACTGTCCTCGGTGACGGTGATCCTCGCGGTGCTTGCTTTTGGCGAACTGTTCGGCTTCGTGGGGATCCTGCTCGCGGTGCCCTTCAGCGCCATTCTCAAGGTGGTGCTGCGCGTGGTGGTGCGGCGCTATCAGAAGATGTCGCTGTACACCGGTGAGGCACCCGGGGCGTGAGCGTCGCGGCCGCGCTGGTGGTGACGCTGCTGGCGCAGGCACAGGGGCCGGCGGAACTCGCGCTCCCGGGCTACCGGCTGCACCTGGTGGTGGACGAGTCTGTGGAGGCGGACACCCTGAGCGCGCTGGCGGGAAGCGGAACGGTGCTGTGGCTGCGCACGCGCTCGAACATGCTGAAGCACTCCACGGTGGAGGCGGTGGCCCGCTTTCCGGAGGCCTATGTCCAGCTGCGGCCTCCCTTGAAAGAGGAGCAGGTCCGGCAGCTGCACCGGGCTCCCAGGGCAGGAGCATGGCTGGAGGCCCAGTCGCTCACGGGAACGGGCCTGCACCGGCTGGGGCCCCGGCGAATCGCGGTAGAGCTGCGGGGAGCCCTGGATGCGGGACTGGCCGGGCGGCTCGCGGGGCTGCGCCCTTCACGAATCACCTGGTTCCCCGGCAGTACGGAGGTGACGCTGGAGAGCTGGGGCCTCTTCGCCCAGCTCCCCGGCAGCAAGCTGCTGGCGCTCTCTGGGCCGGCCGCTGACGCCTGCCCGGAGGTCCCCCGGCGGGCGGCC
>DASVVJ010000418.1:0-10396 GCA_036389955.1 Myxococcaceae bacterium
ATACCTTGCGCCTATGCTCAGGTCCATCACGCTACAGAACTTCAAGAGCTTCGGGGTGCTCCAGAAAATCCCCCTGGAGCCCATCACCGTGCTAGTCGGCCCGAATAACTCGGGTAAATCGAACCTGCTGAGCGTTGGTCAATTCGTCTCTGACTGCGTCTTCCGCTCCCCGGAAGATGCCTTGAAAGATGCCGGAGGAATAGAGAACGTCATCCACCGGCCAACTGTCGCTGATGGCATAGTTCACATCGGTTGGGCTTCCGATGAGGGCTCTTACTCAGTCGAGTTCTTCGCCCAGAAGAATCGGCTGCGCGTGCAGAAAGAATCCATGTCCAAGTTGGAGGGGAGCTTTGCTCCCAAGAGAGCAGAGCAGCAACCTTTCGAACTCCTCCAGTCACTGACCAGCTTGCCTGACAAGGGCGCGTCTACTCGGGGGATCTGGCGTCCCCTCCTTGCATCCCGCCGCCTTCATCTCGCCTTGAATGCGCTCCGCGAAGATGCACAGTTCGTCACAGAGCCGAGGCTAACCGACAACGGCGCGGAGTTGGCGTCAGTCGTGGCCTTGTGGCGCAGCGCCTACCCTGAGAAGTCAGCTCAGTTGGATGATTTCCTCCGCAAATGCTTGCCCGAGGTGAAGTTCGTTCTGGCGCTGCCTTCACGCCCAGGGCTTCAGCGCCTCTGGGTCGAGCAGAAGAACGGTCAGCGCTTCGATGCTCCACGCCTCTCCGAAGGCATGCTCTGCTTCATCGCGATGGCCATGCACATCATCGATCTGGGCCCGGAGACGGTGCTTTTCATCGAGGAGCCTGAGCGGTCCATCCACCCTCAACGTCTGCATGAACTCGTCGAGTTGATGAGGCTGGCCTGGCATGAGCGCCGGTGCCAATTCGTCCTCAGCACTCACTCCCCCGTACTCCTCGACGACTTCCGCGATGTTCCCGAGTCCATTATCCTGTTCCGGAGAGACACCACACCCGAGCAGAACACGCTCGTGAGACGCATGGCAGACCTTCCTGGCTTAATGGAGGAACTCGGCAGGCTCCAACCGGGTGAGATGCTTGAGGCAGGAGTCTTCCAGCGGGACTTTGAGGAACTCAAGTCGTAACGGGCCATGCTCAAAGTCGCGATCGCTGGCGAAAACCCCCATTATGACATGCAGGTCTACGGGGCTGTGCTCTCCCTGGTCCTTCAGCAGAAAGTGGAGGTGTGGAATGACCATGGGTATCGCTTCTCTGGATGGAAGTCGGTGCTCCACCATGCCCCCTTATTCTTGAAGGATGCGGCGGGACATGGAATTCAGCGCGCCCTACTGGCTATCGATAACGACGGTGGTTCCAGGCGGCGCCTGGAGCATCAGCCCAGCCATGTCTCGAACCAGCAGGCACGTAACGTGGAGGACGGCTGCGCGGAATGCCTCTTGGAAGAATCCATTCCCGAGAATTGGAAGCACCCACCGCTGTACTGCTGCATCGCGGTGCCCGTGCAGACCCTGGAGACCTGGTTGCTGGTCGTCAGCGGCCACCCGTTCAAGGAGTCTTCACCAGAGAAGCGCTACAGTCGGCCTGTCCTCAAGAAGGACCTCTTTGGCGATCCCCACCTGCCGCAGGAGAAACGCCTCGAGAAAGCCTTGGACGTGCTGAAGCGCCCGGACGCCCTGGAGCGGCTCCGCCAGCGCCCGAGTTTCCAACGCTTCGAAGCGCGGCTCGCAGGGTGGAAGATGCCTACGGATCCAGAAGAGCGCGCCTCTTCGTGAGGCCAAAACGCTCATCGCAATACTGCTCCAGAGCCTTGTCCAGCAGTGAGCCCACTGCCTGCTGGGTATAGCCGAGTCCCTTCAGGGTCTTGATAATGGTCGTGACGACCTCGTCGAAGGAGCCCAAGGCCTGTGTCTTTCGCGCGCTAGCGGGAGCGGGGGACTGCTCGAAGCCCGAAAGGAGCGCGATCGTATGAGGTGGACCGTGGATTCTAAGGTACTCAATCAGCACAGAATTAAAGTAGGAGGGCCCTAACTCCTCCTCGAGCTTAAGCAGTTGCTGTTGGAGCAGGAATAGCGTCCGAAGTGCCTCTTCCTGCTCGTTGCCCAGCTTGGTCTTTGTTTCAAGAGACCACCGCATAAAGGCATCTGAATGCCGAACCGTGTGGGGGTGAGGACCTTCGTAGCCATCTAGGTAGGGGTGTGACAGGACGACGTCATACCGAGGTGGCTGCTGACGATCCTCCCATTTCAGGGCGACGTGGTTGAGCTCGCCTCCTTGAGAGAGCAACTCGCGCAGCACACGCATGTCCTCAGGCTCTGCCTCACCCGCGAGAACCTCGGCAATAAACGCGTCCCAAGTCGCCATTTGGCTCTCCATCCGTCATCCTCCCCTCACTGCAGGAAACCGTGAGGAGAGCAGTTGGCTCAGTTCACGTCGTCCTGAAACCAGAGCCGCAGGGAGTGCAGGTCCTCCACTCGTTGCGCTGACGGCAGGCTGTGCAGGAACGCGCGCCCGTAGGGCTTCGTCACGATGCGCCGGTCCAACAGCGCCACCGCGCCCCGGTCCGTCTGCGTGCGGATGAGCCGTCCGAACCCCTGCCGCAACGCCAGCGTGGCCTGCGGGAGCTGGTAGGTCTCGAATGCCTCTTCCCCGCGCGCCTCGAGCTGCCGGATGCGCGCCGCCACCAGCGGATCTCCCGGCGAGGCGAACGGCAACCGGTCGATGATCAGCAGGCTCAGCGCATCGCCCGGCACGTCCACGCCCTCCCAGAAGCTGTGCGCGGCGAACAGCACGCTGGGCATCTCCCGGAACGCCTCCAGCAGCTGCTGCTTGGGCCGGTCGCCCTGCTTGAGCACCTGGTATGGCAGCCGCGACTGCGTCAGCTCGTACGCGCGCTCCATGTTCTTCAGCGAGGTGAAGAGCACGAACGCCCGGCCGTTGGACACCTCGCACAGCCGGATGATCTCCTCGGCCGCCGCCTCGATGAAGCCGGGCACCGCCGGATCCGGCAGGTGCGTGGGCAGGTACAGCGCCGCCTGCCGAGCGAAGTCGAACGGGCTGGGCACCGAGAGGGTCCGCACCTCCGCCACCGGCACGCCCTCGTCGTCGTACAGCCCCATGCGCCGCGCGAAGAAGTCGAACCGGCTCTCCGCCGCCAGCGTCGCCGAGGTGAACACCACCGTGTCCACTCCGCCGTACAGCCGCGAGCGCAGCTCCTTGGCCACGTCGATGGGGCTGGAGCGCAGGAACACGCCTCGCCCGCGCGCCTCCGCCCAGTACACGTGGTCCGTGGACTCGGCCTTCTCCAGGAAGGTCAGCTCGTCCGACATCTCGCTGCCACGCCGCGCCAGCGCCAGCAGCTCCGGCTCGCGCTCGCTCGAGGTAAAGGCCGCCAGCGCCTCCAGGCTCTGGCGCACCTGCTCCAGCGAGCCCGCCAGCTGCGCCATCTTCTCCGGCTTGAGCGCCACCCCACCCTCGCTGCCCGCCAGCCCCAGCACGCGCGGCGCCTGGGTGAAGAACACCTCGCCGTGTGTACGCACCCGCGCCGCCAGGGCTCGCAGCGTGGTGAAGCGCCCGTCCGTCTCCGGCAGCGACGCCACCGCGTCCCGTGCCAGCTCCTCCAGCCGGTGGTTGGACACGCTGCATCCGAAGTGCCCGCTCGCCGCGTCCTCCAGCGCATGCGCCTCGTCGAAGATGACGGCCTCGTACAGCGGCAGCACGCCCTCGCTGCGCCGTCCCGTGCCCTTGAGCGCCAGGTCCGCGAAGAACAGGTGGTGGTTCACCACCAGCAGGTCCGCCGACTCCGCCTCCCGCCGCATCCGCGTCACGAAGCACTGCTCGTACAGCGGGCACTTGGAGCCCAGACACGTGTCCGCCGTGGCCGACAGCCGCGACCACGCGCTGAAGTTCTCCGGCAGCTCCAGCTCCGCCCGATCTCCCGTCTCCGTGCGCGTGGACCACTCCTGGATGTGCGGCCAGTGGCGCACCTCCTCGCGCGAGCCGAAGGTCGGATCCTTCGAGAAGGCGTTGAAGCGCTGCAGGCACAGGTAGTTGCCGCGGCCCTTGAGGTACGCGGCCTCGAACTCCAGGCCCATGCGCTCCTTCAGCAGCGGCAGGTCCTTGAAGAAGATCTGGTCCTGCAGAGTCTTCGTCGCCGTGGACACCACCACCCGGCGTCCGGAGAGCAACGCGGGCACCAGGTAGGCGAGCGTCTTTCCCGTGCCGGTGCCGGCCTCGGCCAGCAGGTAGCTGCGCTCGTTGAAGGCCCGCTCCACCGCGCGCGCCATCTGGAGCTGCTCGGGACGGTGCTCGTACGCGGGCAGCGCCGATTGGAGCGCGCCTCCCGGCCCGAGCAGGGTATCGACGTTGGATGTGCGGACGAGCGTGAGGGCCATCGGGGGAAGCCTCGGACGAACGAGGCGGTGGGACAAGATAACAGCCCGTCATGCCTGAGAGATCGCCTGTTTACGCCCGGCCGCCTGTTTGCTCTCCGAGAGGCCTGAATCAGGCCCTGCGGGCATCGCTCCTACAAAAGCCTGCTCCGATGGTGGCTGTAGGATGAGGCACATGCTGCCTCTCCTGCTGCTCCTCGTCGTGACCCAGGCGCCTGCTGTGCCCGGAGAGGGCACCCTCAGGACAAGGCTACTCCGGAGCAGTTCATGAAGATGCTGCGCGACATCTACAACCGCCCCGAGATGCTCAAGAGGTTTCCCAATGGCTTCTGAGCAGCCCTCTTCCCCACGCTTCTTCGTGCTTGAGGACGACATGTTCGGCCCTCATGACACGAAGTTCGACAAGGCTGAGCCCGTCAATCGTGGCGATCCCCCTCAGTGCCCGCAGTGTGGCGAGCACATGGGAATGCTCAGATGGCTGCCGCCCTATCGGGGCAAGCTGGACTTGCATGGAGGGAAACTGGGCGACTTCGTCGAGTCCTCCGGCTATGACTTCCTCCTCTCCGAGCGCATGGCTGAGGCCTTTCGAGCCGAAGGGCTGACCGGGATGCTCGGCTTTCACCCCGTTGAAGTGCTCCGTGTCAGGAGGAAGCGGAAGGGCCCCCAGCCCGATGCCATGCCTCGCTACTTCGCCGTCACCGCCTGCTTCGGGCGCGGCGCCGTGGATGAGGCGCACAGCCGCCTGCGCCGCCCCGAGCCCATCACCTGTCCCGAGTGCCGCTCCGCCGGAGTGGACTCCATCCACGGCTTTACGCTGGAGCCAGGCACTTGGCAGGGCGAGGACATCTTCCGTCCCCGTGGCTTCCGGGGGAGCCTCCTCGTCTCCGAGCGCTTCGTCGAGTTCGTCCAGCGCCACGGGTTCACGAACATGAAGTGGATCCCCACCGAGGAGTACGTCTGGGATCCGCTCCGCAAAGGCCCCCCTGCGGAGAGCCCCACCGGGTCTGCCTGACAGCCCTCAATCCCTCAGGGCGCGCCGAGCGACAGCCGGAACTGGCGGAACAGCAGCATCCCCACCACCAGCAGGATGAAGAAAAACAGCAGCCCCGCCACCAGCTGCCCCTTACCGGACGCACCGGGAGCAGGCGTGGGAGTGAACGCCACCGGTGAGGCCGTGGCCAGCCGCACCACCTCGTCGCGCCCCCGCTGGGCGTACAAGTCGTCCGGCGCCTGCGCCAGGCGGATGCGGTACAGGCGCCCCGCCATCGCCAGCTCGCTCCGGCCCACCGCCAGCGACAGCAGCCGGTCGTGTGCGTCCCGGTCGTCCCACCGCTCCAGCACCGCCAGCCACGCGGCCCGCAGCGGCTCGGACAGCTCCTGCTCGCTGGGGTTGAAGTTGGAGTAGACCAGCCCACACGCGGCGCACGCCGTGGCGCCTTCCTTGCGCACCGCGACGCACTTGGGACAGAAGCCCGGCGGCACCGCGAACGGCTCCCCCGAGCGCGCCAGCTCCGCCGCCTCGCGCACCTGCCCCTCCGAGGGCCGCAGCGCCACCACCTTCAACGACGGCGCCGTGGTGCTGCGCGGAGGCAGTACCTTCTCGGGCTCCGGCTCGTTCGCCTGTGCCACCGCCGCCGCCACCGCCTCCTCGGGCCGCGCGCGGCTCTCCTGCCCGCAGCGCGCGCACGTCATCACCAGCACTCCCAGCTCGACGCGGAACGCCGCCGGTGGCGCGAGCCGCTCGCATGCATCACAGAGGAACCTCATGGCTACACCTGGCGAAGAGGAATGGGCATGGCACAGGCGATCAACGCCAGGAAGCACAGGCCGCACACCCACTTGCGCCCCCGGCTCAGCGGCACCTGCGGCTCTACCACTTCCGGGTGCCCAAAGCCCACCACCTTGCTCACCACCACCAGCCACAGGCCCCACGACGCGGTGGCGAACAGCGTCAGCCCCAGCAGCACCAGCGCCACCGCCATGCCCACCCACCGCGCGCGCTCGCCCCACAGCGCATACGTCAGGTGCCCCCCGTCCAGCTGTCCCACCGGCAGCAGGTTGAGCAGCGTGACGAACAGCCCGAACCACCCGGCGAACACCACCGGGTGCTGCACCACCTCGGCGTTGGCCGGCACTGGCCCCAGCGTCAGCCACGTGAGCCCGTGTATCAACAGACTGTCGCCGAACACCTGCGTCCGGGGCACGTACACCTCGGGCACCGAGGGTGCGAAGGTGAGCTTCTGCCCCAACCAGGTGAACACGTCCTTCACCACCACGATGAGCGAGTCCTCTCCCGGGAAGGACAGCGGCCGCACGGGCGCCTCCACCACCTGAGAGTGGCTCAGCCCCCACAGCAGCAGCGGCACCGCCACCACCAGCCCCGCCAGCGGCCCGGCCGCTCCAATGTCCACCAGCGCGTTGCGGTGGGGAATCCGCCCGCGGATGCGGATCACCGCCCCCAGCGTGCCAATGCCGATAATCGGCAGCGGGATGAAGTAGGGCAGCGTCGCGTCCACCCGGTGGAAGCGGGCCAGCAGGTAGTGCCCCATCTCGTGCGCGCCCAGAATGGCCAGCAGCGCCAGGCTGAAGGAGAGCGCCTCGGCCCACAGCCTCGAGGAGCCCAGCGCCTCCCACGGCAGCACCTGGCGGAACGCCGCCGGGTACGCGCTCAGCGTGGTGCCCACCGTCAGCACGAACAGCAGCAGGTGCGGCCAGAGCCTCGTGGCAGGGGCGGGAGCGGGGGTCTCCATGGGGGGCTGATCCTGGGTAGCAGGGGACCCTACCGCTTGCAACGCACGGGCCGGACCCAGGAAAAAAGGGATTCTATTCTGAACTGATCTTGACTTGAGGCAGGCATCTGCTACGAACGCGCCGCGCTTGAGGGGCATCCACTCAGGGGCTCGCTCGGCGAACCGCCTGCCTCACAAGCCATCCTATTTGGGAGGGAATACAAATGAAGAAGGCCATTCTGTCCGCCGTTGCCGCGAGCAGCCTCGTAGCTTGCACCTCCGTTGAGAGCGCGGTTGTCTCCGGCGCCGAGGTCTCCGCCAACGGTGGCGAGGCCGTCGCCGTGGTCCAGGCCAACGCCCTGGGCCTGACCGCTATCTTCCACATCGTCGACCTGGTCCAGAGCGACCTCGACACCGTGGTGAACAAGCTCCTGGTGGCCGAGGCCAAGGCCATGGGCGCCTCCAAGGTCGACCTGAAGGGCGCTGGCACCACCCCCCGCCACGGCATCTTCGCCCTGGCTGGCGGCATCATCGGCGTGACCAGCTCGTCCGCGATGGGCATCGCCGTCAAGTAAGCCCTTCGGAGCTCACGCTTCGTTAGAAGGCCCCCCTGGCAACAGTGGGGCCTTCTTTATTTTCCTCACCTGCATTCCCCCTGCTCTCCGCATGCGCGTCCGCCTTCTGTCCCTTGTCCTGCTCGTGCTGGCTGGCTGCACCAAGTCTGGAGACGATTCGGGCGCCCTGCTCAACGAGGTGAAGAAGCGCCTGACCGAGCGCGAGTCGCGGCTGACGAGCTACCAGCTCGAGGGCCGCACCAGCGAGGGCGGCTCGGAGCCGGTGGGCTTCACCTTCGCCTACCGCTCGCCACAGCGCATGCGCGCCACGCTGGGCGCCCCCATTTCCCGCACCTTCTCCTGGGATGGAGAGAAGCTCTACGAGCTGAGCGAGACGGAGAAGCGCTTCACCACCTTCACCACCGAGCTGCCTCCGGAGCGGCGCGCCGGCTTCCTCACCGAGACGTTCGCCCCCTTCACCCCCGAGGGCTTCCGCGCCCCGCTGCTGCCTCTGGGCACCACCGCCAAACGCGCCTCGAGCCCCCGCGCTCCCGAGGCCGTGGAGCTGACGGCGAAGCTGACGGAGGCCTCCGCGCAGGGCCTGGAGGTGGCCTACACGCTGCGCTGGCCCAGTCTGGACTTTCTGGGCAAGCGCTCGCGCACCGCGGACGGCACGGTGCTCGAAGTCCGGGTGGAAGAGGAGCACTGCGACGAGGCACTCAAGCTCTGCGTCCCCAAGCGGCTGTCCCGCTGGGTGAAGGACGAGAAGGTTGGCGAGACGACGCTCTCCCGGGTGGAGCTCAACGCCACGCTGCCCAATGACACCTTCACCCTCGCCGCCCCCGGGGGTTACGACGTCCAGACGAAGACATTGGTGGACGCCAACGGGAAGTAGCCCTTAGCGGCTTGCCCTCATGGCCCACCGTTCGCACCTTGGCCCGCAAGGAGAGGTGCGCCTCATGGTGGAGAACGTCATCTTCGACGTGGATGGAACGCTGGTGGACTCGGTGGACGAGCATGCCGAGGCCTGGCGCAGGGCATTCCTCGAGTTCGGGCGGGATGTGCCCTTCGCACACGTGCGCAGCCAAATCGGAAAGGGCGCGGATCAGCTCATTCCCGTGTTCTTCAATGACGAGGAGCTGTCGCGCTTCGGCAAGGACCTGGAGGAGTACCGCTCGCAGCTGTTCCTCAAGGACTTCCTGCCCAAGATACGTGCCTTCCCGAAGGTGCGTGAGCTGTTCCAGCGGCTGAAGAAGGACGGCCGGCGCATTGCCCTGGCCTCCAGCGCCAAGGGCGAGGAGCTGGAGCACTACGTGAAGCTGTGCCGCATCGACGGCCTGTTCGAGGAGGCCACCTCCAAGGACGACGTGAGCCGCAGCAAGCCGTACCCGGACATCTTCGCCTCGGCGATGGAGAAGCTGGGCAAGCCGGAGGCAAACGCCACCTGCGTGGTGGGAGACACGCCGTATGACGCGCTGGCCGCGGGCAAGCTGGGCCTGCCCACCCTGGGGGTGCTCTCCGGCGGCTTCTCGCCGGATGATCTTCGCGCGGCGGGCTGCCGGGTGTTGATGAAGGATCCGGCGGAGCTGCTCGCGCGCTACGAGGCCTCGCCGCGCCACTGGCCGTGGGGCGAGGCCGGAGTGACGGCGGCCTCCGACGACGAGTGAGACCGCCCCGCGGCGGGCATGACAGGTGGGCGCGGGTCGCCGTTTCTCCAGGACATTGCCCTGGAGGCACCCCTGTCCCCTCGTCCAAGGCGTGAGCACCTTGGGGTTGGAAGAGGAGGAACCCATCCTGGAAACGGCACTCATCGCGCCCCCACGGCGCCGCGCCCTCGAAGAGGGGCCCGCGGTCCTGGTGGTGAACACGAAGTCGCGCTCGGGCAAGGAGTCCTTCGAGCAGGCCCGCGAGGCGCTCGCTGCCCGGGGTGTCCCGCTGATGAGCTGCCATGCGGTCTCTCACGTGCGCCGGATGCCCGAGGTGCTGCACCAGGCGGTGGAGCGCGGCGCCCGGCACATCCTGGTGGGCGGAGGGGATGGCACGGTGAGCTGCGCCATCTCGCACCTGCTCGGCCGCAACGTGACGCTGGGCGTGGTGCCGCTGGGCACGGGCAATGACTTCGCGCGCTCGCTGGGCATTCCCGGCACCGTGGAGGCCGGCTGCGACGTCATCGCCGGGGGCTACACGGCGCGGGTGGACGTGGGGCTGGCCAACGGCAAGCCGTTTCTCAACGCGGCGAGCCTGGGGCTGGCCACTGCCATCGCCAAGCGGCTGACGAAGCGGTTCAAGCAGCGCATGGGCAAGCTGGCCTACCCCATGGCCGCCGCCTCGCAGGCGCTGGAGCACCAGCCCTTCCGGGTGCGGATGACGGCGGATGCGCAGGCGCTGGAGCTCGAGGTGCTGCAGCTGGTGGTGGGCAACGGGCGCTACCACGGCGCGGGCAACGTGGTGGCTCCGGAGGCGGCGCTGGATGATCACCGGCTGCACGTCTACGCCGTCACCGCGCCTTCCGCCGAAGCGGGCCAGGAGGGCACCGGGCTGGGGCAGCTCAAGGACCTGTCGACGCTGGCTCAGGTGGCCATGCGGCTGCGCAGCGGCGAGCACGTGGACCACCCGTCCGTCACCTACCTGCGCACGTCCCGGCTGTACGTGGAGGCCGAGCCGGTGCAGGAGGTGAACGCGGACGGAGAGCTGACCGGACGCACGCCGATGCTCTTCGAGGTGGTGCCCTCGGCGCTGCGCGT
>DASVVJ010000419.1:0-2109 GCA_036389955.1 Myxococcaceae bacterium
GTTCATCAAGGCCAAGCAGATGTCGGTGAGCTGCGGCGCGGCCTATGTGATGAACGCGGCCGCCGAGCAGGTGAAATGCGGTGGCAGCCGGACGGACTCGGCCAAGGGCGCCGTGGCGATCACCGCGGGCGGAGGCCTGAAGATCAAGGCGACCAACATCACCTTCTCCGCGGAGAACAAGCTGGTCATCCGGGGCGGCGCCTGTACGGTGGAGTTGCTGGCGAGCGGGCAGATTACCCTCAAAGCCCCCACCGTTATCGTCAAGAACAACAAGGTGCTCAACCAGGTGCTGCACAAGAGCAACTGAGGCCCGCCCATGAGCGACACGCCACAGCACGTGAGAGCCACCGCCGCCATTCCCGGACAGAACGGGGAGCTGGTGGTTCACGCCCTGCGGGGCGTGGAGCAGGTGTCCCGGCGCTTCGTGTTCGAGCTGGACGTGTCCATGACGGAGTTTGATCTGGACCAGGCGCACGGCAGCCCCATGCACGTGGTGCTCGAGGACGCGTGGCGCCAGGTGCGTGATGTGGATGGCGTGGTGGAGCGGGTCGAGCTCATCGCCACGGACGATCCGGGCCAGCCCGTACGCTACCGGCTGACGCTGGCGCCTCAGCAATGGCTCATCGCCTACCGGCATGGCTTCCGCATCTTCCAGGAGCTGTCCGCGCCGGACATCGTGAAGGCCGTCTTCAAGGACGCGGGGCTGGAGGAGCGCCACTTCCGCTGGGTGCTGGAGGGCTCCTACCCCAAACGCGAGTACTGCGTGCAGTACGACGAGTCCGAGTGGGACTTCGTCTGCCGGCTGCTCGAGGAGGAGGGGATCTGGTTCACCTTCGAGCACAGCGCGGATGGGCACACGATGGTGCTCTCGGACGCCAGTGGCACCGCGGAGACGATGGAGCCGGCCTCGCTGCCGTTCCGCTTCGACGTGGGCCGGGGAGGTGACGCCGTCTCGGTGTGGGACTGGCGGGGCTCGGTCCGCGCCAGCGTCACCCAGGTGAGCCTGAACGACTACGACATGCTGCGGCCCTCGCAGAGCCTGGCCGCCGAGCATCAGGTGGAGGATGCCATCGGCGCCGAGTGGTACGAGTACCCCGGCGGCTACACCGTGCCCGCGGAGGGCCGGCGGCTGGTCCAGCGGCGGTTGGAGGAACTGCGCGGCCAGCGCCGCACGGCCCAGGCGCGCACCAATGCCCTCGGCCTGGCGCCTGGCTACCGAGTGTCCCTGGAAGGGCACCCCTTCTCGGACGGCGAGTACTTTGTGACCGCCGCGCGCCTGCACGTGCGCTTCCACCAGGAGGACGTCGAGGGGCCGCTGGTGGATCGCGGCGGCGCGCTCTGCGAGGTGGCCTTCGACGCGGTGCCCGTGGACCAGCCCTTCCGTCCGCCCCGGCAAACCCCGCGGCCGAGGATCCTGGGGCTCCAGACGGCCCGCGTCACCGGGCCTCCGGGGCAGGAGCTGCACTGCGATGAACACGGCCGGGTGAAGGTCCAGTTCCACTGGGATCGCGACGGCATGATGAACGAGAAGTCCTCCTGCTGGATCCGCGTCTCCCAGGCCCACACCACCGGCTCGGTGATGATTCCCCGCGTCGGGTGGGAGGTGCTCATCGAGTTCGTCGAGGGAAATCCCGACCGCC
This sequence comes from Myxococcaceae bacterium, assembly GCA_036389955.1. Taxonomy (GTDB): domain Bacteria; phylum Myxococcota; class Myxococcia; order Myxococcales; family Myxococcaceae; genus DATHBR01. Next base: position 1,641 of record DASVVJ010000419.1, read on the forward strand.
CCGTCTGCCTGGGGCGCGTCTACAACCCGCTCTTCCCGCCGGACTACAGCCTGCCGTCCCAGAAGACGGTGTCCGGACACCGCTCCAACTCGTCCCCCGGCGCGGGAGGCTCCAACGAGGTCAGCTTCGACGACGCGGCGGGCAGCCAGCGCGTCTACATCAACGGCGCCAAGGACATCAGCATCAAGGCGGCCAACAACAAGAAGGCGAAGGTCGCCCAGAATCAGAAGCGCACCGTGGGCACGGATCGCACGATGTCCGTGGGAGCCAATGAGACGATTGGTGTCCAGGGGCTCCACAACAGCGCGGTGGGCGGCAGCCAGACGGTGAACGTGGGCGCCATGCGCGCCGTCAAGGTCAGCGGAGGCGCCACCGAGGAGATTACCGGCGCTGTCTCGCTGAGCGTGGGCGGCCTGGAGAACATGCAAGTGGGAAGCCCGGCGGCCGCGGTGCTCGAGATCATCGCCTC
>DASVVJ010000420.1:0-7937 GCA_036389955.1 Myxococcaceae bacterium
GAGGCTCGTCTGATCAATGGCCACCACCACGATGTCCTTCGACTGCAGGGGGCTGGAGCCCTTGCGGTGCGTGAAGGTGGTCAACGCACTGTCGTAGAGCGCGCGCTCCAGGTTGGGCAGCCACATCAGCCCCGCGTGCCAGCACAGGGCGGCCAGCGCCGTGGCCAGCGCCGCGATACCCAGCATCAACCACAAGTGGTTGCGCAGGCGCAGCCGTAGGACCTTCGAGATGTTACTCGCCATGCACCGCGTTCCCTCGCTCCTTAGACTCTAGTCCAGGTGCATTAAACTGGTGTGAGCGAGCGCACGCGTGGACACCCCTCGGCAAGGCTACGAGAAGTTCTCCGGGAACACCTTCCGGGCGTACCTCAGCGGGTTGGACGCCATGAACCTGCGGCCCGTGGTGCGGCTGATGGTGCCGGACCACGTGAAGCGGATGATGGACAGCCCACCGCCGTCTACCGCGTGGGTGGAGGGGGACGAGCTGCCACTGCTCTTCAACGCGGTGTTGAAGGTGCAGGGCCTGGAGGGCATGCGGGCCCTGGGCTACGAGGCCACGCGCGGCACCGTGGGCCGCTTCCTCAAGCCGCTGATGCAGATGACGCTGGCCAAGCACGGCAACACCCCGGCCGCGCTCTTCGCCAATCTGAGCTCCCTGTGCCGTTCGATCTTCCAGGGCCTGGAGTTCCAGTACACCCCGGACGGCAAGAGTTCGGGGAGGCTGCAGATCCGCTCCAGCTACGCCATGGGCCCTGCGTCCTGGGCCGCGTGGGAGGGCTCGCTGCGCATCTTCTTCGAGGAGTGCGGCGTCACCACCGGCACCATCAGCCCCAGCCAGATCCGCGACGAGGGCCACGTCGCCACCATGCGCGTGCGCTGGTAGCGTCTCACAGCAGGCAGCCAGCCGAGCCGTTGCCGTGCTGTCCGCGGGCCAGACTGTACCGATGTCTGCGTTGCCGCGTGGAAGCGGGCGACTGAGCTTTATCCGCGACCTCTCAGCCGCACTGCTCAAAAGGAGTCTCAAGTGGCCTTGGACATCTTCAAGGAAAAGGGTGTCTCGCTAGACCGTCAGGTGTTCACCTGGAAGGACCTGGTCCGGCGCCCCTACAGCAAGCTGGATGACGACGCCTTCACCCGGGTGCGCGTCATCCTGATGAATGGCATCGAGTCGGACTCGGTGCGCTTCAAGCACATTCTGAACCGGATGAGCCGTGAGCTGAGGGAGCCGCTGGCGCTGGTGCGGCGCGTGGAGCACCACCAGCAGACGATGATCAACTGGCTCAACCCGGCCGACCAGAGCCCGCTGGAGACGACGCTGGGCTTCGAGCAGGTGGCCATCGAGGTGACGGCCAGCGTGGCGCAGCATGAGCCGGACGCGTACATGGCTCAGGCGTACCGCTTCGGCCTGCTGGAGGACTTCGATCACCTGTACCGGTACGCGGCCCTCTATGACCGGATCGAGGGCAAGGACCCCAACTACCTCATCCAGTCCTACTCGGACATCCGGCCCGGGCGGCCCACGGTGCTGGAGCACCGCCACCCGCTGGATGACCTGCGGCGGCCGTATGACATGCGCACCGCGCACCCGCTGACGAAGATCCACGCGCTGCTGATCACCGCCGCCGAGTTCCAGACGCACGACTTCTACATGAACATCGGGCCGACGTTCGCCGACCCGGTCGCGCGCCAGCTCTACGCGGAGATCGCCTCCATCGAGGAGCAGCACGTCACCCAGTACGGCTCGCTGATCGATCCGGACGAGTCCATGCTGGAGAAGTGGCTGCTGCAGGAGGCCATGGAGGTCTACACCTACTACTCGTGCCTGGCGTACGAGACCAACCCGCGCGTGAAGGAAGTGTGGCAGCGCTTCGTGGACTACGAGCTGGGCCACCTGCACTACGTGATGGAGCTGTTCCAGCGGCTGGAGGGGAGGGATCCGGCGGAGATCCTCCCGGCCACGCTGCCCGAGCCGGTGGCCTTCAAGAGCCACCGCGAGTTCGTGCGCCGCGTGCTGAGCCAGGAGGTGGATCTGCGGGCCGATGGCACCAACTTCGTGGACAAGGGAGAGCTGGCACCGGGGCACCGCTCGCTGGTGTACCGCGATCAGCTCAACTCCGAGGGCTCGCCGTCCGACACGGCCTCGGCGGGTTACCAGTGGGCACCAGGTACTGAGCTGGCCACGCGCGTGCAGCGCTCGGGCGTGACGCCGGGAGGGAGGCTGCAGTCATGAAGAAGACGACCGCTGATGTGGGGCTGAACCGTACGGGCATCCAGACGTCTCCGCTGGCCAGCAAGGAAGCCATTCAGGGCGCGCAGGAGGGCCTGCCGACCTCGCTAGGCAGCGAGCAGGACATCGTCCGGGTGCGCCAGGTGTATGCCCAGGAGAGCCCTGGGCTGGGCACGGTGCCGGTGCCGGCGACGTTCAAGGGCATCCTCTCGACGGCCAAGGAGATGCTCAAGGGAACCAAGCCCACGGTGTTCATCGACAAGCTGGGTGAGCGGCTGGGCTTCGAGCGCACCGGGGTGCGCCTCTACGAGGCGGCGCTGGGCAAGTATGACCTGCACGGCACGTGGCAGGGGGGGCCCTCGCGCGAGCAGCTCGAGAAGATCATGAACGACGAGCTGGCGCACTTCGCGCTGGTGCGCGAGGCCATCGAGAGCCTGGGCGCGGATCCAACGGCGCTCACGCCCTCGGCCAACCTGGTGTCGGTGGCGTCCAAGGGCGTGCCCGAGGTGCTCGTCGATCCGCGCACCAACCTGGTGCAGTGCCTCGAGGCGCTGCTGATGGCGGAGCTGACGGACAACGCGGGCTGGGAGCTGCTCGTCGAGCTGGCGCAGAGCCTGGGCCAGACGGAGCTTGCCGAGCAGTTCGAGCAGGCGCTGATGGCGGAGGCCGAGCACCTGCAGCTGGTGCGCAACTGGCTCACCGCCGGAGTGATGGGCGAGGCCCGCGTGCTGGATGAGGCCACCGCTCCATCCATCTGACCCACGCAACCTGACCCAGAGAGCACCCATGCATCTGCCGCCGCAAGACAGCATCGCGTTGAAGAGCCCATCTCTGAGGACCGAGTCCGCCGTGGCCCTCGGAGTCTTCAGCGCGCTGACGGCAGGGGTAGGGTTGCTGGGGGCGAGCGTGACGAACCACGGTACGCAGCTCTGGTACCGTCGGCTGCGCAAGCCCCCCTTCCAGCCCCCCAGCAGCACGTTCCGCTGGGTGTGGCCGGTGCTCTACGGGTGCACGGCGCTGTCGGGCTGGCGGGTGTGGAACCAGCCCGCGGGGCCGGCCCGCTCGCGGGCCCTGGGGCTGTGGGCGCTCCAGCTGGGCTTCAACGCGGCCTGGTCTTGGCTCTTCTTCGGCAAGCGCCGGCTGAAGTCCGCGCTGGTGGACAACCTCGCCCTGGGCACGAGCATCGCCGCCTATATGGCGGCGGCCCGCAAGGTGGACCGGCCCGCGGTGGCGCTGGTGGCGCCGTACCTGGGCTGGGTGTGCTTCGCCAATCTGCTCAACGCGGAGATCGTCCGGCGCAACCGGTAGCCGGGGGCCTCGCTTCGGGCCGAACGGAGTCCCGTACCGAGCCGTTGACCCGAAGATGCGCTACTCGTAGGTTGGCAGGAGCGGGAGGCGCATCCGTGCCCATTGACATCAAGCAGCTCGAGGACGCGACAAAGCCCCTGTCTCATCGGATACAGGAGTTCCTCGCGAAGCATCCCGATAAGGCGTACTCAGCCATCGAGATCATTGCTGAGCTCGAAGGTCACGAGGATGCTTCTACGGCGGCCTTCGTGATAGCGCTGGAGGGTTCTGGCGGGGGTACGTCCAAGACATGGGAGAAGTACAAGAACGCTCTGGCGGACCTCAGCGCACGGAAGCAGGTCCGTGAGGCGGAAGTTCAGGGAAAGATTTATTACGCTGACGTGCCGAGGAGGCCATGAGTTCTGGGGTTCTAGATCCAGGATTGCCTCCACTGGATCCACGAAGCATCCCCGCAGTGCTGGTGATGTTCGTGGAGCATCTTCTGCGGCTGGAGCTTCCGCCGCAGAGGGCGGCTCTCATCTTCAACGCCCTCGTTGAGCGTTGGTTGAGCCTTCCGAGGCTCCCAGCCGAAGGCTCGCCAATCGCGGACTCCTGGAAGGAGTGGTTTGAGTTCTGCGACTCCTTCTCTGCTTCCTCCTCAAGGTCCTATCTGGAGATCCTTGAGGAGGAGGACCGCCGCGGAGCATGAAGTCCTACTACCTGGATACGGGCGTCATCGTGACGCCACTGCTCAAGAACCAGGAGGGCTCCATCATTGAGCAGTGCCGGGAATGGCTGGAGCGGATTGCGCGTGGCGAAGTCCAGGCCAAGACGTCATTCCTGACCTGGGATGAGGTGATCTGGGTTGCCGGTAAGGGAGCGGAGAAAGTCTACAACCGCGCCCGGGCCGTGAAGGCCGGCGAGCTGTTGCTGAGCCTGAAGAACCTGGAGTTCGTTCCCGTAGACGAAGCCGTGATCCGTGGTGCCCAGCAGCTGATCGCTCGCTTCGGCCTCAAGCCCAGGGACTGCATTCACGCCTCTTCGGCGTTGCTCCATGCCCAGGGAGAGCTTGTCTCGCTCGACTCGGGTTTCTGGAAGGAACCTACGCTGGCTAGCAGCGCGGGGCTCAAGGTCACAGAGATAGTCACCCAGCTGCCACCCACCCGGTGAAGACCTGAGTCGCTCTGAAGAGAGGCTGCCCAGCAGAAAAGTCCGCCGAAATCATTCTGGGGAAGATCTCCCGGGGCCGCCGTTTCCCAGAGTGACATGAACGCGGTTACCCTACATCGAGCCGGCCCGCTCGAGTCCTTCGCCTCTCGGGGCTTGACTGCCCTGTATTGGGCAGGACAGGGTGCGCCCCGCTTGGAATCCGGGTCGCTCACCCCTCCCACGCTGGACAGCCGGTGGTTCGGCACCTTCGTCCGGGAGCATGAAGCCGCGCTCAACGCCACGGCGCTGAGGCTGTGCGGCAACGCCACCGACGCGAGGGACCTGGTTCAGGATACCCTGGAGCGGGGGCTGCGCAGCCTGTCTCGCTACAAGGTGGGAACCGACGGCCGCGCCTGGCTGCTCACCATCCTTCACAACATCTTCATCGACCGGTGCCGCTCGCGCACCCGGGAGAAACGGGCCGATGTCTCCGCCGAGCAGCTCGAGGAGCGCGTCGCCGCGCCGGAGGCCGAGGCCCAGCCCTTCTGGGCCACCATCAGCCCCGAGCAGCTTCGCGAGGCGCTGGAGAAGATCCCCGAGGAGTTCCGCCTCGTCTACCAGCTGCACGCGCTGGAGGGCCGCTCCTACAACGAGATCGCTGAACGGCTCGGTATTCCCAAGGCCACCGTGGGCACGCGGCTGATCCGCGCGCGCCGCCGGCTGAAGGAGCTGCTGCAGCCCACCCCCCCGGAGGCCGAGGCATGAGCGGAACATCCGACATGGGCGATGACATCCATGACCTCGTGCATGCCTTCGCGGATGGCGAGCTGGATCCCCCCGAAGCTGAGTCCTTCCGCACGCACCTGGGCACGTGTGAGCAGTGCCAGGCGGAGCTCAATGACATCCTTCAGCTCCAGGCGCTGAGCGGGCGGCTGGCCACGCCGCAGGCTCCTCAGAAAGAGGAAGAGGCGCCCACCAACGTCCTCCGCCCTGCCTGGGGCCGGAAGCGCACCGCGCTGACGGTGGTGCTGGGCGGTGCGGTGGCGGCGGCCTTCGCGCTGGCCATGCTCCGCACGCCGGGCGGGGGCGGGGACACCGAGGGGAGCACGGCGCTCGCGCTGGCGCCCACGCGCTCCCTCGAGGCGCGGCTGAGCTACGGCGCCGCCCGGGACTGGCGCCCCTACAACGTGAAGCGCTCGGGCAACGAGCCCTCGCTGGAACTGGTGCCGCTGGAGACGCTCTCCAGCCTGGAGAAGGCGGGCGACTACCACGGCATGGCCACCGGCTATCTGCTGCGTGGCGAGCGCGACCAGGCTGTCAGCTCCCTGGGCCGCGTCTCCACCGCCACGCCGGACGTGGACAGTGACCGCGCGGTGGTGGCGCTCCAGCAGGGCGCGTGGGAAGAGGCGCTTACGATTCTGGAAGGCGTGCTGGAGAAGGCTCCCAACCACGCACCGGCGCTGTGGAACCGCGGCCTGGTGCTGCGGGAGTTGGGCCTGGATCTGCTGGCCGCGCAGAGCTTCGCCAGGGTGGCGGCGCTCAACGAGCCGGGCTGGAGCGACGAGGCCCGCGAGCGCCAGGCCGCGCTGGAGCGGCAGAGCCCCCGCTCCGCCTACCCCGAGACGCCGCCGGTGCCCGAGCCGATCAACCTCGACACCTGGGGCTTCGCGAGCACTCCGCTCTTCCCCGGCGCCAGCAGCATCTATCTCACGGGCTTCGAGTCCCCCACGGACGCCACGCGCGTCTACGTCTACGGCGTGGACGTGGCCCAGGGAAAGTTCCTCTTCGCGGGCACCGTCGACAAGCGCCACGTGAGCCAGTTGCTCCAGCGCACCGGCAGTGACATCGAGGCGCTGAAGAGTTCCGGTGCCTCCCAGCCGCTCGGCGGCATCGCCCTGCAGCCCGAGGGCCCGCCGCCGAAGCTCCCGGAGACTCAGGAGCCCAGCGTTCAGAGCTTTGCCGAGCGAGGCTGGCGGCTGGCCATCGAGGCGGACCAGGTGGCGCGCAAGCTGCGCCGCTGAGGCGCGCCACCGTGGCCCTGCACCTCAGTTGCGGAAGCGCGTGGGCTTCAGCGGGTTGAGTGCCAGCATCGCGGCGAAGTAGCGCGCCTGGCTCTCGCTGGTGCACCGCACCTCCTGAACCCGGCCGCCCATCTTCAGGCGGATCAGCCAGCCGTCCTTCTCCTGCGTCAGCGTGGGCGTGTCAGTCGTCATGGCGTCCATCCTTTGAAGTTCCTTCCTCCCGCCTTCCCTTGAAGCACTCCGCGTGCCAGCGCTCAGAACGCGGTTTTGCGGGGGATTTGGCCCTGGAGATGGACAGCAGTGCACAGAGGCCCTGTCTTTTTTGCAGACCGCCCTGCAAGAGTTTCAGTGTACGTGCCGCTCGGAGGCATGGGGGGGTGTGGCTGGCACGGCACCGAGTGTCGGCAAGGCGACGTAGAAGGTGGAGCCGCGTCCCACCTCGCTCTCCACCCAGATGCGGCCGTGGTGCCGCTCGACGATGTCGTGGCAGATGTAGAGCCCCAGGCCCAGGCCGCCATACGAGTGGGTGGAGACGTTGCGCGCGCGGAAATAGCGCTCGAACAGGTGCTCCTGTTGATCCGCCGGAATGCCGATGCCCGGGTCGCTCACGCTCAGGAGCATCACGTCGCCCCGGTTCTCCAGCCCCACGCGGATGGTGCCGCCATCGGGGCTGTACTTGATGGCGTTCTCCAGCAGGTTGGCGATGACCTGCTCCAGCCGGTACGGATCGCCCTGCACCTGCGCGGGCGAGTCCGGCGCGTGGAACTCGATGCGGTGCTCGCCGTTGTGGCTGCCCCGGGTCATCCGGATGACGCGCTCGACGAGCGTGTCCAGCCGGGTGGGCTGAGGGTGCAGCGCCAGCTTCCCGGACTCGACGCGCGAGGCGTCCAGCAGGTCATTGATGAGCGAGGTGAGGCGCAGCAGGTGCTGGCGGGCCTGGCGCAGGCTCGAGGGGTCCACCGGCTCACCGCGCTCCAACCGCCGCTCGCAGCTGGCCAGGCGCAGTGACAGCGGGGTGAGCGGTGTCTTCAGCTCGTGCGAGACGATGGTGAGGAAGTCCTCGCGCACGCGCACCGCTTCCTGGGCCTCGCGGAACAGGCGCGCCAGCTCCTGCTCGGACTGCTTGCGCTCGGTGATGTCCTCGACGATGCCCACCCCGCCCGCCACCTGGCCCTGCTCGTCGTAGCAGGGCGCGAAGTGAGCGCGCACCGGCGTCATCTTCCGCGCGGTGACGGAGTGGTACTCGCCCTCGA
>DASVVJ010000421.1:0-5288 GCA_036389955.1 Myxococcaceae bacterium
GTGAGCGAGCTGGCCCGCCAGGTGCTGGAGATCCTCGTCTACCTGCACGGGCTCTCGCCCAAAATCATCCACCGGGACTTGAAGCCGGCCAACATCATGCGGCGGCCCAGCGGAGAGCTGGCCCTGGTGGACTTCGGCGCGGCGAGAGACCTGGTGCGGGGCGCCACGCACCGGTCCACCCTGGTGGGAACGTTCGGCTACATGCCGCCGGAGCAGCTCGGGGGCACCGTCGACGAGACGAGCGACCTGTACGCGCTGGGGGCCACGCTCATCCACCTGCTGTCCCGCAAGGCGCCCGACGAGCTGCTGCGCTCGGGGATGGAGATTGCCTTCGAGGACGCGGTCAACGTCTCCCCGGGACTGAAGGCCTTCCTGGCCCGCCTCATCGAGCGCGACCGCGCCCGCCGCTTCCCGTCCGCCACCGCCGCGCTGCAGGCGTTGGACGCGCTGGACCACTCGCGGCCGCAGCCCGTGTCCCATTTCAGGCTTTCGCATGCCACGCGCCGCGACTTGTTTCAGGCGGGTGTCGTGTCGGTGATGTTGATCCTCGTCTTCATCGGTGGCCGGCTGTGGGTGGATTCCCAGCAGCCTCCTGCCGTGGTGCCTCCGCCCCTGGTGGAAGCGCCCGTTTCACGTCCGCCGCCGCCCCTCGAGGACGCCGTGCCCGCTCCACCCGGGGTTCCCAGCCCGTCGAGCCCGGCGCCCGCCAAACCACTCGGTGCCCGGCAGCGCCCCGCGCCTCAGGAGGGCGAGGTGGCCGAGGTCATCACCCTGCGCAAGACGGGGCAATCGCGCCCCTTCCTGCTGCCGAAGGACGTGCGGCTCACGGTCGGCCGCGAAGTTTCCCTCGGTGACACCGCCACCTGCGGCCCCCGGGCCAGCACGGCCGAGGTCGGGCAGGTCCAGCTCCAGGCCGAGGGCGGAGGCACCCTGGAGGCGCCGCGCTCTCACCTGTCCGTGGACATGACGCTGCGCAACCACGGCGCCACCGGCAGTGGGTGCCACCGGGCCGTGCTCCGCCTGAAGGATGCGTCGGGCCGCTCGCTCGCGCCCGACGAGGTCATCGAGAACACCGCCACGGGCACCGAGCGCAGCCGCACGCTTCAGTTCATCTTCCCGCGCACCGAGCGCCAGGTGCGGCTGCAGGTGGGCACGGCGGACGCGCCCGGCACGACGTTCGTGTTGGATCTCGTCAACGGCACCGTTCGCTGAGCGCCGCCCTCATCCCACCAGGTGAGGCGTGCGGCCCGAGGGCTCCGCGCTCCCAGCGGAGGGGGCGGGCGGGCTGTCCTGCATCAGCACCTGGACGATGTGGCTCATCTGCTCGACCGAGCGCAGGAGCGTCAGCGCCGCGTCGACGGTGGTGGCCTCCTCGTTCCCGGCCTGGAACTGGGACAGCAACTCCTCCGCGTTGAGCCGGATGACAGTCAGTGGGTAGAGAAGCTCCGAGGCGACATCCTCGAGCGCGGGCGCGTCCGAGGTGTCCCTGGGCAGACGCTGCGCGTCCGCCTTGGCGGTCAATGCCTGCATGTACCACCCCCCCAGCACGGCTGACTCCGCAAGAGCCCTCCGTGCATGGTCGTGTCACGAGAACTCGTGACGCGAATGATTATCAGCCGAGACAGGGCATGAAGTAGATGGGCCCAGGGGGCATGTCGCTTTGCCTGCGACAAGCCGCTGGCTTCAGGCCGAGCGGGACGTGAGGTGCATCAGGGGCACCGGGGTGGTCCGGGGCCTCACGGGAGGACGTACCCCCGCGCGGCAGGCGAGCACGGCCAGCTCGGTGCGATTCTCCGCGCTGAAGACGGACAGGAGCGCGGAGACGTGCGCCTTCACGGCTCGCTCGGAGATGCCCAGGTGGGCGGCGATCTTCAGGTTGTCCGAGCCGGTGGAGAGGTAGCCCAGCACCTCGCGCTGCCGGGGGGTCAGGTTGGACCAGCGCAGGCGCTGCTGCTGCGCCTCCTGGGGCGTGCTGCTCTCCTCGCTGCGCATCGCCAGGCCCGCCACCGCGGTGAGCAGCTGGGAGTCCAGCTCCAGGGTCTTGAGCGGGCGGACGTTGTCCTCGGTAGCCGTCGCCGCGCCGGGCACGCTGGCGCCGATGATCATCGCCATGCAGCCGGGGACGCGCCGGCGTACTTCCTGCAGCAGCGGGAAGGGAGCGTCCGCGCTGTGCTCCATATCAATCAGCACCAGGCGCGGTGCCTGATGGTCCAGTGCGCTGAGCAGCTGGGCCCCTGTTTCGTATCCGGTGACATTCTGGAACCCGTGAGACTGAAGGAAGAGGGCGACTCCTTCACGGAAGAGGTTCCGGTTCGACACGAGAGCGACATTTGACTCAGGCAAGGGTGACCTCGGGGTAGTCCCCGGAGCCATTGCAAGCGGTGTTCCCAACTGAACAGTACACGGAAGGCCATTCTCCCGCGCAACCGCTGCGCCAGAGGGGGGGAGGGGCCGCAAATCTTGCGCGAGGGGCCCTGTTGCCCCCCTTCCTCCAAGCGTTCACCCCCGTAAAGGGGGGGGCCAAGGAACCCCAGGCTGGGCTTGGTAGGTATGTTAGGACTCGGGGTACCGGAGCGGTGGTGACGCGACAGTCGCGGCGGGGCTCCGGACCGCTGCCCACGAGGAGGCTCTTCATGCTCAAGCCTGGAGACATGGCCCCGGACTTCATCGTCCAGGACCACACCGGCCGGACGCACCGGCTGGGCGAGTACCGCGGAAAGACGGTGGTGCTCTGGTTCTACCCGAAGGCGGACACACCGGGTTGAACGGCCCAAGGTTGCGGGTTCCGCGACCAGAGCGAGCAGTACAAGCAGAAGGACGCAGTGATTCTGGGCATCAGTTTTGACTCACAGAAGGACAACAAGGCCTTCGCCGAGAAGTTCGGGTTCAACTTCCCGCTGCTGTGCGACACCGACCGAAAGGTGGGCATTGCCTACGGCGCGTGTGACGACGCCACCGCGAGCAGCGCCCGCCGGGTGGGCGTCATCATCGGGCCGGACGGGATAGTGAAGCGGTACTACCCGAAGGTGGACGCGCGAGCGTTCCCTCAGCAGGCCCTCGGGGAGATTTAAGCCCTTCGTGGGGCGCGCCCGGCCTTGCCTCCCGGGCGCGCTCCGCGGTCTTCACCGCAGCGCCGCCGCCGCCACGCCGCGCACCGGGCCTCCCGGCGCCTGCAGCACGGCCACCGCGCGCAGGTGCTCCCGCTTCCAGCCCGAGCCGAGCTTCAGCCGCGCCTCCGAGACGAAGCCGCCGTCCACGGCCTTCGGGGCGGGCAGCGTCGCCACGGTGCGCACCACGGCCGTGTGCGCCAGCGTGCGCCCCGCGTTCTCCCCGCGCTTCACCTCCGAGGAGAGCCCGTCCTCGGCCAGCGCCGCCCACAGCTCCACGCCCTGGGCGGGGGCGGTGTCCATCCGCACGGTGACGATGACGGCGCTGCCCTCCACGCGGGTGGACAGGCGCAGGGGCACCTTGGGCTGCTTGGCCGCGGCGGCTGCCTGCGCACGCGCCTCGTCATCGTTGCCGACGAAGGAGCGCGCCCCATCCACCACCATCTGCGGCGTGTAGATGCGGTTGTCGTCCCCATCGAGCGCATAGCGGCGCTGGCGGGCGGTGTGCTCGGCGGCGCCGTACGGATCCTTCCACCCCAGGTAATCCCAGTAGGTGACATGGAAGCCCAGGGCAATGAGCTCCACGCCCTCGACGGGCTGGGTGCGTGCCAGGCCCGCCAGGGCCGCATCGGCGGGAGGACAGCTCGAGCACCCCTCGGAGGTGAACAGCTCCACCAGCACGGGGGTGCGCGGGGGGGCGGTGGCGAGGAGCAGGGGCACCACGAGCAGGGCGGCGTTCATACCTGCCGGTACGCCCCCCGCGGCGCTCGGGTTACACGCCGCTTAAGGCGCGTAGCTGCGCGTGGGCAGGCGCCAGCGCACCAGCACCACCACCCCGGCCAGCACCAGCCACGGAACGATATGGCCGAGCGCCAGGTGGCGCGCGGTGCCATCCGGACAGTGCAGGTGCAGCACGAAGAGGCTCGCCCCCGCGGCGGACAGTCCCGCGGCCAGGGCGCGCACGGGCTTGAACGCGGAGCGCACCAGCAGCACGAGCGACAGCAGGAGCGGAGGCACCGACAGCACCACCTCCGTCATCATGCACCCCACCACCCCCGCCAAGAAGCCGCGCAGGCTCGCCTGGCCCGAGCCTCCGAAGATCTGCAGCAGCGCCACCGTCACGGCGCCCGCGCCCACGAGCGCCCAGGGCATCCGCCGGCCGGCAGGGGCCAGCGCGATGAACGCCCCGCCGCCCACCAGTCCCAGGATGAGCAGCGCGATGAGCGCCACCACCCATGCAGGCGCCATGTTCTGCACCAGCCCCGAGCGGCCCATGCCCACCACGCCGCCCACCATCACCACGGTGTACACGCTCAGCAGCACCAGCAGCTCACGCCACCACGGGGTGGGTTTGGGCTGGGCCTGCAGCTCCGTCAGCGACTTGGTGCGCGTGGACGCGAGCTTCGTCGGCGACGGGGCCGGAGCCGGGGCAGGCGGGGACGCGAGCGTTCCAAAGCCCTCGGTGAGGGCCCGGCAGTCCTCGCACGAGGCCGCGTGCGCGGCGAGGTCCGGCGGCAGCGGTCCGCCCAGCGCATCCATGACACGAGAGCACTCGGGCGTCATTCCTTCGTCTCCTCACGCAGCTCCGCCAGCAGCTCCCGCAGGCGCGCATAGCCCCGGTGGGCGCGCACCTTCACCGCGGACTCCGTCAGCCCCATGGACTCGGCGATCTCCGCGAAGCTCATTCCCTCGAAGCGGTGCAGCATGATGGGAACGCGCTGGCCCTCGGGCAGCAGATCCAGGGCGCGCTGCACGGTGCGCTCCAGCCCGGTGTCCCGGGGGCCGGGCGAGTCAGCGGCCACCGCGGCGGGCAGCTCGCCCTCCTCGGTGAGCTCCTCGGGGCGCTTGCTGCGGCGCTGGTTGTCCCGGGCCGCGTTGGTGGCAATGGCGTACAGCCACGGCTTCACCCGGGCTCCGGGCTGGAAGCGCCCACGGGCGCGCACCAGGGACAGGAAGGTGAGCTGCACCAGGTCATCCGCCGCGGCGGAGCTGCCGGTGAGCCGAGTCAGGTACCCATGCACGGGGCGCGAATAGCGCTGGAAGAGCACATCGAACGCCGCGGCCTCGCCCTGACAGAACCATGCCATCAACTCCTCGTCGGAAGCCCCGGCACCGGAACTGCGGGCCGGGTCCATTCCTGTACGCGGAAGGCCGGTTTCAGGTTTCACAGAAGAGGGAGAC
>DASVVJ010000422.1:0-13256 GCA_036389955.1 Myxococcaceae bacterium
GTGGCGCGCAGCACGGCATCCCTCACGGTGAGCCGCTCGTACGGCACCCGGGTGAAGAACGCGGGGTCCGCCCCGGGCTCCCCGGCGGTGGCGCTACGGCCCGCCTCGGCCAGAGCCTGCTCCAGGTCCTCCATGATGGCGTGGTAGTCCGCGTGGGGCCGGTAGAACTCCAGTAGGGTGAACTCGGGGTTGTGCGTGCGCGACACCTCTCCGTTGCGGAACACCTTGCAGATCTGAAACAGCGGCCCGGCGCCCTCGGCCAACAGCCGCTTCATGGCGTACTCGGGGCTGGTGTGCAGGTAGAGCGTCCGGGCCTGCCCCACCTCTGTCTCTGGCACGAAAGGGGCCTCGAAGGCGGTGATGTGGGGCTCCATGCCCGGGGTGGGCACCAGCAGAGGTGTCTCCACCTCGAGGTACCCCTGGCCGGCGAAGAACCGCCGCAGGGCCGCGTAGAGTGCCTGGCGGCCCGAAGCCGCCCGCCATCGGACTTGATTGGGCATGGACGCGGCGAAAGTTACATTGCCCCCCACATGCACCCAAGGGTTCCCGTCCTCCTCGCTGTTGCCTTTTGCATCACCGCCTGTCCCAAGGCGGTTCCCCCTCCACCGCCGCCACCCACCGAGCAGCAGCTCCTGGCCACCGAGGTGAAAGAGCTGGCCGCCCAGGCCCAAGCCCTGCTGGAGACGCAGAACCGCCTCGTCTGGGAGCACTGGACGGAAGGTAAGCCGGTGGACATCGCCGCCACCTACCGGGGCCGGGAGACGCTCTTCTCGGTGGAGAACATCCGCAAGCTGGACCGGCTGCGCCAGCTCACCCAGGACCCGCGCGAGCTGCGGGCCCTCACCGCGCTCCAGTCCCACTTCGCCGGCGAGTACCTGGCCCAGGCGCTGGCCGAGTACAACGACGCCATCGCCAACCTGGAGGCCTCGCTCACCTTCACCGTGGACGGCCGCGAGGTGCGCTACCTGGAGTTGGAGCGGCTGCTGGCCAACGAGAAGAGCGCGGTGAAGCGGCGCGCCCTCTACACCGCGGCGGTACCCGCCATCGAGCGGCTGAGCCAGTCCCTGCGCCGCCGTGAGGAGCGCACCGTGGAGCTGGTGAAGGAGCTGGGCTACCCCTCCTACGAGGCCTTCAGCGGAGAGCTGCGCCAGGCAGACCTGAGCCGGCTGAGTCTGCTCGCGGAGGAGATCCTCCAGGCCACCCAGGAGCCTTACAAGGCGGTGATGGAGCGGCTGTCGCAGCGCGAGCTGGCCCTGCCGTTCGCCTCGATCAGCCGGGCGGACATCCCGCGGCTGTTCCGCGCCCGTGAGGTGGAAGATGCCTTCCCCAAGGAGGAGCCCCTGCTGCGCGCGCACGCCTCGGTGCAGGGGCTGGGCATCGACCTGGCGGAGATGCCCAACGTGTACATCGACGCGAAGGACCACCCGCGGAAGAACTCGCGCCCGCTCACCCTGGCCATCGAGGTGCCGGGGGACGTGCGGCTGTCGGTGAAGGCGGGCTCGGGAGTGCTGCACCAGGCGCGGGTGATGCACGAGTTCGGCCACGCGCTGCACTATGCCTTCACGAAGGAGCCGCGCTTCGAGCTGGCCCGGCTGGGCAACCCCACC
The DNA here is from genome assembly GCA_036389955.1 of Myxococcaceae bacterium. Classification (GTDB taxonomy): domain Bacteria; phylum Myxococcota; class Myxococcia; order Myxococcales; family Myxococcaceae; genus DATHBR01. Next base: position 1,608 of record DASVVJ010000422.1, read on the forward strand.
GTGGGCGAGGCGTACTCCGCGCTCTTCGAGGATCTGCTGGAGGATCCGGTGTGGCTCGAGGAGCACGCGGGGGTGCGCGGGGATCAGCGCGCGCAGTACCTGGCGGCCTCCAGCGCGCACAAGCTGTTCCTCATCCGCCGGGCGGCCGGCAAGCTGCTGTACCAGTTGGAGCTGCACCGCCGCGAGGGCGTGGACGCCAAGGAGCTCTACCGCGCCATCATGGAGCGCACCGACGCCATGCCGATGAAGCCCGAGGACGAGGCGCGCTACCTGGTGGATCAGGAGGATTTCTTCCAGTCCGCGGACAACTTCCGGGCGTGGTTCCTCGCCGGGCAGCTGCAGGCTCAGCTCAAGGCCCGCTTCGGCCCGGCGTGGTGGCGCAGCCCCGAGGCTGGCACCTTCCTCAAAGGCCTGTGGTCCCACGGTAATGCTTGGTCCGCCAAGGAAGTCGCCGAGGCGCTGGGTGAGCGCGGCATCGCACCGGACGTGCTGCTGTTGCGGCTGGGCACCACGCTGCAGGTGCCCATCAAGCTGGATGCGAAGACAGGCGACGGTGCTAGCCTGAATGTCCCCACGGGGGAGGAGAAATAATGTCCAACACTTCGTTGAAGTTCCTGGTGCCCGCTCTGCTGCTTGCCACCGCCGCCTTCGCTCAGGGCAAGGCCGATGTGAAGGTGGGCACCGCCGTCGAGAAGTACGAGGTCACCGGCGCCTCGGACTCGTTCAAGGTCGCGCCAAACACCCGCCTCTACGTGGGCACCAAGGTCAGCGGCGTCGAGAACGCCAAGGTCACCGTCGTCTTCTTCAAGGACGGCAAGGAGGCCTCCAAGACCGAGCTGAACGTGCCGCGCAACCCCTACCGCACCCACGCGTACAAGACGATGCGCGCCGGTGACAGCGGCGCCTGGAGCGTGAAGATCCTGGGCCCGGATGGCGCCGAGCTCGGCTCGTCCAACTTCCAGGTAGAGGTTTCCGGGACGTAAGAAGTTTCCGCTGTTACGGCAGGGGACGTGAGGCTCACGTCCCCTGTCGCACGCTTGTGACCGGGCAGAGTGCAACCGGCGCTGCGGCGCTGCATCTTGGGGCTGGCAACCACTTCCGCGAATCGCGGATAAGGCGCGCGCTAGCGCTTTTTCCTGTTCCCCCAAGGAGCCTCTATGCAGCAGCCCTTCCTGAAGCACATCCGAATCCTCGCGAGCCTTCTGGCGCTCGTGCTCGTCGCCCCGCTGGCCAGCGCGGGCCCACTCGACGGCAACAGCAGCGACGTGATGCTGCAGGGCTTCCACTGGCGCTCGCACGAGACGAAGCCGTGGTGGGGCGTCATCCGCAACAACGCGGCGAACATCAAGAACGCGGGCTTCACCATGGTGTGGCTGCCGCCGGCCAGTGACTCGGCCGCGGTGGAGGGCTACCTGCCGCGCCAGCTGTACGGGTTCAACAGCGGCTACGGCAGCGAGGCGGACCTGAAGTCGGCCCTGGCGGCGCTGCGCACCAACGGCGTGAAGTCCATCGCGGACGTGGTGGTCAACCACCGCGTGGGCACCACGGGCTGGGGAGACTTCACCAACCCCACCTGGGGTGCGGACTCGGTGTGTGACAACGACGAGTGGGCCAACGCCGCGGGCGCGCTGGACACGGGCGATGGCTTCAGCGCCGCGCGCGACATCGACCACACCAAGGGCTACGTGCAGACGAGCATCACCGACTGGCTGAAGTACAAGAAGAGCACCATTGGCTTCGACGGCTGGCGCTGGGACTACGTGAAGGGCTTCGGGGCCGGGTACGTGGGCAACTACGTGGCCAACACGGCGCCGTACTTCTCGGTGGGCGAGCTGTGGACGGACCTGAACCTGGACAATGTGAACCCGCACCGCCAGCTGATCATGAACTGGATCGACGGCACGGGCGGGCGCTCGGGCGCGTTCGACTTCACCACCAAGGGCATCCTGCAGCAGGCGGTGCAGTACAACCAGTACTGGCGGCTGCGTGACAGCGAGGGCAAGCCGTCGGGCGCCCTCGGCTGGTGGCCGGCCAAGTCGGTCACCTTCATCGACAACCACGACACGGGCCCCAGCCACCCGAGCGGTGGGCAGAACCACTGGCCCTTCCCTGGCGACAAGGTGCTGCAGGGTTATGCGTACATCCTCACGCACCCTGGCATCCCCACGGTGTACTGGGTGCACTATTTCGACTGGGGCACTACCAACCAGAACGCGATCCGGACGCTGATCAGCATCCGCAAGTCCAGGGGCGTCCACAGCACCTCGGCGGTGAGCATCCAGGCGGCGGACAGCTCGAAGTACGCGGCGATCATCACCGGCACCCAGGGCAGGGTGGCGATGAAGATTGGGCCGGGCGCGTGGTCTCCGGGCGCCGGGTGGACGCTGGCGACCTCGGGCGCTGACTACGCCGTCTGGACGCAGTAAGCGCTACTCACTGTCTTCATCGCCGGGATCCTCGGTGGCTGTCTTGCCGCCGAGGATCTTGTCGATCTCGGAGTGGGCCGTCTGGGCTTGCTCGGCGGACAGGCGCTTCACGGCGAGCATCTGGTCGATAATCCAGTGTGAGCGCCGCTTGAGTGCCCGGGAGCCCGAAGACGGTGAGCGCTTCCTCGGGGCCGGGAGCATGGCGGCGAGGATGGCGCCCTGGGCGGGAGTGAGGCGCGAGGCGGAGACGCCGAAGTGCTCCTTGGCTCCCGCTTCGATGCCGTAGACGCCGCTGCCCCACTCCACCACGTTGAGGTAGAGGGTGAGGATGCGGTTCTTGGGCAGCGCCTCTTCCAGGCGGTGCGCGAGCACCAGTTCCTTGGCCTTGCGCAGCAGGCTGCGGTCTGTGGACAGCCAGAGGTTCTTGGCGAGCTGCTGGGTGATGGTGGAGGCACCCCGGCCGAGCTTGCGTTCCTTCCAGGCCTCCTGGAGGGCCTTCTCGAGTTCGGCGGTGTCCACGCCCTCGTGGAGATAGAAGCTGGCGTCCTCGGAGATGAGGACCGCGTCGATGGCGGGCTTGGCGATGTTGGACAGGCCCACCCAGGACTGCTTGCGGCGAGGCTTGCGGCCCTCGGCCTGGGCCTCGGCGGCGCGCTGTTCAATAAGGGCGGTGGTCTCGGGGTTCTGCTTCAGCAGCGGAGTGGCCTGGGGGAGCGTAAGGTACTCGTAGGCGGCGAAGCCCAGGAAGCCCAGGAGCGCCAGTGCCAGCACGCGGCGCCAGGACCAGCGGACCTTCGTCGCTTTGAGAAACCGGAGCCGCTGGCTCGTGGTGCCGGACTTCGACGTGCGGGTACTGCCCATGCGGGGGCCCTCTACCTCGAAATCACTGCCACTGGGATACCCACCGGGCAGAATCTGTTCGGGAGGTCCCTGGCATGAAGAAGTTCATCGAGCTCAACCACATTCTTGAAGACGGGATGATGCCGTACCCAGGCCTAGCCAGTCCGCGTGTCAGCGCCGTGGTGGACCACGCCACCTCGCGCCCGCGCTACAAGGACCAGGCCGAGTTCTACCTGGGCCGTGTGGAGATGGATTGCAACATCGGCACCTACCTGGATAGCCCGTTCCACCGCTATCCCGAGGCCGAGGATCTCAGCCGCGTTCCCCTCGAGCGACTTGCCGCCTTGCCGGGACTCGTCATCCAGGCATCTCCGAGCAACTCGCGCGCCATCACCTTGAAGGCCTCGGAGGAAGCGCTGCGCGGACGCGCGGTGCTGGTGCGCACGGACTGGAGCGAGCGCTGGGGCACCGCCCGGTACTACGAACCAGGCCCTTATCTGTCTGCCGAATCGATCGAGCTGCTGGTCCGCGCCCAGCCCGCGTTGGTGGGCGTGGACTTCTGGAACGTGGATGACACTCAGGACCCTGTGAGGCCCGCGCATACCCGGCTGCTGAAGGCGGGGATCCTCATCGTCGAGCACCTGTGCAACCTGGCTGCGTTGCCCGAAGAGGGGTTCCATTTCTACGCGGTGCCCCTGCGCATCGTCCGGGGAGCATCCTTCCCTGTACGGGCTTTCGCTGAGTTGGGCTGACGAAGAGGGAGAGCGGGACGGCCGGTGCGGGCGGACCCGTCCGCCGACGGGGGGACCCGCACCGAGACGAGGGACCCGCGACCTGTGCTCCCAGGACTGTGAGCCTGTGCCCGAGGTCCCGCGTCACCCGAGCGTCCTGAACGACAGAGGCCCCCACTGTGTTCACAGTGGAGGCCTCCAGTGGGCTCGGGAACCCTCACCCTGTCCCTCTCCCGAAGGGAGAGGGGAAGTGCGTTACAGGAGCTTCATCAGCTCCGCGCGCTTGGCGTTGTACTCATCGTCCGAGAGCACACCCGCCTTGTGCAGCTCGTGCAGTTCCTTCAGCCGCTGCGCCGGCGTGCGGGTGTCACCACCCCCCGCGGGCTCGGCCTGCTGCGGAGCCGGCTGGCGCTGCTGCTGCTGGTTCTGGTTCATGAACATCTGCGCCATGCCCATGCCCATGCCCATGCCCATGCCCGACAGCGCGCCGTCCGAGCCGCCGCCACCACCGCCCTTGGCCATGCCCTCCGAGGCACCCAGCATCGCCTGACCCTGCGCGTACTGCTGGAACCCGCCCGCCATGCGCGAGTACGCCGCATCCTTGGAGAACTTCTTCAGCGTCGCCTCGTCCTCCTCCTTGATGCTGACGTGGAAGTTGCCCAGCCGGATGACCGTCAGGCCGTAGGTATCGATGTGCGGCTTCACGCCGGCAATCACCTCGGTCTCGATCTCCTCGGTGTACGCGCCGCTCGTCACGTCCAGCAGCGGCCAGCGCTTCTTCACCAGCAGCTCGGCGATGCGGTCACGCGTCACCTTGAGCACCTGGCCCTTGAACCAGCCCAGGAAGTCCGCGTTGCTGGAGCGGCCCATGCCGACCAGGCCCACCACCAGCTTCTCCGGATCCGTTACCCGGATGGAGAAGTCGCCGTACACCATGGTGCCAATGCCCAGGCCCGTCTCCGGATCCCTCACGTCACCAATGGGGCCGCCAAACTTCACCCCCGGGTGCTCGCGCGTGGAGACGAAGAAGATCTCCGAGATGAAGAGGTTGCCACCCGTGAAGCCCTCGAGAAGCCGGGAAAGGAACGGGATGTTGTTGGTGTCCAGGCTGTGACGCCCGGGCCCCAGCTTGCCCTCGACCTTGCCGTCCTTGACGAAGAGAGCGATCTCATCGGCATCGACGGTGAGCTGAGTCAGCATCCGGACGTTCTTCTCCGGATACTTGTAGATGATCTCGCCCTTGGCTTCGTCCGCGCGGGCAATGAAGTTGCGCTTCGCCTCGCCCTTGATCGTGTCGAAAAGACCCATCGTGCTCGCTCTGCCTCCGTAAGTCGGACCGCGTCACCTTCAAAACCCCCGCCGCCCTGCCTTCCATACGGATAGCGGCCAGGGCCATTACATGCTCGCCCTTCGGTCGGGGTTACTCCTCCCGCAACATGCCAGTTTTACTGGGTATTGCCTAGCCGGGCGAACAAGCCCTCGACACCTTTGTCTACTTAGGGCCGCGATCAGCCCCAGCGGCTGATGAGCCGCTCTCGATCCAGCAGGCGGATGCTCGCCACCAGCAGCACCGCGTCCAGCACCAGCACCACCGCGCCCTGCACCGCATAGTAGCCCACACCCGCAGTGAGCCAGCCCGCCACCTGCCCTCCCACCAGGCCCACCAGCGGCAGCACCACCAGCGCGGAGAGCTGCTGCGCGGTGCGCGCCTCGGACACCCGGGCGGAGATGAGCACCGCCACCCCGTTGCCAAAGAAGGCGAACAGCGGCGCCAGCACGAAGATGCCGAACGTCCACAGCGCGTTGGGCATCAGCGGCCCCTTCACCAGCGGCCATGCCACCACATCCACTCCCACGCAGAAGACGATGAAGGCCAGCCAGGAAATCCCCACCGCCGGCACCAGTGAGGCCAGGCTCTTGCCCGCCACCAGCTCCGCGGCCGTCACGGGCGAGGCCAGCAGCGGCTCCAGCGTGCGCCGCTCCTTCTCGCCCGCAACGCTCTGCGACGAGATGAGGATGGGCACGAACACCGGCATCACCAGGAACATGCCGAACCAGTCAGTGAGCGTCTTGTCGATGAGGAATCGCGCCGAGCTGGCGCCCAGGGGCAGGTCCTTCGAGTAGTACAGGGCGATGACGCGCAGGTTGGGATCGTTGGGCCGCGCTGCATAGGCCCACACCACCCCGATGGGTACCAGTACGAACACCAGGGGCAGCGCCGCCATGGACAGCAGCAGCCCCAGGTTTTTCCGCAGGTCGAGGAAATCTTTCCAGAAGACCGCCAGCGCCCGCTTGGGCCGGAACGCCATGCTCACACCCTCCCCTGGCGGATAAGCTCCAGGTACACCTCTTCCAGCGGCCGGTGGGACGGCACCGCGCTGTGCACCCTCGCCCCCGCGCCTACCAGGCACGCCACCACGTCCGGCGCCTGCGAATCATCGGTGAGCATCACCTTCAGCCGGCTGCCTTCGCTCAGCGCGCCGGGCGCGAACGAAAGCTTCGCCAACTCCGGCACGAAGCGGCTGGCCTCACCCTCCACCCGGATGTCCAGCGCATGGCCCGCCCGGCGCAGCTCGCGCAGCGGCGCCATGGCCAGCAGCCGGCCCTGGATGATGGCCACCCGCTCGCACAGCCGCTCCACCTCCGCCAGGTTGTGCGAGCACAGCACGATGGTGCGCCCCTCGGTGGCCAGCTCCGCCACCGCGTCACGCACGGTGCGCGCGGACTCCGGATCCAGCCCCGAGGTGGGCTCGTCCAGGAAGATGACCTTCGGGTCGTGCACCAGCGTGCGCACGATGGCCAGCTTCTGACGCATGCCCTTGGAGAAACTGCCCACCGGCTCGTCCTCGCGCCCGGCCAGCCCGAAGCGCTGCAGGTAGCTCTGCACGCGCGGCCAGGCAGCGGTCTCGTCCAGCTCGTGCAGCTTCATGAAGAAGCGCAGGTTCTCGCGCGCCGTCAGCCGGTCATAGAGCCCGGGCTGCTCGGTGAGCAGGCCCACCGCGCCCCGCAGCGCCTCGCCCTGGGTGCGCACCTCGTAGCCCCACACCGAGGCCTCGCCCTCGGACGGCTGGAGCAGCCCGGTGAGCATGCGCACCGTGGTGGTCTTCCCCGCGCCGTTGGGGCCCAGCAACCCGAACACCTCGCCGGGGTTCACCTCGAAGGTGAGCCCCTCCACCGCGGTGCGGTGACCGAAGCGCTTGGCCAGCCCCTGAACGCGAATGCCGGTCAATCGATGGTCACCAGGACGAACTTGTTGTTGATGTCGCGGTCGATGACGTTGACCTTCTTGTCCGAGCCCGCCGAGGTGATGAGCAGCGGCAGCCGGGCATGCTCCACCAGCACCCACTCGCGGCCGGGCTGGGAGGCGAAGTTGCGCAGGCGCGTGGTGGCATCTCCGCTGCGGAACTGCTCCACCTGGTTGCGCGAGTAGAACGTCTCGCCGCGCCAGTTCATCATGAACGCGGCGATGGGCTCACCCGCCTGCCGCTGGCGCCAGTAGCGCCAGAACAGGTCGCGCTGCGTCCAGTGGTGCGACAGGTTCACCCAGTGGTTCCAGTTGAACCACACCGTGAACATGAGCACCAACAGCCAGAACGAACCGAAGAGCATGCCCTTGGCCTGCTTGAGCGCGCCCACCACGCACAGCGCGCCGAAGGCGGTGAACGCAAAGCCCAGCCCTCGCCTGATGCTCATCGGCTCCATCACGCCGCGCAGCAGCGAGTCGGTGCCCAGCGAGCCGCCGAAGCCTTTCCAGAGGAACCCAATGCCCGCCGCGAACCAGAGGCCCGTCAGCAGCCCATCCAGCAGACGCTCGCCCGGCTTGGCCCGCACCGTCTTCCAGGCGGAGTAGCCGCCCAGCAGAATCACACCAATCCCCGCCACGCCCATGGCGGACAGCCGGCCGTTGCCCAGCACCACCGCCAGCGTGCCGAGCCCCGCCAGCATCAGCGCGATGGTGAAAGTGCGCTCAGTGCGGCTGCCCTTCTTGGTGAACGACTCCGTGGCCAGGTAGACGCCCAGGCCCAGGAACATGACGATCACCAGATCGCCCATCCACATCGGACGCGAGTTGAAGATGGGGATGGGCTTGTTGACGAGTTCCGTGGGGTACGGCCGGTCGTAGTTGTAGACGAACAGGTCCGTGAAGTTCTTCGGGGTCTCCGCCAGGTCCTTGCCCACCAGGATGAAGAGCACCAGGCCGAAGAGGATGCTCACCGCGTGCTCGGCGGGCCCGTCCTGCCACAGCCGGTCGATGAACAGCGCGAGGAGGATGGCCACCCCGGGCAGCACCGGGAACACGTAGTGGTGGAACTTGGTGGCGCTGGAGGCCAGCAGCCAGAAGGTGAAGGCCACCCACAGCACGGAGATGAGCGCCAGGTGGTCCGCCTTGGACGCCGAGCGCAGCTTCAGCCGCCCCACGACCACCATGGCGCCCGGCAGCAGCGCCACCCAGGGGAAGATGGCGAAGCCGCCCTGCTCGATGAAGTAGGTGAAGGTGCCGCCCGGCGTGGTGGTGTGCACGCCCGCGGTGAGCCGGTTCAGGTGGTCGTGGATGAAGAAGCGGTAGAAGAAGCCCTTGCCCTCGTCATCCACCCCGTCGAACAGGCTCAGCGTGAGGTACCAGGGCACGGCCACCGCGAGGAACACGAGGACGCCGGTGCCCAGCCGCATGCGGAAGAACTGCCCCCACAGCAGCGGCATGGTGCGGGTGCCCTCGCGCACCTCCTTGCGCACGCTGCGCTTGAACAGCCACGCCGTGTGCTCCGACAGCGCATCGAAGGACCAGGGAATGACGGAGAGCAGCGCGTAGAGCAGCAGAATGGCGGCCGGCAGCAGGCCCAGCAGTCCCTTGGCCAGCACGGACAGGCCCATGAAGATGTAGAAGCCGTACCACCAGGCCGAGCGGCGCTTCGTCGTCTCGTCCAGTTGGCCAATGAGCGCGCACGCCATGGCACACACCAGGGTGGTGACGAAGGGCGTGTCCGTCACCGTCTGCCGGGTGAGCAGGAAGTACAGCGGCATGGTGGCCAGCACGAAGCCGGTGGCCAGCCCCGCCCGCAGGCTCACCACGCGCGAGACGGCCAGCGACAGCAGCGACACCGCGGTGATGCTCAGCAGGGCAAACGGCGTGCGCATGCCCCACTCGGTGTAGCGGCCCAGCTCTCCGGCGGTGCTCAGGGCGCCCACCACCTTCATGCCCAGCGCCTGCATCCACATCGTCAGCGGCGGCTTGGAGAAGAACCACGCGTTCTCCCACCAGGGGTACACGTAGTCGTTGCGCTCCACCATCATGCGCGCCACTTCGCCGTAGTGCGTCTCCCAGGGATCCCACAGCCCCACCGCGCCCAGGAAGGGCAGGAAGAGCAACGAGGCGAAGCCCCCGGTCGCCAGCACGATGCGCAGCGTCAGCGGCAGCCGCAGCCACAGCCTGACCCACTTCTCCTCCTGGTACTTCTTGCCGAGCACCGCCTCGGTGAACGTCGCGGGCTGGGGCTCCGGCTCGGCAGCCGGGGTGGGCTGCGTCGGCTCCGTGGGCTGGGTGGACCCGGTGGACTCCGCGGAAGCAGGCTGGGCAGGCGCCGGCTGCGCGGCGTCCGGCGGCGGCACCTCCTGAGGCGGAGGTGGCTGCTGCGGCTGTGGTGCCTGCTCTGGCTGCTGTGCCTGCTGCTGCTCTCCGTCAATCGCCACGGAAAAGAATGCCTCCGTCAGGATCCAGCCCGCGCACACCCGGGTCGCGGCCTTATACCCCCCACGGTGCCCCCGGTCGACCTCCGCAGGGTGTGCAATGACTGGGGCACGGCTGGCGTGCACTGTGCCGGACGCTGCACACTCGGGCGGGTTCCATCCCTCGGAAGCCTGCCCTTCAGGCAAGGCACGACATTTGAAGAGGTGCTCGGGGCTGGCCCCCTCTGAGCCGGGGGCATGATGTGGGAGGCGAGATGATCATCCAGGTAGCAGCGCTGGGCTGTGCCCTTCTGCTCTCGCAGGTCGAGGGCGGAACGCAGGCGTCCGAGGACGCGCCGCGGCTGCAGAGCGAGTCCCAGAGCCAGTCCCCTTCGGCGGCCTCCGAGACGGCACCACCTGCCACGTCGGGCCCCGGTGACCAGAAACCCGACCCACCAGGTATCATGATGACTCCAGAGGAGCCACGTCCTTCGCTGCGCTACGACCAGCCGGTGGTGTGCACGCGGCTGCCGCCGACGAAGGAGGTGCCCTCGGGGGACTACCGGATGCAGTGCGACCCGGTGACGCGGCGGTGCCTGATTGCGCCCAACCATGAGCTGGACCCGGACGGCATCGAGACGGACCGGCCGTTGCTGCGCACCTCCTACTGCGAGCGCTATGAGGTGAGCGCCAATACGCGGGCCCGGGAGGACTACCGCTTCGTGCCAGCCATCGCCGAGGCTCCGCCGGGCTGGTACCGCGACGAGCAGGGCCGGGTGATGCAGTTCAACTTCGACCTGCACCGGCGCATCTGGCTCGGAGGCGCGTGGGCTCCGCTGTTCGGCGGCGTGGGCGAGTCGCAGGACCGCATCCGGGTGGACTTCGGCATTCAGACGGAGTTCCCGGGCGGCGACGAGGACACCCGGCTGCACCGGTTCACGTTCCTGGACACGGAGCTGCACCTGGGTACCCGCGCGCCGGGACTGGACGTGACGCTGCTGCGCTATGACTTCAACGTGGAGCGCCGGGTGCCGCTGTTCCGCGTCACCACGTTCTTCGGCAAGCCGCGCCGGTTCGACCTGGGGCTGAACCTGGGGGCCTGGATCGAGGCGCTGCACCAGGAGACGATCGAGCGCGGCGATGCGGAACTGAGCCTGCTCACCTGGGGCGCGGTGCACGGCACGCTGGATGTGTGGCACTCGAGGGACCTCACTTCGTACGTGCGGTTCCGGGTGGGCCCGTCGATCGAGCGGGACCGGACGCACGGGCTCACCACGCTGGTGCCCGCCGCGGTGTTCGAGGGAGACCTCACCCTGGACACGGACGGCTTCCACCACCTGCTGTTCTCGGTCGAGGCGGAGAAGGTGCTGCTGGCGAACACGGTGGACGGCCGCCCGCTGCGGCCCGAGCGCATCAAGGCGAAGGTGGGCTACGAGCTGATCCTGCTGGCCATCAACGATCAGCCAGTGAGCGCGGTGGTGGACGGGCGCGCGAACTGGCGCAACGACATCCCGAACATCGACGCGGCGTGGGAGTGGTCGGCCACGGCCGGGTTGCGTGTCTCGCTGTGGGCGCCGGCGCGCCGCAGCGCTCCTCTGGCCAGCGCCCGGTAGGAGCCGAACGGAATGCTCGCCCTTGGCCTGGCCACCTTGCTGTTCGCCCTGCCCCCGGGCTTGCCCTCGGGGGCGGAGGGGGCGGTGCCGTCCGGGCCCGGCGATTCCGCGCCGGCGCAGGTGGACGAGTGCTCCGGGGTGGATGAAGCGGGGAAGCGGTTTCCCACCTGCTTCGATCCGGGCAACGCGCTGCTGCTGGGCACGGGGCTCAAGGTGCGCGACGGGCGGATGGAGCCCACGCTGCAGGCGGGCATTCTGCTGCGCACGGAGCGGACGAGCCGGAGCAAGGGCATGCTCTGGTTCAACACCCACCGCATCCTGGTGGCGGAGGGGACGCCGAGCCTCGAGCGGCGCGGCATCACGGCGACGCTGTAC
>DASVVJ010000423.1:0-1725 GCA_036389955.1 Myxococcaceae bacterium
GAAGGGGGAGAGGATCCGGCGGCTCAGCCGCGGGTGGCCATCGAGGTGACGGCCCTGGCGCTCGCGGACGGCGTCACCCCGGAGACGCTCCTGGACCTGCCGGGCCCCAACCTGCAGGGCCTGTCGAGTGTGCTGGATGCGTATGCGCGCAAGGGCTTGGAGGCTGGACCATGAGCAAAGCAGTCTGGCGAGGGGTGTTCGTGGGAGGAGTGCTGGGGAGCATGGGGGGGTGCATCGACTTTGATCAGGAGAAGCAGGCGTTTTGCGAGCGCAACGCGGTGGCCTGCGATGCGAGGAGCCGGCTGCCCCGGTTCGAGGAGGCCATTCAGGCGCCCGCCGAGGAGGGCCAGGGCGGCGTCACGTTCCGGGTGACGGCGCGAACCTCCCTCTCCCGGGAGGTGAGCTTCTCATGGGAGACGAACGTCGGAGAGTTGACCCAGCAGCAGGACGGCGAGACGACCAGCAAGATCCGCTGGGACCCTCCCCCGTGTGTTCCCAGCCACCTCACGCCGACCATCACGGTCACGGCGTCCAGTCCCCAGGGAGACACGTCGACCCGGACCTTCTACGTCGCGGGCAACGTGTTCTGCCCGAACTGGATGCTGACGGGAAGGATGAGCGCGCCGCGCTATCGGCACACAGCGACGCTGCTGCCCACGGGCAAGGTGCTGGTCACGGGCGGGCTCAGTGAATGGAACATGGCGGTGCAGGCCACCACGGAAGTGTATGACCCGAGCACGGGCCTTTGGACCAATGCTCCCAGGATGTTCCAACCCCGCGCGGGCCACACGGCCACGTTGCTGCCTTCGGGCCGGGTACTGGTCGCGGGGGGACAGACCAACGCCAGCCTGGGGATCAGCTCCTCGGAGGAGTACGTGCCCGGTGAGTCCCCAGGCACTTCCCAATGGCAGGAAACCAGCGGCGGGATGTCCTCCTCTCGCGCGAACCACACCGCGACCTTGCTGCCTTCGGGCAAAGTGCTGGTGACGGGGGGGTATCGTGACGATTCGGACGTGTGGCTAGACCCCCTGGATACCACGGAGCTGTATGACCCAGAGCTGAGAACCCGTGCCTGGTCGAAGAGCGCGAACTTGGGGGTGGCCCAGTGGTCCTACTCCAATGCGGCGATCCTGCTGGAGTCCGGGAAAGTCCTGCTGGCAGGTGGAAAGCTGAGTGGGGTGGCTCAGTACTCCGACAGTGCGGCGGAGTATGACCCAGGTAAGGAGACCTGGGCCGCGCCTGTCCAGATGCTCTTTCCAGTCGCTGGGCATGCAGCGGTCAAGCTCCTGTCGGGCAAGGTGCTCCTGGCGGGTGGCAGCACCACCAGCACGCAGGTTTATGCTCCGGCCACTGGGGGAGCGTGGAGCCAGAGCGCCAGCTTGAAGGCAGCCCTGACGGGCCACACCGCCACGCTGCTGGCCACGGGGGAGGTGCTCGTCGCGGGAGGCACGGAGATGTTCAGCGCCCTCTCCCAGGTGCAGCTCTACTCGGAGCCCCGTGACACCTGGGTGGACTCCGCGCCCATGAAGGAGGCGCGCTCGAGCCATACCGCCACGCTGTTGCCTTCGGGGCTGGTTCTGGTGACCGGCGGCAGCAGGGCCGCAACGGCGCTGGCGAGCGCGGAGTTGTATGACCGGGGCACTGGCACGTGGTCCGCGTCCTGCGCGCTGACCATTCCCCGCCTGGGGCACACGGTGACGGTGCTGGCGTCCAACCAGGTGCTGG
>DASVVJ010000424.1:0-2132 GCA_036389955.1 Myxococcaceae bacterium
CTTCATCTGGAGCATCGTGGGCGCCGACACCATGCGCCCCATCAACGAGTCCTGCTCGGTGAAGCCCAGACGCTCGCCATGATGGTCTCCGTCAAAGCGGCGCGCCACCATGCGCAGCATCTCGGTGATGCCGTTGTCCACCAGCGTCAGGTTGTCGGCGATGACGGCCAGGTCCCACAGCGCGTTGTGGCCCTGCTCGGGGGTGGAGGAGTGCACGGCCTTGCCCTGCGTGGTGAGGACGATGCGCGAGCCGCCTCCAGCGACGCCCACCACCGGCACGGCCTTCACCTCGGCGCGCAGCCCGGGCCGCTCCTTGCGCGCGTTCTCCACGGTGGCCTTCACGGCGCTCAGCGCCTGCTCCAGCGAGGTGCCCGGGGCGGGCAGCATGCTGAGCGTGGCTGAGCCGGGCACCTGGGTGGGCCCCTCGCCCGCGGTGACATCCACCGCGAGCAGGCCGCCGGGGACACTCGCGCCCTGGGGCTCCACGGCGGCCTCCAGGTTCAGCGAGACGAAGCCCGACTGCGCGGCGACGACCGGAAAGTTCGCATCCACGGAGATGGCGTGCGTGGGCAACTGCTCGGTGCGGGCGTACTCCTGCATGCCAGTCCAGTCACTCTCCTCACCGTTGCCGATGAGGATGAGCACCTTGCCCTTCTGCGGCTTGAGCCCCATCTCCTTCGCCATCGCCAGCGACACGAGCCCCATGGCCAGCGGCCCCTTGTCGTCCAGCACCCCGCGGCCATACAGCCGTCCGTTCACCACCCGCGCCTCGAAGGGGTTGGACTTCCACTCACTGGCGGATGCGGGGAACACGTCTCCGTGGAAGATGAAGGCCAGGCGCGGAGCCCCCGTGCCCCAGGACAGCTCGAACACGTCGTTCTTCCCCACCACGCGGAAGCCGAAGCCGTTCGTCTTGGACCACTTGCGCAGGAACGCGCCCATCGCGGCGATGCCCGGGTTCTTCGCCGCGGGCTGCTCGCTGCTCACCGTCTTGAAGCGCACCAGCTGCTGCGTGAGCGCCACCACATCGCCCAGCCCGCAGGTGCCCACGTACTGGGCATAGCGCTCACCCAGGGGGCTGTCGGGAAGAGCGACCTCGGAGAACTGCGCGGCGCGCTTGGGGCCCGTCAGCTTGCAGTTGGGAGGCTTGGGCTCGGGCTCCTTGGCCTTGTCGTCGCCGGGCTTGGCTCCCTTGGGGCCCTTGCCGTAGATGCCCATCTTGCGCATCTGCTCCTGGAGCCGCTGGACCTCGCGTTCGATCTCCTTGAGCTGCGCGGGCGTGAGCCGGGAGCCGCCCCCTTTGCCACCTTGAGCGAGCACTCGGGGCGAGGCGAGCAGACAGAGGCAGAGCCAGAGCAGGGACAGACGCATCACGGGTGAACCCTACCCCAATTGAAGGAGGTGAAAACGGGCGGCCGAGTGGCTATCACTCCAGGCATGTTCTCCCTGTCTCCGAAGAAGCTGAAGCTCCCCACGCCGGAGGAGGCGCTGCCTGGCCGCTCCGAGGCCATGCCGGTTCCCGAGAAGCACCATGTGCTGGGCACTCCACTGAAGGGGCCCTACCCCGCTGGCCTGCGGCAAGCGGTGTTTGGGCTGGGGTGCTTCTGGGGAGCGGAGAAAAAGTTCTGGCAGACGCCCGGGGTGTACACCACGGCGGTGGGGTACGCGGCGGGGCTGACGCCCAACCCCACCTACCGCGAGGTGTGCTCGGGGGGGACGGGCCACAACGAGGTGGTGCTGGTGGTGTTCGATCCGGCGAAGGTGAGCTACGAGACGCTGCTGCGCGTCTTCTGGGAGAGCCACGATCCGACGCAGGGCATGCGCCAGGGCAATGACGTGGGCACCCAGTACCGCTCGGGCATCTACACCTTCGACGAGGCGCAGAAGGGCGCGGCCGAGCAGAGCCGGGACGCGTACCAGAAGGCGCTGGCGGCCCAGGGCTACAGCGCCATCACCACGGAGATCCTCCCGGCGCGGGAGTTCTACTTCGCGGAGGACTACCACCAGCAGTACCTGGCCAAGAACCCCGGCGGCTACTGCGGGATCGGCGGGACCGGCGTCAGCTGCCCCGTCGGGGTCGGCGTGCCCGCCGCGGCGGAATGACCCGGGAGGGGTTCGACGCGGCCTGCCGC
>DASVVJ010000425.1:0-14341 GCA_036389955.1 Myxococcaceae bacterium
CGAGACGATGTGCGTGGAGAGGATGACGATGACGTCCTGGCCGATTTCACTCAGCAGGTTGTGGAAGCGCACGCGCTCCTCGGGATCCAACCCGGCGGTGGGCTCGTCCACGATGAGCAGCTTGGGGTTGCCGAGCAGCGCCTGGGCGATGCCGAAGCGCTGGCGCATGCCGCCGGAGAAGCCTCCGAGCTGCTTGCGGCGCGCATGGTGGAGGTTCGTCTGGTGCAGCAGCGCGTCCACCACCCGCTTGCGCTCGAGCCAACCGGAGATGCCCTTGAGCGTGGCCAGGTGGGTGAGGAGCTCCTCGGCCGTCACCTTCGGGTAGAGCCCGAAGTCCTGGGGCAGGTAGCCGAGCACCCGGCGCACGGCGTCCTTGTCCTTCAGCATGTCGATGTCGCCGAGGAAGGCGCTGCCGCTGTCCGCCTCCTGGAGCGTCGCCAGCGTGCGCATCAGCGTGGACTTGCCCGCGCCGTTGGGGCCCAGCAGCCCGAACATGCCCGGCTTGACGGTGAGCGTGACGTCCGCCAGCGCCTGGGTCCCATTGGGATAGCGCTTGGACAGGTTCTGGATGCGAAGCTCCACGGACAGCCTCCAGGAAGGAAAAGGGCCGCATCATTGGGCGATTCGGCGGTCTTTCGCCAGCGGGGCGGCCACGCCCAGGCCATGGCGTCACGAAGCCAGGTCACATCCACGTCACACAGGTGGGCCTGGGCGCCAGCTCCCGGCTCTGGAAATGCAGTAGACTCGAGGGCCCGTGAGAAGCTTTTTTCAGAAGCTCGTTCAGGCTCTCTTCGAGACGACGACGAAACTGCTGCTCTACTTCAGTTTCTTCATCGCCTTTGCCGTCTTCGGCGGGAGCGTCCTGGTCTTCACGCAGCTGCTGCAGCGGTTCATGCCTCTCGAGCAAGGAGCGCGGTGGGTCGGGATCGCGCTCGGCTTCGGGGTGGCGATGCTCTGGCACTGGACGCTGACCCTGCGGCTGTTCGATCTGATGGCGGCTGGGATCGGCAGGCTGCAGGGAATCGCCGAGGAGGCAGTGGGGTTGGCGGGCCCGGACCCTTCCGCCGGATGGACCGCCGCTCCGGGAGTCCTCCTGGTGTTCGATCTGGGCAAGCACACGTTCTGTGACGTGCGTCCGGGGCAGCCCCTGGACACCCCCCGACGTGGCGAGATGACGACGGTGAGCTCGTCTACGAGTTTCGCACCGAGGGTGCCGAGTGGCGTGTGAACATCGGCAAGAACGGGAAGCTAGAGACGTTCGAGCTGTGGCAGCCCGAGGAGCCCGCGAACCGCTCTGCTTCCGCGCAGGAAGAAGCCGACGAGGAGCTGCTGAAGTCCTCGAGCGCCTGAGTCCCACGTCGCTCAAGCCGCTTTCACGCCTCGATCAACTTCTTCAGCACCTCGGCCGTCAGGCGAGCATCTAACGCAGCGCAGCACGCACTGACAGTCAGAGAGTCCGGACGCAAAGCAAGCAGGTGATGTGCCCGGAAGAACATGAAAACCACCTGGCGCACCCGGGCAGGTTGAAACCCTGGACACCTATTGTACAAGCCTGGTCCCGTCTACCGAGCTTTCCCAGGCCCTCCCGTCCCTGTAGTGCCACTGATGCTGTCGCGCCCTTCGCCGTTAGATTCCTCGTGGACACAGGGTGCGCCTGCCGTGCTGCTGGTGGACGACTCCGCGCAGCATCGCAAGGCCCTGTATGCCGCGCTCGAGCCGCTCGGCGCGCGCCTGGTAGAGGCGAACTCAGGAGAGGAGGCGCTGCGGCTGGTGCTGCGAGAGGACTTCGCTGCCATCCTGCTCGACGCGCACCTGGGCAGCGGCCTGGACGGCCTGGAGATGGCGCGCCTCATCCGCTCACGCGATCGCAGCCGCGCCATGCCCCTGGTGCTGCTCATCGGCTCGGCAGAGGAGTCCCTGGTGCCGCTGGGGGACACGGAAGCGCAAACGGTAGACTTCCTCCTCAAGCCCTTCCGCCCCGAGGTACTGCGGGGCAAGGTGAGCATGCTGCTCGAGCTGTACCGGACCCGCGAGTCCCTGCGCCGCGCGCACGAGGCCGCACAGCAAGCCGAGGAGGCCGCGAAGCGCTCGGCAGCGGAGGCCCAGGCCGCGCGCGAGGAGATGCGGCGTCAGGCGCTGCTCATCCGCGACCAGGAGCAGCGCCTCACCGAGGCCGCCTCGTTCGAGCGCCTGCATGGGCTGCTCATGCGTGCCCCTGCCGCCATCTGTGTCACGCGCGGAGAGGAGTTCATCTTCGAGTTCGTCAACCCGCTCTATGAGCAGGTGGTGGGCCGCTCCATCCGCCTGGGGGCTCCGCTGGCCGAGGCACTACCGGAGGTGCTCGCCCAGCCAGACGTGATGGCCGCGCTGCGGGGTGTGATGCGGACAGGTGAGCCCTTCGTCGCGCGCGGTTTTCCCGTCTCGCTTCGCCGGCATCCAGACGGACAGGTGGAGCCTGCCTTCTTCGACCTTGTCTATCAGCCGCTGCTGGACACGCGGGGGCAAGTCGAGGGCCTGGTCACCTTCGCGGTGGAGGTGACCGAGGCGACGCAAGGGCGCAAGCAGGCCGAGTCCCTCAGCCATGAGTTGGCCCAGCGCGAGGAGCAGCTTCGCACCGTCACCGACGCGGTGCCGGCCCTCATCTCGTTCGTGGGCCGGGACGGCCGCTACCACCTGATCAACCGTGGCTACACCGAGTGGTTTGGCCTGCCGCGGGAGCAGCTCCAGGGCCGGCTGGTGCGCGAGGTGCTGGGGGAGACCGCATACGAAACCGTGCGCCCGCTGATGGAGCGTGTCTTCGCCGGAGAGGCCTTCACTTTCGAGCGTGAGATGCACTACCGCCAGGGAGCGCGCCACGTGCGTGCCAGCTACCTGCCCCACCGCGATGCCTCCGGAGAGGTGGACGGCTACGTCGCCCTGATCCAGGACGTGTCCGAGGAGCTCCTGGCCCGTGGCCGCGCTCAGCGCCTGCAGGACATCACCTCAACGCTGCTCACCTCGCTCACGCCGGACGACATCGCCCGCGCGGTGCTGAAAGAGGCGACGGGGTGGCTTCAGGCCAAAGGCGCCCTCTTCTACGTGCGCGATGGAGACGACATGCTCCTGGCCGGCGCGGAGGGCTATTCGGAGGCACTATGCGAGGCGTTCCGCCGCATCGTG
Organism: Myxococcaceae bacterium; assembly: GCA_036389955.1. GTDB lineage: Bacteria > Myxococcota > Myxococcia > Myxococcales > Myxococcaceae > DATHBR01. The sequence goes on from DASVVJ010000425.1 coordinate 3,160, forward strand.
CCCGATGCGGCCGTGCCCGTGGCCGACGTGGCGCGCACGGGTGAGGCCTTGTGGCTGGAGAGCCTGAGCGACTACCTGGGGCGCTACCCTCAGCTGGCTCAGACGCAGGCGGCCAGCCGCAGCCGCACCGTGGCCGTGCTGCCCATGCCCGGGCCGCGTGCACCCGTAGGCGTGCTGGTCCTGACCTTCCACGATGAGCGGCGGCTGGAGGCGACGGACCGGGCCTTCCTCACGGCACTGGCGCGCCAGGCCGCCCTGGCCCTGGAGCGCGCACGGCTCTACGACCAGGCGCAGCGCGCGGTGCGGGCGCGTGAGGACTTCCTCTCCGTGGCGGCGCACGAGCTGCGTACGCCCCTGACCTCTCTCCAGTTGCAGTTGCAGCGGGCCGAGCGCGCGCTCGGCCCCGACGCGCGAGTCCAGGTGGGAAAGCCACTGGGCCAGGCGCTGCGTCAGGTGGGCCGCCTCGCGCAGCTGGTGGAGAGCCTGTTGGACGTCAGCCGCATCGCGCAGGGCCGGCTAGAGGTGGAGCTGCGCCCGGTGAACGTAGGGGCCCTGATGCGTGACGTGGCCGCGCGCATGGAGCCCCTCTTTGCGCAGGCCAAGTGCCCGCTGCAGCTCGAGGTGCCCGAGGTGGCCCTCGCGATGGTGGACGCGGAGCGGCTGGACCAGGTCTTCGTCAACCTGCTGTCCAACGCGGCCAAGTATGGGGCCGGCAAGCCCGTGCACGTGCGGCTCCTCGAGCCGGAGGGCCACGTGCGCGTGGAAGTGCGGGATGCGGGTATCGGCATCGCGCCCGAGATGCTGCCGCGCCTCTTTGGCCGCTTCGAGCGCGCGGCTTCCGAGCGTCACTATGGAGGCCTGGGCCTGGGCCTCTACATCACCCGGCAGCTGGTGGAGGCCATGGGTGGTCGGGTGTCGGTTGAGAGCCGCCTCCAGGAAGGCTCGACGTTCACCGTGGTGTTCGAGGGGCTGCCGAGGGCGGACGCGAAGTGCGAAGCTCGCTCGTGATAAGCCCTTTTTGAGGGCCGCGATCTCCAGCGGCCATGGAGAGGCTGGAATGCGGCTCGTTCGGAGAACCCTGATCGGACTGGGCGTGCTGCTCATCGCTGCGGCAATCGGGCTGGCCACCTGGGAGCCATTGCTCGCCGACCGCGCCGCTCCTCCACCCGCGCACGTCTACGACGTGACGATCACCCGTGACAACTTCGGCGTGCCGCACATCTTCGGCAAGACCGATCCCGACGTCGCCTATGGCATTGGCTATGCCCATGCCGAGGATGATTTCTCGACGCTGCAGGAAGTGCTGGCGATGACCCGCGGCCGGCTCGGCGCGCTCAAGGGGCCGGACGGTGCCAAGACCGATTTCGTCGTCCACCTCCTCGCCGCCCGCGCCACGGTCGCGCGTGATTACCTGAAGCAGCCCGACGATGTTCGCGCGCTGCTCGATGGCTACGCCTCGGGCCTCAACCGCTATGCCGAGACGCATCCGGACGAAGTGCAACTGGCCCGGCTGTTCCCGGTCAATGGTGAGGATGTCGCCACCGGTTTCGTTGTCCGCTCGCCCTTCTTCTTCGGACTTGAGGGCGTGCTCGGTGCGCTTGCTGGCGACAAGCCGCTGCCGGTCGAACACGCCGGCCCGCTGCCCGGAGCGCCCGCGGTCACGCCACTCGGACCCGAGTCTGAACAGGCCGGCTCCAACGCCTTCATCGTCGCGCCGAAGCGCTCGGCGGATGGCTTCACCCACCTCGTTTCCAATTCGCATCAGCCCTGGCGCGGCGGCGCGGCGTGGTACGAACTCGTCGTCCATTCACAGACCGGCTGGGATTTCGCTGGCGTGCTCCTCCCCGGCGCGCCGTATCCGCTGATGGGGCACAACAAGACGCTCGGCTGGACCAACACCGTCAACCGCCCCGACCTGATCGACGTCTACCAGCTCGTCACCGAGGGCGACCGCTACCGCTATGACGACGCGTGGCGGCCGTTGGAGAAGCAGCGTGTCTGGCTGCCGGTCAAGCTCTGGGGACCGTTCGTGCTGCCTGTGCCCAGAACGGTCTCTCGCGCCGTGCAGGGGCCGGTGATCGCCAACAAGAGCGGCAGCTATGCGATCCGCTATGGCGGCGCCGACCAGCTCAGGATGATCGAGGAGTATTACCGGCTCAGCCGGGCCACCGACTTTACCCAGTGGCAGGCGGCACTGGCGATGCAGGGTATTCCCGGCACCAACTTCTTCTATGGCGACGCGGCCGGCAACATCGCCTTTTTCTACAATGCCGCCTTTCCCAACCGGAAGCCGGGCTTCGACTATTCGAAGGTGCTGCCAGGCGACACCTCGAGCGCCTATGCCGAGGGCACCGTTCCGTGGAGCATGGTCCCGCGCAACGTGAATCCGGCCTCGGGCTTCCTGGTCAACGGCAACAACACTCCGTATCTGGCGGCGGGGCCGGGCTCGGAGATCCCACCTCAACCGCCCTTGCTCGGTGTGGAGACCGACACCACCAATCGCGGCGACCGCGCGCTGGAGCTGATGAGCGCCCTGCCGGCGATCTCCGCGGAGGACCTGAAGCGGATCAAGTTCGACACCGGCGTCGCCAAGGGCGGCTATCTGGAGGCGTGGTTCAAGGAGCTGCTCGCGGTCGATCCCCAAGGCGACACTCTGGTCACAGAAGCGCGCGAGCTGCTCTCCCAATGGGACTGGAACTGGGACGGCAAGGGCCCCGCTGACTCGCTCGCTTTCTCGATCATGCGCACACCGCATCGCTTCCAGTACGAGCGCAAGCCCAAGCCTGACCCGCGCGCGGTGTTGGCCGAGTCAGCGGGCTATCTGCGGAAGCACTTCGGCAAGCTCGATGTGCCGCTCGGCGAGCTGATCCGCCTGCGCCAGGGCCAGGTCGACCTGCCGTTGGATGGCGGGCCGGATTCGCTCCGCGCCTCGACCAATTACGAAGAGGCACCTGACGGCCGCCTCGCGATCCGCCACGGCGACAGCTTCATCATGTTCGTGACGTGGGACAAGGCGGGCCAGGTGCGTTCGGAATCCGTCCAGCCGTTTGGGTCGGCCAGCACGCGGCCGGAGTCACCGCATTACACCGACCAAGCGCCGCTCTTCGTGCAGCACCGGTTCAAGCCGGTGTGGTTCGACCCGGCGGAACTCCAAGGGCATGCCAAGCGGAGCTACCGGCCGTAGCCCCGAGGAATCAGCGCAGGTGCTTGGTGAAGAACTCCAGCGTCCGCGTCCAGGCGAGCTTCGCGGCTTCGGGGTCGTAGCGCGGCGTCGTGTCGTTGTGGAAGCCGTGCTGGGTTCCCGGATACGTGAAGGCCTGGTAGTTCACCTTGCCCGCCTTCAGCGCTTCCTCGTACGGAGGGAAGCTTGCGTTGACGCGCTGATCGTTCTCGGCGAGGTGGATCAGCAGTGGCACTTTGATCTTCGCTGCTTCTTCCGGCGCCGGTGAGGTGCCGTAGAAGGGCACGGACGCCGCGAGCTTGGGCACCCGCGTCGCGAGGATGTTCGCCATCGCGCCGCCGTAGCAGAACCCAACCACGCCCACCTTCCCGGTCGAGTCCGGCCGCTTCATCAGCCACTCGGCGGCTGCGACGAAGTCTTCCCGCGACTTCGTCTGGTCCAGCTTCTGGAAGAGCGTACGCGCTTCATCCTCGGTGCCGGGGTAACCGCCCAGCGGGAAGAGCGCGTCGGGCGCGAACGCCAGGAAGTTCTCCAGCGCCAGCCGCCGGGTGATGTCCTCGATGTGCGGATTGAGGCCGCGGTTCTCATGGATGACGAGGACCGCGGGCAGCTTCCCCTTGGCCTTCGCCGGCCGCACCAGGTAGCCGCGCATCTTCCCGTAGCCCTTGGGCGACTCGTACTCCGCGTACTCCGCCTTCAGCCGCGCATCGTCCCTGGGCACCTGCTGCGCTTCGGCGAACCTGGGCGTCAGCATGCCCAGCAGCATGGAGGCGGTGATGCCGCCAGCGGCAAAGCGCGCCGCCTTCTCGAGAAATCCACGGCGATCGATGTCACCGTGCACGTACGCATCGAACAGGATCAGCAGGTCCTGGTCGAAATCCCCGGCTCGCTTCCTCTCCATGCACGCCTCCGCAGCCGCTCGTTAGAGCAGCTTCGTCATGATCTCTTGCTCGCGCTGCTCGAGCTTGATCGAGGCGAGCGTCCAGTCGATGAGCTCGTCGGCGATCGCGGCGTCGTAACCGAAGGCGCTGGCGGCCTCCTTCACCGTCGTGCGCTCCTTGTCAGCGATCTCGCCGTCGGCGCACGCCACCTCGGCGAGCATGCGCAGCAGAGAGCCGCGCAGCTCGCGGATCTGGATCCTGCCGACGATGTCGGTGAGGCGGCTGGGGGTCTTGAACTCCTTCTCGATGAGCGCGGAGACCTGCTCGTCGCGGGGCGACAGGCCGATGCTCACCACCATGTCATCGAGCTGCTGACGCTCGTCCTCGGTGACGCGGCCATCACTCGCCGCCACGTTGGCCATGGCCTGGACGAACGCCAGTAACTGTTCCTGGGGGTACTCGCGGGTCATCTCGTCTCCTGGGCAGGCTGCTCGGTGCCGCAGGATAGTGGGCGGCCGCGAGGACCGGAAACGGTTTCGTTCCCGGTCCCCCTCCCCCACCTGATGGCGCTTTGTGTGCGAGAAAGCCTCAGTCGGCGCGCTCGACGGCCTCGGCGATGAGCTGCCGCTGGCCTCTCGCCACGCCCTTGATGACCATGTGCGGAAGGCGCACCGCCGCACAGCCACGTTCAGGTTCGGGCTGTGGCACAGCCTGCCAATCTTCTGGCATCCCCGCGAGGGATCCCGGCGGCCGCCGGTCCAACATCCAGAAGCGCATCGTGGATGTCGTCACCTGCCCCTGGTAGCGGGCAGGAGGCCGTCGGGCGCCGAGCGTCAGGTGCTCACGGGCCGCCCAAGGACGATGAGGCTCGGTGACGGCAGCCGTCCGACGCGCCGGGAGGTGACCTCGAAGGTGTAGCCGGGATCGTTGTAGTCCTTGAGCAGCTCGCGGATATCCGCCGGGGTGTACGTCCTCCCGTTCGAGGCCGCCCCGTCCCACGCGATGAAGACGGGCAGCAGCGGGACGAGGTAGGTGAAAAAGAGCTGCCGCGCTGAGAGCGGACGAACGAACGGCGTCAGCAGGAGCGTCATCAGAAAGCCCGGCGGGATGGCCGTCCACCAGAGCCAGGAGGGAGGACCGTTGTCCGAGAGCTCGAAGACGACCAGCGGCTGGCGGGCCTTCGCCGCGTTCAGGAGGACGGCCCGGGCCGCATCCGGGGGCAGGTGGTGGAAGCTCCCCACGAGCGTGCGCACCCCTCGGTGCTCGGTGCCCACGCGCGTGGCATCCACGGGGTCGGTCGAGTAGCGGGTCCGGGGGTCGCTCAGAGCGGAGACCTGCGCGGCGGCCTGCGCGTTCGGATAGAGGTCCGTGAGGACGAGTTCGAGATCGGCGAGACCGGGATCCTGGCGCAGCGTGCGGGCCACGTCGATCATCGGCCCGCCGGCACCGCTGCACAGGTCCACCACCCGCCGTTCGGCAGTGCTCTGGAGCGCCTGCCGAACGAGATCAGCGACCGCCGGTGCCGTGCGGAAGACCCGGTGGAACGCCCCCAGGTAGGCGGTCATGAGGTCTCGCAGCCACCCGGGAAAGCGCGCCGAGTCCTCGAACTCGAACAGCTCCATTCGTTTCATGCCGCGAACGTAACGAACGGGCCTGGAGGCCGCCATCCGAGACCTGACCGCGCCGGAAGCTACTGGCAGGCGATGCCGGGCAGGCCGCGGTACGCGCCCTGCGAGGTCCACATCGAGTAAGGCGTACCGCACGGGCCCCCGTAGGGGTCATCGATGCCGTGCCTATGGTGTGGACCCAAGAAAATGGAGTGGCCGGGGCGGCAATCCCTCCCGTCAGCCGCGCGCCTTCTCCTTGCCCGTGTCCGGGCAGCCATCCAGGTCGTTCACGCCGTTGAGGGTCTCCGGCTCGGCCGGGCACCTGTCCACCGCGTCGATCACTCCGTCGTTGTCGTTGTCCGCATCGGGACAGCCGTCCTCATCCTGGAAGCCGTCCCTGTCCTCGGGGAACTGCGGGCAGAGGTCCTGGCTGTCCGCAATGCCATCGCCGTCCAGGTCCGCCCGCAGAGGGGGCCGCGCGTCCGCCATGTCCTCGGAGTTCTGGGGGGACTCCCTGGCGGGCTGGGGCGGAGGCTGCGGTCGAGGCTGCGGCGGAGGCTGCGGCCGAGGCTGGGGCTGAGGCCGGGGCTGGGGCTGAGGTGGCGGAGACTCGAGGCGCGCGGATCGGGTGCGTTCCGCCTGGTTCCAAGCGAGCCCAGCGAGCACCCGGAAGCCCGGCGTGCCGTAGCCCCCGGTGAGGCCCGGGCCACCGCCCAGGTGCGCCATCACCTCGTCCGAAAGGTGGTAGCGCACCGCGGCCATCATCTCCAGCGGGCGCTCCTCGAGGTTCTTCTCCGGGAGGCCGATGGAGCCCATCAGCGTGACCTCGGCGGACAGCCGGTGCTCGGCCACCTGGAAGGGCACCTCGGCGCCCAGCCCGTAGGCGAACTCGTTGCCCACGTTCAGGTTGTAGAACCGGTTGCGGGGCTGGAGGTTCACCCCCACGTTGGCCAGCACGCGCAGCCCGTTTTCGTTCACCCACTCGCCGATCAACCGCGGGAAGGCGGCCACGCCGTTGCGGCCCAGGAACTCCTTGCCTCTCGAGGTGGGCAGCAGCAGCGGCAGCACGAGGCCCATGTGCAGCCCACCCTCGGTGGAGAACAGGTTCTCTTTGAACACCAGGCGCAGGTCCCCCAGGCCCCGGGCACTCAGGCCCCCGGGTAGCAGGGGTGAGCCGGGCTCCGGGGAGGACGAGCCCTGTGCGGTCATGGGCAGCGCCAGGCCAAGCTCGAACCGGTCGTACAGCGCGACGGAGCCCATCAAATCGACGGTGAACTGGTTCTTGACGACCGCGTAGGTGAAGTCGCCCGTCTGCGGCTGGAGGAAGTTGAGCGGCTCCCTGGCGTAGCTGAGGGACAGCCCCAGGTTCCAGCCGAGGTGCCGCCCCACTCGCGGGCTGTACAGTCCCAGCACGTCCTTCCAGCCGGGACCGGGCTTGTACTGCTGCACGTCGATGCTCTGAGAGACCGTCGTCTGGGCGCTCGCGGGGGCCGCCACCAACAAGGCCACCAGCAGGACGGGCAGGCCCCACGCCTTCCCATCGCGGCGGAGCGCTCGGCGGCGGCCCAGCAGCGGCACGGCCAGCAGGCTCAGCAGCGGCAGCACCGTGCCCATGCCCGTGGAGGTGCAGCCGCGGCCCCTGACCAGCTGGTCATCCGCGAGGTCCAGCGGATTGCGCCCGGCGGTGACCTCCGCGCCATCGTTGATGCCTCCGCCGTCGGTGTCAGCGTTGTTCGGATCCGTCTCCCCGCTGCCGACGGCGCCGTCGACGTCGGCGTCCTCGCCACCGTCGAAGAGGCCATCACCGTCCGTGTCCGGGTTGTACGGATCCGTGGTGGACTCCGGGTCGGCATCCGGCACGAAGTTGGGCGAGGACAGGTCGGTGTCCGGGTCCGCCGTGGCGGCCGTCTTCCCGCTCTCGGTGCTGTCGCGCAGGTCGTCGTTGTCACTGTCCGGGTCGAGCGCGTTGATCATCCCGTCCTCGTCGATGTCCTCGAGGCCGTCATCCATGTCGCGAATGCCGTCGTCGTCACTGTCGGCGTCGTCCGGGTCGAGGCCGTTCTCGGTCTCGACGTCGTCGTTGATGGTGTCACCGTCGGAGTCCACCGAGACAACGGTGACCGTGACGGGGACGGTGGTGGAGCCGCCGTTGCCGTCGACCACCGTGTAGGTGAACGTCACCTCGCCCAGGAAGCCTGGGGCCGGCGTGAACACCACCCCCGTGCCGCCCGTCGCGATGGACACCGTGCCGCCCGTGGTCGCTCGGGTCACCTGGGAGACCGTAAGCGTTTCGCCCGAGTCCGGGGCGCTCGAGTCGTTGGCCAGCACGTCCAGCGTGCCCGGCGGACTGTCCATGCCCACGGAGAACGTGTCGGGCCGTCCCGTCGGCGAGTCGTTCACCGCCGTCACCGTCACCTCGACGTTGGCCGTGTCCGTGCCTCCGTTGCCGTCAGAGACCGTGTACGTGAACGTCACCACTCCATTGAAGTGGGGGTCGGGGGAGAAGCTCACCTGACCGCTCGTCAGCGTCACCACGCCACCGGAGGCTGGCTGGGTCACCGCCTCCACCGTGAGCACCTCGCCGGTGTCTGGCGCGGTGCTGTCGTTGCCCAGCACATGGATGACGGTGTCGCCGCTGTCCTCAGCCACCGTCACCTGGTCGTCGGTCGCCGTCGGCGGGTTGTTACCCTGGGCCTGCGCCAACGCGGGGAAGGTAGCCACCAGCACCGTGGCCAGCATCGCCGTGACGCGGGAGTGGACGAGCCGCTTGGGACGAGACAAGCAGCTCGAGGTGGAAGGGCTCATGTTGGCCATGATGCCGCGTCACAGGCCCCGTCGTCTCCACCGGGCTGCACTGCCACTACTGATCCACGGTGTCCGAAGGAGGCGGGGCCGCGGCCCGCACCACCGTCTCCCCGTCGAAGTCCTGCTGAGCGGGGACAGAGGAGCGGTTGCTGGAGGACGACCCCCGCGAGCTGGCCCGGCGCCAGTACTGCCGCGGGGCGAGCTTCTCCGTCTGCCCGCCCTGCAGCACGCGGGGCCAGAAGTCGCACTCGAGCAGCCCCAGTTGCTTCACCAGCACCTGACGCTCGGCGTACAGCTGGGCCGCGCCCGCCGCATCGCCCAGCTCCTCCAGCGCCTCCGCGTAGCGCTGCAGGGTGGGAATCTGGTTGCTCAGGTTGCGCACCGCGCGCAGCCGCTCCAGCGCCTCGTTGCCCTTCTTGCGCACCTCGTCCACCGGCCCGCCCGAGAGCGCCTGCAGGTGCGCCAGGCCAATGAGGCACAGCGGCGCGACCTGCTCGTCCGTCACCCCCGCGCTGGCCAGCTCCAGCCCCTTGGCATAGGCCGCCTGCGCCTCGGCGTGGCGGTTGGCGACGAACTCCACATCGCCCAGGTAGGCGTACGCCAGGGACACGCCATAGGAGCTGCCCTGCTGCTTGGCCAGCCCCATCGCGTGGTGCAGCAGGTGCCGCGCCCGGTCCAGCTGGCCAATGTGGAACTGGGCCCGGGCCGCGTAGACGTGGCCCACGCACTGGTACAGCCCGGTGATGCCGTGCGCCTCGGTGTAGGCGAGCAGCTCCGCGCTGCGCTGCACCCCTTCGTCCCAGCGGAACTCCGCCTCGGCGATGACGGAGTAATAAAAGGAGGAGGCCGCCATGCGCACCGGGTTGCCCAGCTTCATGGCGATGCGCGTCGAGGAGGCCGCGTACTCCCGCGCCTTCTTGAACTCGCCCGTGTACACCAGGCAGGTGGCCAGCACGCCCTCCGAGTGCGTCTGCTCCACGGCCTCGCCCGCCTCGGCGGCCAGGGTGGCCGCCTCGGTGAGCATGGGCACCGCGGGCCCGTACCGGCCCGAGCCGCACAGCGCCCGGCCCATGATGCTCGAGGGCGTGGACATATAATGACGCAGCGAGGGCTCGGCGGCCGCGCCCAGGCACCGCCGGCTGTACTCCATCGCCTTGGGGAAGTTGCCCGCCACGTAGTACGCGCGCGCCCAGGCGCTGTTGAGCGCCAGGTGGTGCTCCGGCGTGAGGTGCTCCACCATCGCCGTGCCATACTCCAGGTGCTGCAGCATCTCGGACGCACTGCCCAGCAAGCACCCGATGCGCACCAGCCCGTACAGCGACCTCACCATGATGTCGTCGCGCTCGGGCGAGGCCGCCACGGTGCTGTACATGAAGACCTGGAATGCGTTGCGCAGGTGCTTGCTGGCCCCGATCGGATCCAGCATCCGGTCCGCCTCCAGCCCCGCCTCCAGGTAGGCGCGGGCCGCGAGCATCGGCTCACCGGCCTGCTCCCAGTGGTAGCCCAGGGTGCCGGCCGGGGCGCCCCGCTGCTTCAGCCGCTCGGCGATGCGGCGGTGGATGTCCACCCCATCCTCCGGGCCCCCGTCCAAGGCCAGCTGCTCGCGCACGGTGTCATGCGCGAAGGTGCACCGGTCTCCCGTCACCGAGCACAGCTTCTGCGCCTCGGCGGCGGCCACCGCGGCGCGCACCTCCAGCGGAGAGAACAGGCCCAGGGCCTCCAGGTCCGAGAGCCGGAAGCGGCGGTCGATGAGGGCGGCCACCCGCAGCACCCGCCGCACCGGCGCGTCCAGCCACTCCAGGGCCCGGCCCACCACCGTGGAGACGGAGTCCGGGGCCTGGTACTCCCCGCGCAGACGCTCTGACACGCGGATGCGGCCGTCCGCCGCCTGGGAGAGGTAGCCGCTTTGCCGCAGGTCGCGGATGATCTGCGCGCTCACCAGCGGATTGCCGCTGGCCAGGAAGGGCACCGACTGCACCAGGGTGCGAACCACGGCGGGAGGTGCCCCGCCCGCCAGCGGGGTCAACAGCTGATCATTCTCCGCGGAGCCCAGCGCGCCCAGCGTCACCATCTGCTGGCCACCGGCCTTCGTCAGCCGTGGCGGAGGCCGGCTGGTGCTCAGCACCAACACGCCCGGAGGCGGCTCGGCGGTGAGCCGGGTGAGCACCGCCAGGGTGCCCTCGTCCGCCCAGTGCACGTCCTCCAGCACCAGCACCAGCGGCCGCACCGAGCCAATCACGGTGAGCAGGTGGGCGAACGCCTTGCTCACACGCTCCGAGCCCAGGCCCTGGACGATGGCGCCCTCGTTGCCGCGCTCGGCGCCCTCGGGCAGCAGCCGGCTCAGCTCTGGCACCAGGCGCCGCAGCTCCTGCGCCTCGCCCGCCAGGGCCTGACCGGCCAGGTGCCGCACCTTGTGGCCCGGCTCGCCGCGGATGCCCAGCAGCAGCTCCACCAGCTGGCCCAGTGCCTCGCGCAGCGGCGAGTAGGGCACCAGCTCTCCGAGCTGCCGGCAGCGGCCGTAGCCCACCAGGACCCGGGCGCTCATCTCCTGGTGCAGCAGCACCTCGGAGATGAGGCGGCTTTTGCCCATGCCCGCCTCGCCCACCAGCATCAGCGCGCGGCCCTGGTGGCCCACCAGCGCGTCCACCGCGTCGCGCAGCAGGGCCACCTCGCGCGAGCGGCCCACGAAGGGCACGTCATCGTTGGTC
>DASVVJ010000426.1:0-33909 GCA_036389955.1 Myxococcaceae bacterium
GGCAGGAAGTCGCGCTGGCCCGCGGCCAGGGGTGCGGAGGTGGTGCCACTATAAGGATAGAAGACGCTCGCGGAGCCTCGTCCATCCAGCTCCAGCACCAGCAGGTGTCCCGCCTCGGGCGCCTCGTAGGCAAAGCGCAGCGCATCTCCCGGCTTCACCTGTGCATCCGGGCCGAGCAGCTCCGGCGCCCCACCCGTGCGCGAGGCCACCACGCGGAAGGCACCGCCCTTGTCGCGCACGCCATCCCCCTCGAGCAGCCGGGGCACCAGCACCAGCAGCGCCAGCAGCGGAACAAATGCTCCGAGCAGGGGCAGCAGCCGGCGCAGGCCCGGGCGGGGCGCGGTCGCGGCACGGCGCTCCAACTGGCGCAGGAAGAGCTCCGGAGGACGTGCGCGTACGAAGGCCTCGCGCCCGGAGGTGAGCGCCGCGAGCTGGGGGCCACAGTGGGGACAGCCCTCCACGTGGAGCCGCGTGGCCTCGGGCGTGGCCTCGCCGGCACTGAGGGCCTCGAGCACGGCGGCCGGCGGGCACTGCGGGCCCCGCGGCGAAGGAGGCAGGGGAGGGGAGGTCATCGTCTCTCCTTGGGAGGGGTTCGCGCCTGCCACAGCTGGCGGATGCGTTCCTCGAACAGCTGGAGCTTCTTGCCGATGGTGCGGCGGGAGTAGCCGGTCTGCGCGGCGACCTCCTCCTGGGTGTAGCCGTCCAGGAAGTGCAGCACGCCAATGTCGCGGGTCTTTTCGTCCAGCTGGCGCAGCGCCATGCCGAGCATCGCCCGGCGATCGGCGTCCTCGGGGGAGCCCTCGCCGCGCTGCTCCAGGGCCGCGAGCTGTTCCTCCTCGGCGGCCGGCTCGCGCCCGCGGCGCTGCAGCAGGTCGAAGCAGCAGCGCTGGGCAATGGTGTACAGCCATGCCAGGGTCGAGCCTCCCTCACGCGGCGCGCCGTAGCGCTTCACCCGCAGGAAAGTCTCCTGGAGCGCGTCCTCCGCGTCCTCGGGGCGGCGCACCAGCTGTAGGCACCGGCGGTGGATGAGATAGCCGTACCGCTCGTACAGCTGTGCCAGCTGTGCGTCATCCATGGCGGGTCCCTCGGGACGCGCGGAATGATGGGATGGGTAGGCTCAGGACGCTCTCCTCTTCAGGAGAGACCGGCCGAGGGATAAAAAATGGGAACTGGGGCGCCACAGCCCCCGCTTATTAGCGGGCGGTGAGCCGGGCAAGCCATCCCTTGGGCTCGCCTGGCTGCCTGGGCATCCTCGAGGCGGAGAGGTACGTGTCGATGGCGCTGTTGACGGCCTTGGGAGCGCTCAGGTGCGGCAGGTGCCCGCGCGCCTCGATGGGGACCAGCGTTGCCCGGGGGATGTGCCGGGCCATGTAGTGGCCCACCTCGTTGGGCACGGCCAGGTCATCGCCGGACTGGAGGATGAGGGTGGGCACCTTCAAGAGGGGCAGGTCCGCGCGGTGATCCGACTGGAAGATCATGCGGGCGGTGGCCAGGGCGATGTCCGGCCGCATGGCACTCAGCGTGCGGCTGAACTCCTGGCCCAGCTCGGGCTGCTCGGGGTTGCCCATGGCGTGGGGCGCGAAGCCCATGGCCCAGACGGCGAAGTTGGAGGCCATGGCGGCGTACAACCCGTTGAGCTGTTCCTGCTCGAAGCCACCGTGGTAGCCGGTGGAGGCATCATTGAGGTAGCGGGGCGAGGCCTTCACGAAGACGAGCTGCTGGAAGCGCTGGGGCTCCGCCACGGCCGCCAGCAGGCCCACCATGCCGCTGAGCGAGTGGCCCACCAGAGTGCAGCCGCTGAGGTGCAGCGCGTCGCACAGCTCCAGCAGGTCCTGCGCATAGCGGCGCAGGCTGTCGTAGCGCTTCGGACTGTAGGCGTCGAGGTCCGACCCGCCGCATCCCACATGGTCGAAGAGGACAATGCGGTAGCGGTCCTGGAACGCGGCGACCTGGTGCCTCCAGGCGCTCTGCTCGGAGCCAAAGCCGTGGGCGAAAATGAGGGTGTGCGAGCCTCTGCCGAGCACTCGCACGTTGTTGCGCTTCTGTAGAGCGTGGTTCACGAGCATCCCCTGCGGTCCGAGCGAAGCTGCGCGCCTATGGTTACAATGGCGCGTACGCGGCGCAGGAGAACCGGGCCCTCCCAATAAGGCCCGTTGAGTAGCCAACGTCGCTACGGCTGAACCGCCGTGGCTCCCTCGGCGCAGACGAGCGCCACGCCCTGGGAGAAGGACACCTGGGTCTGCGCGTACTGCACCAGTCCCTCGGCCCCGTCGTTGAGGAGCATCTGCCGCGCCTGGGCCACCGCCTCGGGCGAGTGCATCGCCATGGTTGCACCCGAGGCGTCCGTCACCTTCACCGCGCCGTCGGTCTGCTCGCGCGCCTGGATGAGCAGGGCGCCCGCGTCATCGCGCACCACCATGCCGTCGTTGAGCGGCTCGAAGTAGCGCACCACCGGCGCCTGGCCCGGGCGCTCCATCTCCACCTTCATCACGTCCGTGCCCGGCTCGCGAGACAGCCGCAGCGTCTCTCCGTCGCCCAGCCGTACCACGCGGGTGTTGCTGTCCGTGCCGTCCGCGCTCGCGACGGGGTTGTTGCCGGTCCAGAACTCGATGCTGTTGATGATGAGCGCGTCCACCAGGGTGCCAATCCCGTACACGGGGACGATCACCATCACCAGAAACACCAGCCACTGGACGAACTTGTTGCCGGAGACGTTCTTGTTGAAGTCCCAGATCGCCCGGGTGAGGCTGAACTTGCCGAAGCAGCCGGTCATCTGCAGCGAGAACGCAACCAGGGTCAACGTCGCGAACAGGCGGAAAGCACGCTTCATATCGTGTGTACCCCTCCAGACTGAGGAACCGCGGGTTCAGTCGCCCTCACTCTGTACCAGACCGTACTTGTGCAGCAGAGAATAGAGGTGCTTGCGGTCCAGCTCTGCCTCGCGCGCGGCCCGGGCAATGTTGCCTTTGGTACGTCCCAGCAGCCGGGTGAGGTACTCGCGCTCGAAGGCGCGGATGAGGTCCTCTTTGCAGGCCTTGAAGGGCCCGGTGAACTCCACCGGCAGCGAGTCTCCCTCCACGGCGGGGACCTCGCGGGTGAACTCGCGCAAGAGCCCATCCCCGGCCAGCTCGGGAATGTCCGCCATGTGCCGGGCGCGCTCCAGGGCGTTGCGCAGCTCGCGCACGTTGCCGGGCCAGGTGTGCCCCATGAACTGCTCGCGCACCTTCTCCGGCAGCCGGGACCACAGCCCCTCGCCGGCGAATGCGTCCACCAGCAGGGGAATGTCCTCCTTGCGATCGCGCAGCGAGGGCAGGCTCACGGTGAAGACGGAGAGCCGGAAGTACAGGTCCTCGCGGAAGCGGCCCGCCTGCGTCTCGGCCCACAGGTCCTTCTTGCTCGCCACCACGATGCGCGCATCGAAGGACACGGGGCTCGAGGAGCCCAACCTTCGCAGCTCCCGGTCCTCGATGGCGCGCAGCAGCTTGGGCTGCAGGTCCAGCGCCAGGTCGTCGATTTCATCCAGGAAGAGGGTGCCGCCGTTGGCGCGCTCCAGGCAGCCGATGCGCTGGCTCACCGCGCCGGTGAAGGCGCCCTTCTCGTGGCCGAACAGCTCGCTCTCGATGAGCGAGTCCGAGACGGAGGCGCAGTCGAAGACGACCAGAGGCCCGGCGGCGCGGCGAGACAGCTTGTGGATGGCCTTGGCGGCGGCGCCCTTGCCCGCGCCCGTTTCGCCCACCAGCAGAATGGTGGAGTCCGTGGTGGCGATGCGCTGCAGCAGGGCGAAGATCTGCCGCATGGGCACGCTGCGGCCCACCAGGTCCCCCAGCCGGTCCTCGGCGGAGGGATCGATCTGCACCGGCGCCACCTGGGGGCTGAAGCGCAGGCGTACGTCCCCCACTTCCAGCAGGACGCCCGGGCGCAGGTAGGCCTCGCGCACCTGGGCCCCATCCAGAAAGGTGCCGTTGGTGGAGCCCAGGTCCTCGACGAGAAAGCGGTCTCCCTGGCGGCGGATGATCAGGTGGTTGCGGCTGACGGTGGGGTGATCAATGACGACGTCGTTGTCGGGGGCCTTGCCAATGCGCAGCTCCTCGCCGGAGAGCGGGTAGACGGTGCCGGAGCGCTCGGTGTCCAGCAGCACCAGGTGGAAGTGCTGCGCGGCGAGCCGGTCCGCTTGCGCCCGCGTGCCGACGACGGTGTGCAGGGGAATGGGGCCTGGTGGGGGGGAAGACATGAACAGCGGGGATTGTAGTGGGCTTTGCGCCCGGAGGTGATTTCCCGGTTCACGGATTGTGCTGGGCTGCTGCCAGGTGCACCTGCGGTGTGGGCAGGTGGAGCGCGCGCGCTGGGGGCATGCGTGGTAGAGGGGGCGCCGCATGCGCTACCTCCTTCTGTTGCCACTCCTGGTCTCCTGCGCGACCACTGCGCCCACCGCGACGTCCACCGGCACGGGCACCCTGCCGGCCATTCCCACCGAGGCGGCTCGGACGTGGAGCCAGCCGCGCGCCGTCGTCATCCGCCACGCCACGGTGATGCCGGCCTCGGGGCCCGCCATCGAGGATGGGGCGGTGGCCTTCGTGGACGGGAAGCTGGTGGCGGTGGGCCGCAACGCCGAGGTGGCCACGCCTCCGGGCGCCGAGGAGGTGGACGGCATGGGGCTCTACGTCACCCCGGGCATCATCGACGCGCACAGCCACCTGGGCGTGTACGCCACGCCGGCCGCGTTCGCCAACGAAGAGGGCAACGAGGCCACCGCGCCGGTGACGGCCGAGGTGGATGCCGAGCACAGCTTCTGGCCGCAGGATCCGGGGCTGCGGCGGGCGGCGGCGGGCGGCATCACCTCGCTGCTGGTGCTGCCGGGCAGCGCCAACCTGATTGGCGGGCGAGGCTTCCCGGTGAAGCTGCACTTTGGCCGCACGGCGGTGGAGATGCGCTTTCCGGGGGCGAAGGACGTGCTGAAGATGGCGTGCGGTGAGAACCCGCGGCGCGTCTACGGCGAGGGCAAGAACCAGGCGCCGTCCACGCGCATGGCGAACGTGGCGGGGTACCGGCAGGCGTTCGCGCAGGCGCGCGACTACCTGAACAAGCTCGAGGACTGGAAGAAGAAGCAGGAGAAGAAGCCGGATGACGCGGGCCCGGCGCCCATGCGGGACCTGAAGCTGGAGTCGCTGGCGCAGGTGCTGACCGGGGAGATCCTGGTGCAGAACCACTGCTACCGGGCGGACGAGATGGCGGTGATGCTGCAGGTGGCGGAGGAGAACGGCTTCACCATCCGGGCGTTCCACCACGCGCTGGAGTCCTACAAGCTGCGCGACAAGCTGGCGGAGAAGAACGTGGCGTCGGCGACGTGGGCGGACTGGTGGGGCTTCAAGCTGGAGGCGTGGGACGGGATTCCGGAGAACGCGGGCCTGCTGACGCAGGCAGGTGCGCGGGCGGTGATCCACTCGGACTCGGCGTACGGCATTCAGCGGCTGAACCAGGAGGCGGGCAAGGCGATGTGGCGGGCGCGCGAGTCCGGTATTCCCATCTCCGAGGAGCAGGCGTTGCGGTGGGTGACGTCGGACGCGGCGTGGGTGATGGGGGTGGAGGACCGCACGGGCACGTTGGAGCCGGGGAAGATGGCGGACGTGGTGCTGTGGAAGGGGCACCCGTTGAGCGTGTACGCGCGGGCGCAGCGGGTGTGGGCCGACGGCGTGCTCACGTATGACGCGGCGACGGGGCCGGTGGATCCCAGCGACTTCGAGGTGGGCGAGCGGGCGTTGGGCTCGGCGCGGCTGGTGTCGCAGCCGGCGGCGGTGCCGGCGCTGAAGGAGCTGGGGCTGGCGGCGCGGTGTGATGCGCTGAAGGACCCGACGTGCGCGCAGCTGGTGCCGGTGCGCGGCGATGCGTGCACGGCGTTCCAGGGCGTGACGGTGTTCACGGGCACGGAGTGGCAGCAGGGCGCCACGGTGGTGGTGGAGGGCGGGAAGGTGACGCGGGTGCAGGCGGGTGCGGCGGGGGCGTTGCCGGCGGGGTGCCGGGTGGTGGAGGGCCAGGGCCGGCTGCTGACGCCGGGCTTCATGGAGGCGTTCTCGGGGCTGGGGCTGGTGGAGGTGTCGGCGGAGGAAACGACGTACGACTACGGGGCGCGCGGAGAGCACGCGGCGAAAGAGCCCATCCGTGCGGCGCTGCGGGCGGCGGACGGCATCAACCCGGCGTCGGCGCTGTTCCCGGTGGCGCGGCTGGGCGGAGTGACGGCGGTGGGGTCGGTGCCCTCGGGCGGGCTGATTCCTGGGCAGAGCGCGTGGGTGACGACGGACGGGAGTGTGCGCCGCACGCCGCTGGCGATGCACGTGAACCTGGGGATTGCCGGGCGCCACGCGGTGGAGGGCTCGCGCTCGATGGTGCTGGAGCGGCTGCGCGAGCTGCTGTTCGACGCGCGCGAGTACGGCAAGCGCCGGGCGGAGTTCGAGCAGAACCGCATGCGCCGCGTGGCGGCGAGCCGGCTGGACCTGGAGGCGCTGCAGCCGGTGCTGGCGGGGACGATGCCGGTGGTGGTGGCGGCGAAGAAGGCGGGAGACATCCTCGCGGCGCTGGAGCTGGGGCGTGAGTTCGGGCTGAAGCTGGTGATCGCCGGGGCCGACGAGGCGTGGCTGGTGGCGAAGGAGCTGGCGGCGGCGAAGGTGCCCGTCATCATTCAGCCGATGCAGAACCTGCCCGACAGCTTCGACGCGCTGGGCAGCCGGCTGGACGCGCCCGCGCTGCTGACGGCGGCGGGAGTACGGGTGCTCTTCGCGACGCTGGGCGAGCCGCACATGACGCGCACGCTGTCGCAGGAGGCGGGCAACGCGGTGGCGTGGGGCCTGCCGCACACGGAGGCACTGCGTGCCATGACCTCGAATGTGGCGGAGACGTTCGGGGTGGAGGGCGGGCGCATTGCGCCAGGAGCGGTGGCGGACCTGGTGCTGTGGAACGGGGATCCGCTGGAGTCCTCCAGCCGGCCGCTGGGCATGTGGCTGGGCGGCAAGCAGGTGCCGCTCACCAGTCGTCAGCAGGCGCTCTTCGAGAAGTACCGCACGCTGCCGAAGTAAACCGGATCGTGGAGGCGGGGCTGACGGCTGCGTGCCGTCAGGCCCGCACCACGCTGACCTGGCGCCCTGAGGGTGTCATGGCTGGAGCGGCGTGGGTGCGCTCGGCAATGGGCGGCTGTCCGCTGCGCCGGTCGAAGATGACCAGCCATCCGCCGTCCAGGCCCAGTCCGGCCAGGTAGCCATCGAGCTGGGCCAGCCCTGCGTCCAACGGGTCCTTCTCACCGTCGCGCCACACCTTCAGCTCCATAGCCAGCGTGTCCGGGCCATGGCGTAGGCACAGGTCCATGCGGCCCGTTCCGATGGCGTACTCACGCTCCAGCGTCCCGCCCCCGTTGGCCACACGGTGCAGGAAAGCCATGAGCACCAGGTGCGGCGCGATCTCATGGTAGGGCGCCGTGCCCAGCAGCGGCTGGCCGTGCTGCCGCCAGAAGGAGAGGAAGGCCTCCATGAGCCGCTCCATGTCCAGGCGGCCATCGGCTCGCAGCCAGGTGCCAGTCTGTGGGGGCAGGGAAGCGAAAGCAGTATTCGCGAGCACCCGGGGGATGACCTCCCGGTAAAGCGGGTTGGCCATTTCCAGTCCACCCGCGGGCGCTATGCGGACCAGCCCCAGGTCCTGCACGAAGCGCAGATCATCCTCAGGCACATCTCCCAGGGCACGGCCAGTGAGCATGGGCTCAAGGATGCGCCGCACGCGCGGCTCCCGCAGGCGCTCGGCCAGGCTGTCCAGGTGCGTGTCCTGACGGCGAAGGAGGATCTCCTTGGCTGCGTCCACGTGAGCCGCGGTCAGAGGCTGCGCTGGATCGGGCACCAGCGTCTCCACCATCTGCCGCGCCAGGGCATTGACGAGCCAGGGCTGCCCTTGCGTCCAGTAGAAGGCCCGGTCCAAGGCCTCGGGCTGAAAAACCTGCCCGGTCTCGGCGGTGTGCTGCTGGTACAGCTCGGCCACTTCATCCCGGGTGAAGTTGCGCAGGGTCAGTGACTCGACCTTGATGTTGAAAGGGCTGGCGGTGCCCAGTGTGTCACTGCCGCCCGAGGCCACCTTGTAGTCACGGACGTCCCGCAGGCCAATGAGAGCCAACGAGGCAGGGAAGAGACGGGGGCGGTTTCTGTAGCCGTCGCGCAACTGACGGAGCACGGACACCAGCACGTCATCACGGAGTGCGTCGATCTCATCCAGAAAGATGACCAGGGGCTTGGGCGACGCTTTGGCCCAAGCCGTCAACGCACTGCCGATGCGACGGCCTGGTGGAGATTCAGAAGCATCGGGAGGCATCAGCTCAGGCAGGAGCTGCGCCTCCGCCGCATCTCTCCAACTGACGAGCATGGCAGCCTCCGCGGCCCCGACGTCCTCGGCGAAAGCGGCGCCCACTTCCATGGAGACGAGCACGGCCACGTACTGCCCCTCGGCGGTGAGTTCCCGGGCCAGAGACAGCAGGGCCGTCGTCTTGCCAACCTGCCGAGGGGCATGGACGACGAAGTAGCTCTCCTGATCAATGAGCCGACGCACCTGAGGCAGACGCCTCATGGCCGGGAGCATGTAGTGGCGCTCCGGTCGGCATGGGCCAGCGGTGTTGAACCAGCGAGGCATGAAGGCAAGGTAGCACTTCCCCTGGCGAGGGGAGGGTGAGGATGTGCCCACGAAAAGGCCGCGGCCACTCCCCCTGAGGAGAGCGGCCGCGTTGCGCTCCAGGCCGTGGGAACCCTGGAGCGTCAGTCCCCGGTGTAGATGCCGATGGTGCCGGCCACCCAGCGCTTATCGTCGCTGCGCTGGTAACCCATGAAGGCCACCAGCACGCGCCGCTTGGCACCCGAGGTGTCCATCTGGATGTCCGACACCCGGGACATGGCCAGGTCCAGCCCGAACACCGTGTGGTTGTAGTGCATGATGGTGTTGTCCTTCACGCGGCTGATGCCCAGGCCCCAGGCCGCTCCGGCCCACACGCTGTCATCGAACGGGTCGGCCGCGAGGCTGGACACGTAGCCCTTGCTGTCCACCAGCTCCTTGGCGTACCGGCGCTGCACCTCACCCTCGCGCGTCATCTTTGCCAGGCCCCGGGCGAACGAGCCCACCCAGACGCTGCCATCCTGTGTCACCGCCATGGCCGAGACGTTGTCCTGGGTGCGCTGCTCGGGCCGCGGCACCGACGGCTCGCCCACCGTGTCCGGCCAGATGTCGAAGCGGTTCCACGCCGACTCCTTGGCCTCGGTGAGCGTCTGTGCCCGCCAGTAGTTGGGCTTGGACATGTCGCCGGTGCTGGAGATGTAGCGGAAGCGGGTGGAGCGATCCGAGCCGCCGAACCACGCGTCGCCGCTCGGGTCCACCGCCACTCCGTAATAGGCGTCCGTGAGCAGCGCCTCCCGGACGCGCCACTTCGAGGGATCATCCGGGTACTTCTGCCGGTCCTCCGACTGATTCGAGTACACGAACGCGTTGAGCGCCGGGTGGACGTGCTCGATGGTGCCCGCGCACGACAGCTGCCCGTTGCACGCGGGGTTACCCTCGAAGAGCGCATCTCCGCGGGCAAACCCGTGGTTGCCACCGAACCACACGCTCTGCGTCCGCTTGTCGTAGGCGATACGCAGGATGTTGCAGATCTTCTCGCGGCCGCGCTGCTCGTCCCGGACGACGCCCGGGCCGGAGAAGATGTCGTAGTGCACCACGTTGAGGGTGCCATCCGCCAACAGCGTCACCTTGTCCGCGTCACCGCTCTTGTAGCGGGACGGATCCGGGTTGCCGCCATCCCAGTTGTTCTCACAGTGCTCGCTGCCCGTGCCGGGCAGGCCCTCGTAGCCCACGAACACGGTGCCCGCCGGCCCGCCGGCCACCGAGATGACCTTGAGGTAGTGCGGTCCCGGAGGGTTGCTGCCGTCTTCCATGTAGCCGTAAGGCCGCAACCCGTCCGCCATGGTGAACTGCTGGAAGTGCGTGGCGCCGGGCTTCAGCAGGAACAGGCCCTGCTCACCACCGGCCACCCAGATGTTGCCGCCCTCGTCGGCCGTCACGCCGTACACGGTGCTGGGACCGCCCTCGTTCACGCCGAAGAACTCCCAGCCCGCCGTCGTCGGCGGTGGGATGACCACCGGAGGAGGCGGCTGAGGAGGAGGCTGCTGCGGAGGAGGAGGCTGCGGTGGAGGCGGCTGCGGAGCCGGCCCTGGATCAGTGGGCGGCGCAGGTGGAGGTTTCTGCGTCGGAGGACTCGACGGGGGCGACGGGGGTGGGTTCACCACGCCCGGATCCCGGGGAGTCGGGTCATCCATGCTGGGATTGTTCTGCTCCGACGTGTCGTTGCTACCGCTGCCGCTGCTGCACCCTGCCGCCCAAACCAGGCTCGCCACGAGCAAGCCCGTCCACCGCCATCCGGCCTTCATATGCCACTCACCCCGCTGTGAAAGACGAGCGTCCGTGACCCCCGCCCTAGGCTGTGACCAGGCAAACCGGATGCCAATGTGGGGTAACTCCCGGGGGAGGCGGGGCGTTGGTTGAAGGACAGGCAGTGGGAAAAGCATGTTCCACACTGTGCACGGGCCTGGCCCGTCCAACCCCACACCGTGCTACACCCGGGAGGATGAGCGGGAATGACGGTCGCGGCCGCGCGCCACTCTCCCTGGTGGGACAGGAGCCGGACCTCCTTTTCTACACGCGCCATGCGGGTGAGCGCGGGGGGCCAGTCCTGGTGCTGGGCGCGGCGAATGGACGGGTGCCCTGGTCGCTGGCGGGCCACGGCTTCACGGCGGTAGGGGTGGACTCCTCCGAGGCCATGGTCCGCGCCGCCGAGGAGCGCCGGGACAAGGAATCGCCCGAGGTGTCCGGTCGCGTGCGTTTCATCGTTTCGGACGTGCGGGTGCTGCGGCTGGAGGAGCGCTTCCCGCTGGTGCTCGCGCCGCAGCACGCCATGGGGCTGATGGCCACGCGCGATGACCTGGACGCGTTCATCGCCACGGTGCGTCACCATCTGGCGCCCGGGGGAACGTTCATCTACGACGTGCTCAACCCGCCGCGCGACGCCATCATCCCGAATGACGACGTGGACGAGCCCACCACGCCGCTGGAGCCGCGCCGGCCGCTGTTCGCCCTGCACCTGCGCGAGCGCAAGCGGCCCGGAGGCACCGCGCCCATCCGCCGGCTGCGGCTGCGCCACTTCACTCCCGAGGAGCTGGAGGAGGCCCTGACCGAGGGAGGGCTCACGCTGCGCGAGCGCTTCGGCCGGTTCGACGGCAAGCCGTTCGAGCTTCGGGACTCGCGGCAGATTGGCGTCGCGGGGCTGTAAGGCCCGCGGGAGTTCAGCTGATGACGGGGAGCTTGAACTTCGCCGGCCCGTTCGGGTTGGGCGACGGCTCCTCGGACTCGATGCCCAGCGCCAGCTCGAGCAGGTCCAGGAACTGCGCCCGGCCCTCCTCGCCGTCCGGCGCGGTGATGATCAGCTCCACGGGCAGCCGCTCCTCGGGCGGCACCGGCTCCGGATCGATGACCTTGCCCTCGGCGTCCAGGTTCTCCACGAGGAGATCCCCGTCTCGGTGGATGGTGTAGCGGCGGCGCATGATGGCCTCGGATGGTGCGGGAGGGTGGCCCCTTCCGGAAGGAAAATCTGGAGCCTCAGCGATCGAAGCGGTAGCCCAGCCCGCGAACCGTCAGAAAGTGGCGGGGCTCCTCGGGGTCCGGCTCGAACTTGAGCCGCAGTTGGCGCACGAAGTTGTCCACCGTACGCGCGCTGCCCTCGTAGTCGTAGCCCCAGGCGCCCGACAGCAGCTCCTCGCGGGTGAAGGTGCGCCCCGGCTGCGCCAGGAAGTGCGCCAGCAGCTTGAACTCCTGCGCCGTCAGCTCCACCGGCTTGCCCGCCCGCGCCACGGTGCGCGCCACCATGTCCACCTCCACGTCCCCGAACGTCACCGGCGGCGTGCCCGTGGCCGGGTAGCGCCTGCGCAGCACCGCCTTGATGCGCGCCAGCAGCTCCTGCAGCCCGAACGGCTTCACCACGTAGTCATCCGCGCCCAGATTCAGCCCGAGGATCTTGTCGGTCTCCTGTCCCTTGGCGGACAGCACCACCACGGGCGTGTCCCGCCCCCGGCGCCGCAGCTCCTTGAGCAACTCGAAGCCGTTGAGTTCCGGCAGCATCAGGTCCAGCACCACCAGGTCCGGCGTCTCGTCCAGCGCCTTGGCCAGCCCGGTGCGCCCATCCTGCGCCTGCAGCACCTCGTAGCCCTCGAACTTGAGGTTCATCGAGAGCCCCGTGAGGATGGCCAGGTCGTCCTCCACCACCAGAATGCGTTGCGCCTTCTCGCTCATGCCTTGCTCACCGGGAGCTGCAGGGTGAAGCGGCTGCCCTTGCCCACCGCACTGTCGACCTTGATGTGCCCCCCGTGGGCCTCGATGATGCGCTTGGTGATGGCCAGGCCCAGCCCGCTGCCCTCCGTCTTGCGCGTCAGCAGGTTATCCACCCGGTAGAAGCGCTCGAAGATGCGCTTGCGGTCCTTCTTGGCGATGCCCACCCCATTGTCCTCCACCGACAGGCAGACCCACTTGCGCTCGGCCCGGGCACTCAGGCGGATGCGCTTGTCCTGCCCGCTGTACTTGTAAGCGTTCTGCAGCAGGTTGAGCAGCGCGCCGGACACCGCGTGTTTGTCCGCTTCGATCTGCGGCAGGCCCTCGGCCACCTCCACCTTCAGGTCCATGCCGCCCTCCAGCCGCTGGGCCCGGAACGCCGCCACCGCCGTCTCCACCAGCTCCTCCACCCGCACCGGCTCGCGCTGGTACTCCTTGCGTCCGCTCTCGATGCGCGCCCAGTCCAGCACCCGCTCGATGAGCTCCGACAGCCGCTCAGTCTCCCGGGTGAGCAGCTGCAGCACCTCCTGCGTCTGCGCCGCGTCCTTCAGCCGCCCCAGGGCCAGCGTCTCGATGAACATGCGGATGGACGTCAGCGGCGTGCGCAGCTCGTGGCTCACCAGCGACACGAAATCCGTCTTCATCCTCGACAGCTTGGCCTCCCGGTAGAGCGCCCGGCCCGTGTACACCACGCCGAACGTCAGCGTCAGGTAGAACAGGCCCAGCAGCACCGCGTACACCACGCGGTTGCGCGTGGACGCGCGCGCCACCGGATCCTCGCCCGTGGGCAGCACCACCAGCCGGAAGTCCTGCAGCGGAGGCGCCAGCAGCTGCTCGGCCAGCACCTGCGGCCCCAGCGCGTTGGCCCGCGCCTGCACCACCTCGGACACCAGCCGCCCCACCAGACCCTCGCCGCCCTCGCGCGCCACCGGCAGCAGGGTGAAGCGCACCGGCTCCGCAGAGGTCAGGTAACGCTCGGCCCGCTCGGTCAGCAGCGCTTCCACCGCCGCGGGGGAGAGCTGGGCCCCGTGCACGCCGTCTCCCACACGCTCGGCGGCAATCAGCACCGGCTGGCCTCCCACGAGCAGCGAAAACGCCGTGCGCTGCGCCTCGGGCAGCACGAGCAGATCCGCCTGCACCGTGCTCAGCGCCGCCGCCAGCGCCGGCTTCGAGGACTCCACCTTGCCGTCCCGCACCTGAAAGGAGAGCTCCGAGAGCACCTGGCCCTGGGGGCCCACCAGCTCCCAGGCTCCGTCGCGCTCCACGAAGCGCGCCTGCCGCAGCGCCTGAGGTAGCTCCCGCGCCAGCGCCTCCAGCGTTCCGTGCCAGGCGGCCTCCAGCCGCTTCTCCACCGCCGCGCGCTCGTTGATGATCGCCACCACCCCGAAGCCGGACAGCCCCGCGGAGGGCAGCACGACCAGCAGGATCAGCAGCGCGAAGGTGCGCCGGAAGCTCAGGACGAGGGGGGCGGAGGGGCGGGCCACGACTTCTCTCCTTTACTCCCACCAGCCGGTGTGCGCGGGTGTCGTTTCTCTCCCGAGGATCGCGGACCGCCTGTCCAGAGCCGCACATGGGGTGTAGGGAAACATTCGACTTTCCGTAGGCATCGGTGGCACCATAGGGACTTGTTGAGGGAGGGGCGACCGGGCCGGGCGCCTTCCCCACGCCATGCGCGGGACAAGCCGGAGCAGCTCAGGGCCGGAGGTGCCGGTGGACTCGCGCCGAGGAGGTTACTTCCCATGAGGAAGCAGATTCTGGCTGCGGCACTGGTGGCAGTCCTTGGACTCACCGCGTGCGAGCAGAAGCCGTCCGCCACGTACTCGCCTTCGGCGGGCTCGCTGGCGCTCAGCCGTGACGACAAGCTGCTGTACGCGGTGGACGCGGACAACGGCATTCTCGCGGTGGTGGACACCGAGTCCCACACGAAGATCGCCGAGGTGAAGGTAGGCACTTCGCCCGAGCGCATCACGGTGGGGCAGGATGACACCATCTATGTCTCCAACCGCTCCTCGCGCAGCGTGTCCGTCATCCGCCGCGGCGAGTGGGTCGAGGCCGCCCGGCTGGAGGTGGGCATCGAGCCCATGGGCCTGTCGGTCTCCGGGGACGGCAAGACGCTCTATGTGGTGAACAGCACCATGCTCGACACCACCGAGCAGGGCTCGGTGACGGCGTTCGACACCGGCACGCTCAAGCGGCTGTGGGAGCTGCCGGTGGGCTACGAGCCCCGCGGCATCGCGCTGCTGGAGAACGACAAGGCGCTCATCACCCTGCACCGCTCGGGCGACGTCGTGCAGCTGGACCTGTCGGACCGCGACAGGCCCAAGGTGCTCAAGGCTGGCACGGATCTCTATGACCGCGCCAACGCCACGCGCCTGAAGGAAGTGCAGCAGCGGAAGAGCGAGGGCGTGTCCGCGCTCGATCACGGCGGGGTCCCCTTCTTCTCCGGCTCCTCGTTCCACGCGCGCAGCGTCACGGACATCGTGATTACTCCGGACGGCAACCGCGCCTTCGCCATGGCGCAGTGGAACCGCGAGGATCCCGTCGTCACTCCGGGACCGGGCGGTGATCCGCGTCCGATGCCTCCGGGCGGCGGCGGCGGCGGCGGCGGCGGCGGCCTCTACGGCGGCGGTGGCCCTTGCGGCACGGGCGCCATTGCCTCGCCGGGCGTCATCACCTTCGACGCGGACACGGCCACCCCGGTGGTGGACGACATCAGCGCTCCCGGGTGCGGCGGCGATGGCACCGAAGACGGCCGGGACTACCCGCCCAGCACCATCGTGAGCCCGGACCCCACGCACCCCATCCAGGGCCCCGCCGCGGCGGTGGTGGACCCGACGGGCGCGTGGCTCTACGTGGTCAACCGCGAGACGAACAACGTGGCGGTGATGCCCACCAACCGCCGCTCGGGTGAGGACATCAACCTTACTTTCCCGGCCACCTCGGTGCGCCAGCTGGTGCGCGTGGGCGCGGGTCCCGACGGCATCGCCCTGACGCGCGATGGAAGCCGGGCGTACGTCTACAACGCGTTCGACCACACCATCTCTCGGCTGGTGGGTGACGGCTCCAACAAGTCCTTCAACATCCGCGAGCAGGGGCCGCGGCTGAAGGTGGTGGACGACGTGCTGCCTGCCGACGCGGTGATGGGCCGCAAGCTGTTCTTCTCGGCCATCGACTCGCGCATGACGGCCCCCAGCGTGGGCGCCGCCTGCTCCACCTGCCACCCGGACGCCGGGGACGACAGCCACGTGTGGATGTTCCCGGACGGGCCGCGCCAGACGCCGCAGCTCGCCGGCCGCATGATCACCCGCACGGGCCCCTTCCACTGGAGCGGCGAGTTCCCCTCGCTGCGTGACTTCCTCGACGTCACCGTGCGCCACCGCATGGGCGGCGGCGTGGTGGACGCGCAGATGACGGCGCAGCTGTCGGCCTTCATCGACGCGGTGCCCACGCCGGACAACCCGTACAAGGCGGCGGAGCTGACCGAGGCCCAGGCGCGCGGCTCGCAGGTGTTCCTCAAGGCCCGCTGCAACGAGTGCCATGACGGTGAGGCGCTCACCAACAACAAGCAGGCCAACGTGGGCACCTTCGTGGTGAGCGGGACGAACCCGGACATCGAGCTCGTCCGCCAGAACGGCCTGAACACCCCGTCGCTGCTGGGCCTGTCGCGCAGCGCGCCGTACCTGCATGACGGCAGCGCGATGACGCTCAAGGAGCGCATCCTGCAGACGCGCTACACGGATCAGCACGGCAAGACGTCGAGCCTGACCAACGCGGAGATCGACGACCTGGTCGAGTTCCTGCGCACGCTGTAGCCACGGCTTGGCCGGGGAGGGTGTCTCGGGGACATCCTGCGCCCTCCCCGCGTGGCCGCTTCAGGTGAGAGGGCGCGCCGCGCCGACCTGGAGCAGAGCCCGCCGTGACGACCCGGAAAGACGCCCCGCCCAAGCCCACGCTCTTTCGCGCCGCCGGGTGGGAGCGGCCTACAACTTCTCATTCGGAGGCGGGGATTAGCGTGGGCGGCGTGCCCGCGTCCTCGGGCGCCAGGGGAGCAGTGCCGGTGTCCACCGGGGCGGGCGGTGTGAGGGACTGAGGGGTGACGGCCTGGAGCGCGGTGCGCGTCAGGTCCACGGCGCGCTCGTTGCTGCGGCCCAGCCAGGTGACGACGAGGGCGCAGGGCGTGTCATCGTCCCACGCCATCACCTGCAGCATGCCCGGCACGGGGGCGCGGCGCGCGGCGACCCGGCCCAGTCCGGGCACCTCCACGCCGCCGGCCTTCAAGGTGGGGGCGATCAGCTCGCGCACCTCCACGCCCGGGTCCCGGGGCTCACAGTTGTAGGCGAACGAGACGGTGGTGTCCGGCTCGGCGGCCGAGCGCAGGACGCACAGCGGGCCGCAGGTGGCGCACGTGCGCTCCTCGCGCATCGAGGCGCCGGGCAGCGCCAACTCTCGCACGTCCTCGGGCAGCAGCGCCTCACATGGGGGGCCCACCCGGGCCACGGGCACGGCGGCCGCCACGCCCGCGTCCTCGGCACCCGCCTGGGGCCGCGCACGGCACGCGCCGAGCGCCAGGCACAGCACCAGTCCCACGCCCCAGCCACCCCTCATCCCGTCTGACTCCTCCTCAGGCGCGCTCGCGCCGTGCGGATGGTAGACCGCTTCAGGCCCGCAGAGGCCACGGCATTGCACGTTGGGTGCTCGTTGCCGGACGTCCTGATGATAGGGTGGGGCCCGGGGCGAGGCCGGCGCTCGTTCCCCGGCGGGCAGTGGTCTAAGCTGCGCCGGGTCTCTCTACCCATGCGTGCCTTCCTCTTTCCATCGCTGCTCGCCGCGGGGCTGGCCCTGCCCGCCTTCGCACAGGCTCCCCAGGAGTCCTCGAGTAGTCCGCCGCCGGACGAGTCCTGGTTGAACTACCCGGGCCCCGAGGCCGCGCCGCCTCCGCCCGGGACCCTGCCGCCTCCGCTGCCGCCTCCGCGCCCCTCCCGCATGCCCCAGGTGGTGACGCCCGCCGAGCCGCCCAAGCCCTCCCGGGTCAACCTCCACGGGGCCATGGTCCTCAAGCCCGGCGAGGTGGCCATAGGCGTGATGCTGGGCTTCCCGTTGGCCTCCGCGCGGGCGTCGATCGGCGTGCTGCCCCGGCTGGACGCGGGGCTCGGCGTGGACAGCCTGTACGGCATCATGAACGAGGTGCGCGCCCAGGCGCGCTTCTCCCTGATACAGGGCGAGCAGCGGCACCTGGCCCTGGCGCTGGAGGGCGGCTACGCCTTCTTCCTCAACGCGCCCAGCCAGGAGGAGACGGGGGCGCGCTACTTCACCGGCCGGCGCAACTGGAACCTCATGCCGGGGCTGGTGGGCTCGATGAAGGTGGGCAAGGCCTCGCGCGGCTTCCTGGACGTGCGCTACCACCTGGCGCTCGACACCCAGCCCTTCCAGCGCACGCCGCTGGGCGGGGCGCCGCAGGGGGTGCAGGCCTCCAGCAACTTCCTGTTCCGCGCGGGCGTCGAAGTGCCCTTCTCCGAGCGGACCTCCTACGTCGTCATGGCGGGAGGCAGCATCCACGGCCGGTCCGAGGACGCCTCCTTCATGCCGGTGGTGGGGGTCGGCGTGGTGGCGGCCCTGTGAGGCACCGCGCGCTCCTCTCTCTTTCCGAGGCTCTCCATGCGTAGCAGCGTCATCGGCTCCGGCTCGTTCGGCACGGCCCTGGCCAACACCCTGGCCGTCAACTGCGAGGAGGTGCGCCTGTGGGGCCGGGACGCCGCGCTCGCCGACGCCATCAACACCCGCCACGAGAACCCCACGTACCTGCCGGGCATCCCGCTGTCGCAGCGCGTGCGCGCCACGCTCGAGCTGAAGGAGGCGCTGGAGGGCTCGGAGCTCGTCATCCTCGCCACGCCCAGCCACGCCACGCGCGATGTGCTCTCGCGCGCGCTGCCGCACCTGCCGCGCCACGTGCCGATGCTCACCGTGGCCAAGGGCATCGAGAACGAGACGCTGCAGACGATGACGGAGCTGCTCGAGGACTGCCTGCCCGAGGAGTTCCACCCGTACATCGCCGTGCTCTCGGGGCCCAGCTTCGCCAGGGAACTGGCGATGCGCAGCCCCACGGTGGTGACCATCGCCTCGCACTGGGAGAAGGTGGCGGTGCGCTGCCAGAAGGTGCTGCAGACCGAGACGTTCCGCTCGTACACCTCGAATGACGTGGTGGGGGTGCAGTACGGCGGCGCGCTGAAGAACGTCATCGCCATCGCGGCGGGCATCGCCGACGGGCTGGGCATGGGGCACAACGCCCGCGCCGCCATCATCACCCGCGGCCTGGCGGAGATTACGCGCCTGGCGGTGCGCAAGGGCGGCAACCCGCTGACGCTCTCGGGCCTGTCCGGCATGGGAGACCTGGTGCTCACCTGCACCGGCGAGCTGAGCCGCAACCGCAGGGTGGGCATGGAGCTGGGCAAGGGCCGCCAGCTCCAGGACGTGCTCGCCGAGATGAAGCAGGTGGCCGAGGGCGTGAAGACCGCCAAGAGCGCCCGGGACCTGTCGCTGAAGACAGGCGTGGAGCTGCCCATCTGTCAGCAGGTGTATGCCATTGCTTACGAGGCCAAGAGCGCCAAGGCGGCCGTGGTGGAGCTCATGACGCGCCAGCCCAAGTCCGAACTCAGCGGGGGCTGAGCGGTCTCGCTACATATTTGTAATGGGGGGAAAGCAGGACAATGGGGAAATCGGGTACTATGGGGAAGACCTATTTTCCCCCTGATGGGTCAAGGGGCCTCGAGGCCATGTCACTGACTCCTTACCTGCTGACAGAACCCCACTTTCCGTCGGGGACGTTCTCCGCGAACGACCTGACGGACAACTCGCCGCTGGCGGTCATCGAGTGGGACCTGCAGCTTCGGGTGCACTACTGGAACCAGCGGGCGGAGGAGCTCTTCGGCTGGAAGGCCGAGGAGGTGCGGGGGCGCAACCCGCGGGAGTGGGGCTTCGTCGCGGGTGAAGACGGAGGGCAGGCGCGAGAGGTGATGCGCCGGCTGCTCAGCGGCGAGGAGCGCTGGAACGTCAAGCGGGGGCAGAACTACCGCAAGGACGGGTCCATCGTTCATTGCGAGTGGTACAACTCGTCGATCCGGGACCCGGACGGGCGGCTGGTCTGCATCCTGTCGCAGGTGCTGGACGTGACGGAGCAGGACCGGGTGCTGGCGCGGCTGGAGGAGAGCGAGCGCCGCTTCAAGGCCACCTTCGAGCAGGCCGCGGTGGGCCTGGCGCACGTGGGGATGGACGGGCGGTGGCTGCGCACCAACACGCGGCTGTGCAACATCCTGGGCTACTCGGCCGAGGAGCTGATGGGCCTCACGCTGCAGGACCTGACGCACCCGGATGACCTGGCGGCGATGTCGGATCTCGCCGAGAAGATGGTGGCGGGCATCCTCAACACGTACGCGATGGAGAAGCGCTACCGGCGCAAGTCGGGCGACTACATCTGGTGCAACCTGACGCTGTCGCTGATGCGCAAGACGGACGGCACGCCCGAGTACTTCATCGGCGTCATCGAGGACATCACCTGGCGGCACCGGGTGGAGGCGGAGCGGGACCTGCTGCTCGAGCGGGAGCACCAGGCGCGCACGGAAGCCGAGGCGCTGGTGCAGCGGCGCTCGGCGGAGCTGGAGGCCACGCGCGGCGCGCTGGTGGTGGCCGAGCGCCTGGCTACCGCGGGGCAGCTCGCGGCCGGCGTGGGCCATGAGATCAACAACCCGCTGGCGTACGTGCTGGCCAACCTCACCTTCGCGCTGGAGGAGCTGGGGCTGCTGAAGACGCCAGTGCCGGAGGTGGACGTGCCCGAGGTGCAGCGGGCGCTGGTCCAGGCCCAGTTGGGGGCCGAGCGCATCCGCGACATCGTCAGGGATCTGCGCATCTTCTCGCGCAGCGATCCGGAGGCGATCGGGCCGGTGGACGTGCAGGCGGCGGTGGAGTTCGCCATCGGAATGACGGCGCACCAGCTGCGCCAGCGGGCGCGGCTCATCCGGTGGTACCAGCCGGTGCCCTTCGTGCACGCCAACGAGTCCCGCCTGGGCCAGGCCTTCCTCAACCTGCTGCTCAACGCGGCGCAGGCCATTCCCGAGGGGGCCAGCGGAGACCACGAGGTGACGGTCGTCGTGCGCGCGGAGGGCGAGGGGTGGGTGGTGGTGGAGATCCGCGACACGGGCGTGGGCATCGCCGCCCAGCACCTGCCGCGCATCTTCGAGCCGTTCTTCACCACCAAAGCGGTGGGAGAGGGCTCGGGGCTGGGGCTCTCCGTGTGCCACGGCATCGTCACCGGGCTGGGAGGGCGCATCGAGGTGGAGAGCGAGCCCGGTGAGGGCACGGTGTTCCGGGTGCTGCTGCCGGCCTCGGTGCAGGGGCGGCCGCATGTGGCCGTCTCCACGCGGACGGCCCGGCCCGCCACCACGCCACGGCGCGTGCTGGTGGTCGATGACGATCCCGAGGTCCGCGAGGCGCTGGCGCGCATCATCGGCCCCCCGCACCTCATCGAGCAGGCCGAGTCAGGACAGGCTGCCCGCGAGCTGCTGCTGGGCGGAGCCGACTACGACGTCATCTTCTGTGACGTGATGATGCCGGACGTGTCGGGCATGGACCTGCACGAGACCATCAAGGCCCAGCGGCCCGAGCTGGTGGCGCGGATGATCTTCATGTCCGCGGGGGCGTTCACGCCGCGCGCGGCCGAGTTCTTCGAGCGCGTGTCAGCGCGGCGCATCGACAAGCCGTTCGACCCGGTGCGCGTGCGCTGGTTGCTGGAGGGCTAGTAGCGCTGGTCCTTCTTCTCGGGACCGGCGCCGCGCACGCGGTACAGACGCAGCTGGGACGAACTCATGTAGGAGATGATCATGCCCTCCTGCTGCATCTGCTCCAGGAGCTTCATCGTCTTGAGGCGATCGAGCCCCACGGCGCGGGCGATGATGTCACCGGGCAGGCCGCTGAGGTTGCGGCGCAGCTCGTTGACGATGGCGCGCTTGAACTCATTCTTCGTCAAGCCGTCCATGTCCTGGCTGCGCCAGGCCTGGAGGATGCCCGCCACCAGCAGCACGGCGGTGAGGATGCCCAGCGCCGGATAGATGATGTGGCTGTTCTGCTCCAGCAGCTCGAGGTACGTCGGCGACATCGAGGTGGTGGGCTTGTAGTACTCGGGCTTGTCGCTCTGCCCCGGGAACCAGCTGGGGAGGCCTTCGACCTGCACCAGGCGCAGGATGAGAGAGAGAATAAGCGTGAGCACGATGGGTGAAGCCTAGAGGAGCTTCGGGTACCCGGGCAACTCCGCAGCCACCCGGAGCCACGGAGAAGACCAGGGCGCCAGCCAGGTGAGCTAGCCTGCCTGCCCGTGAAGCCACTCGTCAGCCTGCTCACCGACTTCGGCCTTGCCGACACCTATGTAGGGCAGATGAAGGCGGCCATCCTCCGGGTGGCTCCGTCCGCGACGCTGGTGGACCTGACCCACGCCGTGCCCGCTCAGGACATCCGCGAGGGGGCCTTCCTGCTGTGGACGGCGGTGGAGGTGTTCCCCGCGGGCTCGCTGCACCTGGCCATCGTGGATCCGGGGGTGGGCTCGGGCCGCCGGGCCGTGGCGGTGCGCTCCCGGCGGGGCGACATCCTGGTGGGGCCCGACAACGGGCTGCTGCTGCCGGCGCTCGAGCACCTGGGGGGCATGGCCGCCGCCGTGGAACTCGTGGACCCGGCGTACTGGGGCCCGGCGCGCTCACGGACCTTCCATGGCAGGGACCTGTTCGCGCCGGTGGTGGGACACCTGGCCGCGGGGGTACCCATGGAGCGAGTAGGGCGGCCGGTGGAGCAGCTGCAGGCGCCCTTCCGCTTCCCGGCGCCAGGGGTGGAAGACGGGCTGCCAGTGGGCGAGGTGCTCCACGTGGACACGTACGGCAACCTGATCACCAACCTGCCCGCCGCGGTGCTCCCGGCACGCTTCCGGGTACGCATCGGGCTCACGGTGGTGGAGGGCGCACCGCACGACAACTACCTGGCGGTGTCGCCCGGGGAGCTGCTCGCGCTGGTGGGCAGCTCGGACCTGCTGGAGGTCTCCGCGCGCGATGGCAGCGCCGCCTCGGCCCTGGGCGTGGGCCGAGGCGAGCGTGTGCGCATCGAGCCTAGGTGAGCGGAGCTTCCTCCGGGTTGAGCTCGTGCACGGCGTTGAGCTCGCTCACGGCGCCCAGGGCCTCGGAGGCGCCCTCGGCGAACAGCGTGGTGTCCGCCTTGGCCAGCAGAGTGGCCAGGCCCTCGCGCTCCTGAGCGCTGATGGCCACGCCGCCGCGCGAGCGAAGCAGGGACTCCACTTCCTCGACCGACAGCATGTCCGCCTTGTTCCACACCATCAGGCGCGGCTTCTCCATCAGCCCCAGCGAGCCGAGGATGGACTCCACCGCCTCGACCTGCTCGTCTCGCGCCGGGTCCGCCGCGTCCACCACGTGCAGCAGCAGGCTGGCGTCCAACAGCTCCTCGAGCGTGGCGCGGAAGGCGGCCACCAGGTCCTTGGGCAGGTCCCGGATGAAACCCACCGTGTCGGTGATGATGACCTCGCGCTCCTGCGGGAAGCGCAGGCGGCGGCTCGTCGGGTCCAACGTGGCGAAGAGCTTGTTCTCGGCCAGCACCTCTGCATTGGTGATGGCGTTGAGCAGCGTGGACTTGCCCGCGTTGGTGTAACCCACAATGGAGATGACGGGCAGCTCGCGCCGGTTGCGCTGGGCTCGCCGCACGCTGCGCTCGCGTGACACGGCGTCGATGCGCTTCTCCAGGTGCGTAATCCTGTCACGCACCCGGCGGCGATCGATCTCGAGCTTCGTCTCACCAGGGCCTCGCCCGCCGATGCCACCGGCGAGGCGGCTGAGCGAGTCATCGCTCTGCACCAGCCGGGGCAGCCGGTACTTCAGCTGGGCCAGCTCCACCTGCAGCTTGCCCTCGGCGCTCTGAGCGCGCTGGGCGAAGATGTCCAGGATGAGCTGCGTGCGGTCCAGCACCTTGAGGCTGGTGGCCTCGGCGATGTGGCGG
Source organism: Myxococcaceae bacterium (assembly GCA_036389955.1). Classification (GTDB taxonomy): domain Bacteria; phylum Myxococcota; class Myxococcia; order Myxococcales; family Myxococcaceae; genus DATHBR01. The sequence continues at coordinate 23,425 of DASVVJ010000426.1, forward strand.
CCCTGCGAAGGCGTGAGGTCCTTGTCGAAGATGAGCAGGTCCACCATGGACTGCATGGAGCGCAGGTTCAGGTCCTCGAGCTTGCCGCGGCCGATGAGGTAGCGCGGGTCCGCCTCGCGGCGCACCTGGAGCACGCTGTCCACCACCTCGACGCCGGCGGTGCGCGCCAGCTCCTTGAGCTCGGCCAGGCTGGACTCCGCCATGGCGCGGTTGCCGTCCAGGCACACCGCCACGAGGATGGCCTTCTCCCGCCCGCCCACCGAGCGCGCGGCGGCCTTGCGGTTGAACTCCTCCTCGAGCGCTTCCAACGTGTCCACCAGGTCGGGCTGACCGTGGTGCACGTTGGGCAGCGTGGAGACGCGCCAGAACTCACCCGTGCCGTTCTCCGGCACCAGGTGGGCGTAGTGCAGCACGCCGGGCAGGCCCTCCTGGCCCACGCCGACGGCGGCCACCATGTCCAGGCGCAGCAGCGCCAGGTCCGTCAGGTCGTCCTTGGTCAGCGGCTCGCTCTTGAGGTGCGTGTGCACCAGGCGCAGGCCACGCAGACGAATCTGTCCCGCGCGGGCACGGCCGATGTCCGGCAGCTCGAGCTTGTGGGCGTTGCCCACAACCACGTACTCGATCTCACCCTTTCGATTGATGAGGACGCCTACTTGCCTGTTGGTCTCGCTCGACAGCTCGGTGAGGTGGCGAGCGAGTTCCGGCGAGACGATCTCATAGGGGGCCACACGTCGCCGGTACGTGTTGCGCAGGCGGTGCTGCTCATTCGCCTTGAGGCCCAGGGTGTTACCGTAGATTTCCTTCAATTCGTCCGTCTCCCGAGCGGGCACGGGCCCGCTTCAACCCACCCCCCTCATTTTAGGAACTTGGCCGTCCAGTTTCACGGCCTGTTGTCCTGAAAGGGGGACTGGTGGGAACACAGGGGCGCGGCGCTTACTTCCGGGTAGGCTGCGACTCTGTGAACCCTTCTGGACGAGCTGCGATAACCGCCGCGAAGCGGGTGGTGGTGAAGATCGGGACGAACGCGCTGACGAACGCCACGGGGCGCTTCAACCGTGGGCACTTCGAGGCGTTGAGCGAGGACCTGCTCTGGGCGGCCGAGGGGCGGGAATTGGTGGTGGTCTCCAGCGGAGCCATTGCGCTGGGGGTGGAACGGCTGGGGCTACCGGCGCGGCCCAAGGATATTCCCGGCAAGCAGGCGTGCGCGGCGGTGGGGCAGAGCCGCCTGATGCGGGCCTACGAGGAGGCCTTTGGCCGGGCGGACCGGCATGTGGCCCAGGTGCTGCTGACCCACGAGGACGTGCAGGACCGGCGGCGCTACCTCAACGTGAAGCACGCGTTGGAGCGGCTGTTGGAGGTGGGGGTGGTGCCGGTCATCAACGAGAACGACACGGTGTCGGTGGACGAGCTGAAGTTCGGCGACAACGACACGCTGGCGAGCCTGGTGGCGGGGGTGGTGGAGGCCGATGTGCTGATCGTGCTCTCGGACGTAGAGGGCCTCTACACGGCGGACCCGCGCAAGGACCCACAGGCGAAGCTGATGGCCCAGGTGGACGCGGTGACGCCGGAACTGTTGGCACTGGCCGGAGGCAGCGGCAGCACGGTGGGCACGGGAGGCATGTCCACGAAGGTGCGCGCGGCGGCGCGGGTGGCGGAGCGGGGCATCGGCTGCGTCATCACCTCGGGAGCGGTGCCGGGGCGGCTGCGCGCGGTGCTGCAGGGAGCGCCGGTGGGCACCTTCTTCACGCCGTCGGAGACCCGCCGCAGCGCGCGAATGGGTTGGATTGCCCACGCGCTGCGCCCCAAGGGCCGGCTGACGGTGGATGCGGGCGCGCGGGAAGCCATCGTGAACGGCAAGCGGAGCCTGCTGCCCTCGGGAGTGAAGCAGGTGGAAGGGGACTTCGGCCGGGGCGATCCGGTGGACCTGGTGGACGAGCAGGGCACCGTGTTCGCGCGAGGGCTGAGCGCCTACGAGGACAGCGAATTGCGCCGCATCGCGGGCCGCAAGAGCACGGACATCGAGCCCATCCTCGGCTACCGGTACATCGATGAAGCAGTGCACCGCGACGACCTGGCAGTGCTGTAATCCACACCCTCTCCCTTCGGGAGAGGGCAGGGGTGAGGGTGCCTGAGCAACCCCCACGTTTCAGTGCTCAGAAGTGGTCTGGAGCAGTATTGCCCAGCACCTCTTCAAGCGTGGTGACACCGTCCATCAGCTTGGCCAGGGCGGACATGCGCAGCGAGCTCATGCCCAGCTTGATGGCCTCCTGCTTGAGCGCGCTGGCCGTGGCACCGCTGAGGACCATGTTCTTGAGGCTGTCCCAGAAGGGCATGACCTCGTAGATGGCCACACGGCCGCGGTAGCCACGGTCGTTGCACTCGCGGCACCCCACCGGTTCATACACCGTGAAGGTGCCAATCTTCTCCGGCGCAATGCCGGCGTCGATCAGGGCCTGTTCGTCCACGTGGGCCGCCGGGCGCTTGCACTCCTTGCACAGGCGGCGGCACAGCCGCTGAGCCAGAATCAGGTTGAGCGAGGCCGTCACGAGGAACGGCTCGATGCCCATGTTGAGCAACCGGCTCACCGTGCCCGGCGCATCGTTGGTGTGCAGCGTGGAGAGCACCAGGTGGCCGGTGAGCGCCGCCTTCACGGCAATCTCACCCGTCTCGAAGTCGCGAATCTCTCCGAGCATGATGATGTCCGGGTCCTGACGCAGGAAGCTGCGCAGCGCCTTGGCGAAGTTCAGCCCGGTGTCCTCATTCACCTGCACCTGGTTGATGCCGGTGAAGTTGAACTCGACCGGGTCCTCCACGGTGGAGATGTTGGTGTCCGGCTGGTTGAGCGAGGACAGCGCCGAGTACAGCGTCGTCGTCTTTCCCGAACCGGTGGGACCGGTCACCAGCACCATGCCGTACGGACGGTCGATGGCCTCCTTGAACCAGGCGAGCGGCTGCGGATCGAAGCCCAGCTTCGTCATGTCGAGCTGAAGGTTGGCCTTGTCCAACAGGCGCAGGACGACCTTCTCGCCGAACAGCGTGGGGCACACGCTGACGCGGAAGTCCATCTCCTTGCCCTTGGCGAGCTTGAGCTTGATGCGGCCATCCTGGGGCATGCGGCGCTCGGAGATGTCCAGCTCGGCCATGATCTTCAGCCGGCTGGTGATGGCGTTGCGCAGCTTCATCGGCGGACGCAGCACCTCGTAGAGCCCACCGTCGATGCGGAAGCGCACGCGGAAGTCTTTCTCATACGGCTCGATGTGAATGTCGGACGCGCGCTTGTGGATGGCCTCCTTGAGGATGGAGTTCACCAGCTTGACCACGGGCGCCTCTTCCGCGGCCCGGCTCAGATCATCCGCGTTCTCCTTCTCCGTCCTGGAGACCTCGAACTCGCCCTCATCGTCGGGAGGAAGGGGGAACGGGTCCTTGTCCTCCGCGTAGTAGCGCTCGATAGCCTCGCGGATGGCGAGCTCCGAGGCCACCACCCGCTCGATGTGGTGCCGGGTGCTGAACCTCAGGAAATCCACCGTGTGGATGTTGGACGGATCCTGCATCGCCACCACGAGCGACGAGCCCGCGCGGTTGACGGGGATGACCAGGTACTTCTCGGCGATCGCCTTGGAGACGAGCTTGATGATCTCCGGCTCGATGTCGAAGTCCTTCAAGTTGATGGCAGGCACACCATGCTGCTTGGCCAGAAAGTCCAGGAGCGTGGACTCTTCGATCGCTCCTGTCTGGATAAGAGCCGTTTCAATGTGTGTCTTGTTTTTCTGGCTCTCGAGCTGTGCGGCCTGAAGCGCCTGACGGCTGATGAGGTTTTTACGGAGCAGCAGCTCACCCAGTTGAACGGACATTTCAGCATCCCCCTTAGCGAAGAAGTACGAGCAAGGCCCTCGGCCGTAGCAGGCAATCGAGGACCAGATGAAACACTGACGCGGTGACGCCGGTTCCCTGAATCAGAGGGAGCCCAGGCACAGACTGTCAATGGGAGCGCTAGTCATTCCAGGGCGTGTAAATCATTGTGCCCGAGCCACTCAGGATGAGTGTCCCAGTCATAAACTTGCAGTGGTTCACACAGTTTCCTGGAGATGGGAGAACATCGGCTACAGTTCCCCACGGACGATTCACGCTCTGGAGGCGAGCAGATGGAGAAGCTGTGGCTGAAGCATTACCCCACGGGTGTACCGAGCGAGATCAACCCTCGCGAGTACCAGTCGCTGGTGCACCTGTTGGAGGAGGCGTTCCAGAAGTACGCTTCACGCCAGGCCTTCATCTGCATGGACAAGCCGCTGACGTACGGCCAGCTTGACCAGCAGTCGCGGCAGCTCGGGGCCTGGCTTCAGGCGCGCGGCCTGAAGCCGCAGGCCCGCGTCGCCCTCATGATGCCCAACATCCTGCAGTACCCGGTCGCCCTGGCCGCGGTGCTGCGCGCGGGCTACATCGTGGTGAACGTCAACCCGCTGTACACCCCGCGCGAGCTCGAGCACCAACTCAAGGACAGCGGCGCCGAGGCCATCATCGTCCTCGAGAACTTCGCGGCCACCGTGCAGAAGGTGGTGGCCAACACGGCGGTGCGCCACGTGGTGGTGACCAGCATGGGAGACCTGCTGGGCACCGTGAAGGGCACCATCGTCAACTTCGTCGTGCGCACCGTGAAGAAGCTGGTGCCCGCCTGGTCCTTGCCTGGCCACACCCCGTTCAAGGCCGCGCTGGCGGAGGGCCAGGGGCTGACGCTCCAGAAGGTGGAGGTGAAGTTCGAGGATGTCGCTTTCCTTCAGTACACCGGCGGCACCACGGGCGTGTCCAAGGGAGCGACGCTGCTGCACCGCAACGTGGTGGCCAACGTGCTCCAGTCCGAGGCGTGGATGCAGCCCGCGCTGCGCAAGGGCGCTCCCATCGAGCAGATCATCACCATCACCGCGCTGCCGCTGTACCACATCTTCGCGCTCACCGTGTGCTGCCTGCTGGTCATGCGCACCGGCGGCAAGGCCGTGCTGATTCCCAACGCGCGGGACATCGCCGGCCTCATCAAGGACATGAGCAAGCACCAGTTCCACATGTTCCCGGCCGTCAACACGCTCTACAACGCGATGCTCAACCACCCGGACTTCGGCAAGGTGGACTTCTCCAGCATGCGGGTGGCCAACGGCGGTGGCATGGCGGTGCAGGAGGCGGTCGCCCGAAGGTGGCTCGAGGCCACCAAGTGCCCCATCGTCGAGGGGTTCGGCCTCTCGGAGACCTCGCCCACGGTGACGTGCAACCCGGTGGACACCGACAAGTTCACCGGCACCATCGGTCTGCCGGTGCCGTCCACCGAGGTGGAGCTGCGCGATGACGACGGCCAGCCCGTGCCGCTCGGCAAGCCTGGGGAGATCTGCGTCCGGGGCCCGCAGGTGATGGCCGGCTACTGGAACCGTCCGGACGAGACCGCCAAGGTGATGACCCCGGACGGCTTTCTGAAGACGGGCGACATCGGCGTCATGGACGAGCGCGGCTACACGAAGATCGTCGACCGCAAGAAGGACATGATTCTGGTGTCCGGCTTCAACGTCTTCCCCAACGAGATTGAAGGCGTGGTGGTCGAGTGTCCGGGGGTGCTGGAGGCCGCGGCTATCGGGGTGCCGGACGAGCACTCGGGCGAGGCGGTCAAGCTCTTCATCGTGAAGAAGGACCCGTCACTCACCGAGCAGGCCGTGAGGGAGTTCTGCAAGGAGCGGCTGACCGGCTACAAGCGCCCGAAGCACATCGAGTTCCGCACCGAGCTGCCGAAGACGAACGTAGGGAAGATCCTCCGCCGCGAGCTACGGGAACAGAAGTCCGCCTAGCCTGGTTGGATGTTCTGGGATCGGGCGGACAGACGTCCGCTCGAATCCCAGGAGTGGGACCCAGCTTCCCGGAAATGGGACGTGTCAGATCGGCCGACTGCCCGTTTCGCCCGCTGCCTCTTTGGCAAGGTCCATCAGCGCGCGGAACTCCGGCGAGTCCACCTTCATGAGCAGCAGGGAGACCTCCAGCTCACCGGGCGTCTTGCCGAGTTGCAGCTTGCGCTGCTGGCCGTGCAGGAGCGCCAGCTCCGAGTGCCCGCGCAGCTCCGGCAGCGACAGCTCCAGCGAGAGGTGGAACATGTCCCCCTCCGCGATGGGAGTGAGGACGAGCCGGTAGTCCGGTTGGGGGGCGCCCGGCTTGCGGCGCTCGGCGCGAATGGTCCGCCCCGTTTCACCCAGCAGCTTGGGTTGGGCCACCAGCCGCCCCTCGCGCCGCACTTCCAGGGCGAAGTAGAGCGGCTCGGCCTGAGCGGTGGCCGGTACCAGCGAGCTGGTGAGGCCCACCAGCATCAGCCCGGCGAGCGCACTTCTGATGAGGGAGGAGCGATTCACGGTGAGTCCTCGCCAAGCAACCTTCACGCCACGCCGGCCCGGTCAGGTTCCAACCACCCCACCCATCGGGGCGGCTCGTGCTGCTGAGTTCAAGGAATAACGCAGTTGGGCGCCGAGAGCGAGCCCCCCCGCTTTTTGCCAGTGTTACCTAGGGGTAAGTGTAAATACCACCCCGATTTACCTGCTTGCTTGTTCAGTGGGCAGTGGGTACCGATCCACATGTAACCGCCCACGCTGTCTGAACTTCGAGACCATGCCCGCCTTGACCCCGCGTACCCTGATTCGCCATCGTCGCCGGCCTCCCGACATGGAACGTACGGAACGCCTTCTGGATCTCGTTGCCCTGCTGCTCGATGCACGCGAGCCCATCTCATGGGCTGAGCTGCGCGAGCACTTCCCCGCCGATTACGGTGGCATCTCGGATGATGCCGCCGAGCGCAAGTTCGAGCGCGACAAGGCGGAGTTGCTCGAGCTGGGCTTGCCACTCACCTATATCCAGGGAGACGACGACCGGAAGGACGGCTACATCGTCGACCGCAGCGCGTACTACCTGCCGGAGGTGGACCTCTCCAAGGAAGAGCTGGCGGTGCTCTACGCGGCAGGCAGCGCCGCGCTCGCTTCCGGCGCCTTCCCGGGCCGGGACGACCTGGCGCATGCGCTGCGCAAGATCGGCTTCTTCGCCGGCGACGCACTGCCCACGCCTCGCGTCCGCATGGAGCTGGGCTCGGCGCAGAGCGACCCCGAGCTCTCCTCCCGGCTGGAGCAGCTCTGGGACGCGTGCTCCACGGCCAAGTGGGTGCACATTGCGTATGCCTCGCCCAAGCAGCAGGGCGTCACCGAGCGCCGGGTGGATCCGTACGGCCTGGCGCTGCGCCGCGGCGTCTGGACGCTGGTGGGCTACTGCCACCTGCGCCAGGGCCTGCGCACCTTCCACGTGCCCCGCATCCGCGAGCTGAAGGTGAACACCGCCAAGCCGCGTACGCCGGACTTCGAGGTGCCGGCGGACTTCTCGCTCGACAACCACGTGGCCTACTACCCGTGGCAGCACCGCTTCCATGAGCCCATGGAGGTGACGCTGTCGCTCAAGGGCGACCCTGGCCAGCGCGCCACGAGCCTCTTTCCCGGCGCCATCGTGGAGTCCGAGGGTGGGCGGGTGCGTGCCCGGCTGAATGTCACGTACCTGGACGGGCTGCTGCGCTTCTGCATGGCGCTGGGGCCCGAGTGCCGAGTGGAAGCCCCCGAGCCCGCCGTGGCCCGCGTTCGCGAGATGGCCACCCGGATCCTCGAGCGCCACGCCCCCGCAGGTGAGAAGAAGGTGACCGCATGAGCACCGTTCACGAGCGGCTGCGCCGCCTGCTGTTCCTCGTGCCCTACGTGTCCAAGCATCCCGGCGTCTCGGTGGATGACCTGGCCAAGGCCCTCAACGTCAAGCGCGAGGACCTGTTGGAAGAACTGGACCTGCTCACCTGCGTGGGCCGGCCGCCCTTCAACCCGGACGACTACGTCGACATCTACGTGGACAACGACCGCGTCTACGTGGACCTGGATCAACGGCTGTCGCGCCCTCCGCGGTTGACGGCCAACGAGGCCGCGGCCCTGGCCGCCTCGGCGGAGCTGCTGCGCCCCGCCGCCGGCGATGCGCTGCAGAACGCCTTGCAGAAGCTGGAGAAAATCCTCCCGGCCGGCGCCCGCGAGCGTTACCGGGAGATGCACAAGAAGATCGACGCCTCCTCCGAGGCGCCCCAGTCCCTGGGGCCGCTCACCCGGGCCATCCTCGAGCGCCGCGAGGTGACGTTCGACTACGCCGGCCCGGGACGCCCCTCGGAGGCGCGCCGGGTGCGGCCCTACGAGCTGCTCAGCCACCGGGGCCAGTGGTACCTCCAGGCCTACGACCACACCCGCCAGGACTCGCGCCTGTTCCGCCTGGACCGCATGGAGAACCTGGGCCTCACCGACACCACCTTCCAGCCGCCGGAGAACGCGCGCGCCGCGGTGCCCAACCCCGCCCGGACCCATGCGGGCGTCCGGGTACGCTTCTCCAAGCTGGTGGCCCCCTATGTCACCGAGCGCTTTGGCGCCGACGCCAAGCCCCTGGGGGATGGAGGGGTGGAGGTGCGCGTGGCCGGGGACAGCGAGCGCTGGCTCACGCAGTGGGTCCTATCTTTTGGAGGCGAGGCGGAAGTGGTGGAACCTGAGTCCGCGCGCGCAGCCGTTGCCCGCGCGGCCCAAGCCTCGTTAGGATTCTAGGGATTCCATGGCATTCCAGCTGAAGATCGCCGAGGGCAAGGACGCGGGCAAAGAGTTCCTGTTCGAGCAGGACTCGGTGCTCATCGGGCGCACACCCGAGTGCGACGTCGTGCTCTATGACGCGGGCGTCTCGCGGCGCCACTGCCGCATCTTCAGCGAGGGTGACGGCTACATCGTCGAGGACATGGGCAGCGCCAACGGCACCAAGGTGAACGGCGCCCCCGTCAAGACGAAGCCCCTCACCGACGGAGACCAGCTCACGCTGGGCCCGGTGGTGTTCGCCTTCGCCGCGGTCGAGGCGGAGGCCGAGGAGCCGGGCACCGATGGCGTCGGGGTGCCCGCGGCGGCCCAGGACGAGGCCAACAGCACGCGCATCGTCCAGGTGGATCAGATGAAGAAGCGCGTGTCCAAGGGCAAGGGCGAGGCGCTCAGGCCCGAGGGCGTGGATGCGCCCGAGGAGCTGGACAAGCTCCAGCGCTCGGCCACCCGGGCCGCGGGCGTGCCGGCCGTTCGTCCCGCGCGTGCTTCCACCGGCAGTGCTCCCCGGGCGGCCATCGAGCGTGCATCCGCGGCCACTCCCGCGCCTCGCCGTTCAGCGGCGGCCCAGGCGGTGGAGCGTGCGGCTCCTTCCAAGGGAGCTGCGCCCGCCGCGGTGCTGTCCGCCGCCGAGCGTGCCCGCATCAAGCGCGAGTCGGGTGGCGCGTCCGCCAACATCAAGATCTTCTGGCTCGAGGCGAGCCAGGCGGTCCGTACCGCCATCATCGCCTTCTTCGTGCTGCTGGGCGTGGGCGCGGTGGGCGCCACCTACTACGTGGTGCTTGGCAAAGAAGGCGGCGCGATCGGCAAGGGTGAAGAGCCGGGGATGCTCGGCCTGCAGCCCATTCCCGACACGTTCGGCCTGGGGCCTGGCGTGAAGTGGGAGTCCGCGGACCTGAAGACCTTCACTTGGGAGTACACGGCCGCCACGCGCGCTGTGGTCATCCTCCACTACCAGGCGCAGGGCATCTCCGAGGGTGAGGTGATCATCACCGTGAACGGCGTGGACGTGGGCAAGGTGCCTCCGGACACGCTGGCCAGCCGCGACCGCGCGCTGGAACTGATGATTCCGCCCAACATCCTCAAGAAGGGCGAGACCAACCGCATCACCTTCGACAACACGAAGAACCCGCCCGGCGAGGACCAGTGGCGCATCTGGAACGCGTGGGTGGAGAAGGCGCTGCTGCCGGACCTGCCGCCCGACCAGCTGGTGGAGCAGGCCCGCAACGCGTACGCGCGCGGCAAGCAGAACTTCGAGCGCGCCGAGGTGGGCGCCCGCAACCGTTACCTGGCCTGGAAGTCCTTCCGCGAGTCGTGGCTGATGCTCGAAGCCCACCCGGAGCCCAAGCCGGACCTCTACTTCGAGGCCCGTGACCGCATGCGCGACGCCCAGCTCGAGCTGGACAAGACGTGCTCCAAGCTGATGCTCGAGTCCGAGGGCTACTACAACCAGCGCAACTTCAGCGCGGCCAAGCACACCCTGGAATACATCCGTGAGTACTTCCCGGACTTTGACCAGCCGTGCGCGGGAATGGCGGAAGCCAAGCGTTACGAATGGGGCATGTAGCGCTCCCTGTCACGCGGTGAACGCACCGGCGCCCCTGTGGTTGGGGGTGTGGGTTGCCGGGTGACGGATCCATCCTCACCGTTCCCTTGTCATGCACGAGCAGGGGGGCGGGAGCGAGGGGATGGGGTTGGCGCGGATCGACGATCGGCCGTCGCGGGCGGAAGCACGCCCGGACAACGGGCACAGCCCCGTTCCGGAGCATGGGGTCGTCTGGAGTCCCAGCGTCCCCAACCGGCTGCTGGCGCGCTTCTACCTGCCACG
>DASVVJ010000427.1:0-6369 GCA_036389955.1 Myxococcaceae bacterium
AAACGGCGGCCAGGTTCGCTTCGGTGAGATCCGCCTTGGACAGATCCACATCGGTGAGCTCACAGCCGGAGAAGTCCTGCCGCACGGCGCGAACCCCCACCATGCTGCAACGGGTGAGATCCGCGCCCTGGAGCTGCGTGCCCTCCAGGTTCGCCCCGTCCATGTCCGCGCTCACCAGCCGGGCGCCCACCAACCGGGCCTGCGTGAGCTGCGCACCGGCGAGCTGCGCGCCCTCCAGATCGGCGTGCTCCAGGTCCGCCTCTCTCAGGTCCGCTTCCTCCAGCAGCGCGCCCACCAGCCGGGCCTTCGCCAACCGGGCCTTCGCCAACGAGGCCCCTGTGAGCACCGTCTCCTCGAGCCGCGCCCCTTCGAGCCGCGCCCCCGTGAGCTTCGCGCCCGTCAGGTCGCTCCGGGAGAAGTCCAGTCCGCGCAGATCCATTCCCTCCAGGTTCGCACGCGGCAATGACAGGCGTACCAGCCGGGCCCCCTCCAGCCGTGCCTGGCGCAGATCCGCCCCTTCCAGCCGACACCCTCCCAGCTCCGCCCCCGCGAGGGTGGCCCCCTGGAAGCGAGCGCCCTCCGCCCCTGCCCCCTCCAGCCGCGCCTGGCTCAGCACGGCGCGTTCGAAACAGGTCTCCCGCGCGCTGGCTCTTTCGAGGTTCGCGCCCTCCAGGCGGGCGCTCGTGAGGTCCGCTGCATCGAGATCGCTGCTGGACAGGTCTGCCCGCTCCAGCACCGCCTCGCGCAGGTGCGCGCCGCGCAAGTCCGCGCCAGCCAGCTGCGCTCCTGCCAGCGAAGCGCTGGCAAGGTTCTGCGCCACGAGCCGCGCCCCGGCGAGACGGACTGGCATCCCTGCGGCCTCGGCCAGAACCGAGCCCTCGAGATCGGCCTGCTCCAGGTCCGCGTCCTTCAGCACCGCCCCCTTCAACCCGCACTGAGTGAGGCGAGCCTCGGCGAAGCAGGCCCTGGAGAACCGTCCCCGCTCCAGGTTGGCACCGTGGAGCACCGCGCCGCGAAAGTCCGCGCCCTCGGCCTCCACCTCCACCAGCTTCGCCCCCGAGAGGTCCGCGCCCACCAGGAGGGCTCCCGTCAGATCGCTCCGGGAGAGGTCCGCATCCGTGAGCACGGCCTCCTCCAGATGCGCGCCCGCGAGACACGCGCCCACCAGGCTTGCCCCGCTGAGCTGGGCCTCCGTGAAGCGGGCCCCCGTGGCATTCACCTGCTGGCTCCCCTCACCCGCCAGCTCCACGCCCTTCAGCAGGGCTCCGGAGAAGTCCGCTTCCCGCAGGTCCACTGCCTGGAAGACCACGTCGATCAACTGGCAACTGGCGAAGCTCGCGCCGCGTAGCTCCACGTCCTCGAACCGCACCCGCGCCAACCGCAGCGAGGCGAACGAGTGCCCTGCCAAGCGTGCCCCCTGCACGAGCACCTCGTGCAACAAGCCGCCCTCACTCTCCTGGGCCACCTCTTGGGCCGTGCGTAACACCTTCATATGCGACGATCCGCCAGCTTGGTCTTCGTGAGGATGGCCAACTCCAGCCGCGTGGTGTCCGTGCGGGCCTTCCAGAACTCGGCGCCGTGCAGGTTGGCGCCGCGCAGATCGGCGTGAGACAGGTCCGCCGCCTCGAAGAGCCCCTCCAGGACGTTGGCCTTGAGCAAGGAGGTGCCCACCATCCGGGCGCTGGCGAAACGGCCCTGCGGCAGGTTGCAGCCGCTGAACGACGTCTTCACCAGCGAGGCGCCGCTGAAGTCCGCGCGCTCCAGCTCGGAGAAGCTGAAGTCCGCCTCATCCAGCAGGGCACCCGCCCAGCGCGAGTTGGCCGCGCGCACGCGCCGGAAGGAGGCCTTGGGCAGCCGCACGCCTCGCGAGGCCCGTAGCTGGGTAAGGTTGGCGCCGTCGAAGTTGGCGCGGGAGGCATCGGCTCCCGCCAGTTCCGCGTCCTGGAGGCTGGCCTCCTCCAGCCGGGCGTCCTCCAGCCGGGCGCCCGTGAAGTCCACCTCGTCCAGGCAGGCGCCGCGCAGATCCACCTGAGGCAGCCGCGCCTGGACGAACAGCGCTCGAGCGCACTTCGCCTTGCCGAACGAGGCTCCGGTGAAGTCCCCCTCCTCCAGCGTGGCATCCTCGAGGCATGCCTCGTCGAAGCGTGCCGAAGCAGCGCGCACCCGGGTGAGGTCCGCGCCCGCGAGCCCTGCTCCACGCAGGCTTGCTCCGGTAAGCTCCGCGTCCGCGAGAATGGCCCCTTCGAGCCGCGCCTCGTCCAATCGCGCCTCCCGCAGCGAGCACCCCTGGAGGATCGCCCCGGACAGATCGACGCCGCGCAGATCCAGCCCGGAGAAGTCGCCCCCGCTCCAGTCCTCGCCCGCCACGGGCTCCTGGTCCTGCAACATGCGCATCAGCCGCTCGCGAGGCGTCTCCTCCGGCTCGATCCGGATGATGATGGTCGGCTCCTGCTCCTCCTGCTCCATGGACGACAGAAGCTCCTCGACCTTCTCATCCAACACCCCAGCCGCGGCCAGGCTCTGTCTCAGGGCAGCGATCTTGTCGCCCATCGGCGTGTCGTCCTCCAGGGGCTGGGCTGGCGGCGGCAACGGTCCCAGCAGCGCGGCCAGCCGGGCTTCGACCGATGGAGCAGGAGGCTCCGCGGGCTGAGCCTCCGGTGCGGCGGCTATCTCTGCCGGGGAAGGCGGTGGCGCCTCGGGCTCGAAGTCCTCCTCCTCCTTGGCGCGCTCGGCGAGCTTCTGCTCGAAGCGGGCCTGGTGAGCCTCCAGGGAGAGCGGCTGGGAGAGTGGCTCGTGTGCCAGGTAGAGAAAGTCCACTTCCTCCAGCGTCTCGGACTCCACCTCCACCATTCCGCGCCAGACGGCGAAGACAAGGCCCGCGTCCCCATCCAGCGTCAGCGTGTCCAGCCGCAGAGGCACCTCGCGCAGCTTCGTTCCGCCCTTCTCCACCAGGAAGCCCCGCGCGCGCAGGCCCGGCAGGCGCGAGCGCAACAACGGGTACTGGGGGTGCAGGTTCTGGAGCTGTACCTCCTCATCACCTCGCCAGAAGCCCTCGATGCGCTGATCGGGGGGAGCGGCGTTGAAGAAACTGCCGTCAAAGTCCTCGGGGAAGTAGGGCCAGCGCCGGGCCAGCCACTGCTTGTCGTAGCGGCCGGCCCGCTGCAGCCGGCTCTTCCACTCCGGAGCAATGGGGAACGCGCCCGCCGGCTTGGGACGAGACCGGGGCGAGGTGATGAGATCGCCCGGATCCTCGATATTGGGCGCGGGGCTCCCTACCGGGTTGGCGTCGTTGCCGGGCCCGCCATAGCTGCGCTCGTAGCACAGGGGCATGGCGGTGAAGGGCGTGGGCTTGCTCAGCACTCCCAGACTGGTCCAGGTGCGATCCCCGAACACCGCCAGCGCCTTGGACACCTTGCCTACCCGAAAGGCCACCGCCGAGGTGGCAACCGGCTTGCCACCCGGTGGGTAGCAGGTACCCGCCAGGAAGCACTCCCCCTGCGGCTTCCACACGGCGAAGTCCGAGTCCAACCGGATGCTGCGCTGTGGATCATCGTCGTGGAAAACGGGGCCGGTGACCGGGTGCTGTTCCTCGGCCAGGGTGCAGGTGCCACCGTCAACGAGGCGGAAGCTGGCTTTGGCGATGAACGTCAAGGACGGCCGCGGGGGGCGCACCTGCCAGAGCAGGTAACCCAGCTCCATGACAGTGTCCTTGATGATCTCCATAGCGGCCCCCGTGCCGCCACGGAGCGGCTGGGTCGGCGGCAGGAGCAGAACGGTACCAAACCGCTCTGTTCCCTGTCGACGCGTCCCAGCCTGGCTGCCTTCTGAGATCCGTACCGTATCGGGACCGGAAAGAGCGGCTATTCTTGGAGCCGCGCTCGTTCATCGGCTCCTGGCCAGCGTGGGACGAAGGCGGACAGGCGGAGCTTCCGGAGCGGAGAGAATCCACCGCTTCGGCCCGATGCCATCTTCTTCCCGCGACAGATCCACCTCGGGATCCACGAACACCTCCGCGGGGCGGCCGTTCAGGGACACCCGGGCATCGGCGTACACCGCGACCGGGCCCTTGCCCTGCGCCTCGAAGTCACGCGCAATCCGGTGGGCAAGCTGCAGGATCAGATCCGGCTGCACGGACATCTCGCGCTCCTGAAGCGCGTTGAGGTACTGGCGCGGAGGCACATGCCACTCGCGGCCTGTCTCCCGGTTCTTCACCACGAACAGCACGCTGCCGTTCTTCTCTCGCGCCATCACGCGCCACGAGAAGCGCATGCCCTGCTCGTGCCAGAGCACGTTGCCGCCGTACAGGTGCGTCCTCAGTGGGAACGCGATCTGGAAGACGCCATAGACCACCGCCGCCCCGAGCATCAGCCGGGACTTCCAGCCCGGCCGTACCATCCCAACAGGCTCCGGGAGCGCCACGGGAGACACGGGACGGGCGTCGCGCCGGAACAGGACGCGCAGGCGCTCCCCGAGCCACCGGGGCCACGCTGAATCGAAGAAGACGAGCGCGGCGGTGACCATGATGACGGGGAACATCCCAATGGGGAACAGCGCCAGCGTGGCCGCGTGGAACCCCAGCACCGCCACGTACGCCAGTGGGCGCAACCGCCGCGTGAGCAGGAACAACACAATCGTCGTGTCGAAGAGGAACCCCGCCCAGGCCGCGCCGTAGGCCACCCAGCGCTGCTCCAGGAACGGCCCCACCCAGGGCATGCTCGTGCGCGCCGACAACCAGATCTGCAGCGGCTGCGCATGCACCAGCCAGTCCGTGGTGAGCTTGGCCAGCCCCGCGAACACGTAGACCACGCCCACTTGGAAGCGCAGCAAGTACGTGCACCACGCCGGCAGCCACTGTTGCCGCAGTGCCGGCTTCCTCCATGCGTCGAGCGAGTACGCCCGGTGCGCGGGCACGAAGCACAGCAGCCCGGCTAGCAGGCACACCAGGTAGTAGTGGTTGAGGTACGTCGTCACATCCAGCAGCTGCACATAGGTGAACGTGACGAACAGCAGCGCCGTGGCCACGCGATAGAAGAGCCCCAGTGTCACGCACAGGCCCAGCACCGCCAGCGCCACGAAGACCGCCTGCATCCAGGGCCCGGACAGCCGAGGCACCCAGTCAAAGCCCCAGTAGGTGAAGCGGAAGTCCGGCCGCACGAAGAACAGCTCCACCCAGCCAAAGGCCAGGAAGCGCAACGCCGACACCGTCACCACCAGCCCGAACGCCACCCGGAACGCCACCAGCGCCGCGATGTCCCGCGGCGCCAGCAGCGCTGCCCACAGGCGGCTCACCCTGCCCTGCTCAGTCATTGTCCCCTTCCACGGCCGCGGGCAGCTCCAGATCCAGCACGGTGGCCAGCTCCGTCTTCAGCACGTCGGTGATCCCCTTCAGGCCGTCGTACATGGCCCGGACCGAGGCCTTGTCCTGGCTCAGCGCCTGCGCCAGATCCGCCTCTTCCACCGCCTGGACCGCCGACTGCGCCGCCACCACCCGCTCGGTCATCTTCGTCGCCAGCGGCTCGGTGCCCACCGCCTTCAGCAGGTCATCGAACCCCATGCCCTCGAAGTTCGCCCCGCAGCCCTGCGCCACCTTCCGATAGCCCACCAGGTTGGCGGCGATGTTCGCCTTGGCGCGATGCGCGAACGGCGACTCCAGCAGCTCCGGGCACGTGTCCCCCGAGCACTCCCGCAGGCCCAGCGGACGCGCGATCTTCTTATCCTTCACCGTCTCCTCGATATAGAAGAGCGCGTCGCTCACCGAGTTCAGCGCCGCCTGGCTCGTCGGGTACACCGGGTTGCCCGAGCCGGCCTCCTCGAACGTCTTCGCGAAGTTCCCCTTCCCCGCGTCCCACGCGTCCACCAGCCCGTCCGCGCGCTGCTTCACGTCGGCCGCCACCACCGCCGCGTACGCACGCTTGCGCGCCTCGCGCTCCTCCGCCGGCAGCGCCGCCCACGTTCCCTCCGCCACGATCGGCGAGCTCGCCGAGCACTCGGTGGCGGAGCCCTCGTAGAACAGCAAGTACTCCAGCGCGTACAGGCCCCGGCGGCTGATCAGCGTGTTGGGAAAATTCGCGGACTCATAGCCGCGCGAGACGATCTGCTCCTCCACCGAGCACCGGCTCACCAGCGGCCACGAGTAGATGTTGTCCCGGATCTCCGCGCCTCCCGGCGTCAACCGCGTCGCCGCCGGGCCAATCTGCATCACCTCGAGCACCTGCCACGCATCCATCGCCCGGTGGAACGCCTCGCGCGCCGCCTGGCGCGTGCCGGCCTCGGGACGGGCCGCCAGCGCCTCCACCGCCGTCTTCAGCTCCCCAGCCACCGTCTGAAACTCACGCGCGCTCGTCTGCACGCACGACGACACCGCCTTGA
>DASVVJ010000428.1:0-7267 GCA_036389955.1 Myxococcaceae bacterium
GCAGCGGCTCTACTTGCGAGCGGAGGTGGCCTATTAGGACCGGGCCTCGTATCCGTCTTGCCCTGCTCGCCGGCCTGTTGCTGGCGGTGATGGGGACCGCGCGCGCTGACTGGAGTGCTCACACCCTCGCGGGGCGGCCGAGTGACGTGGAGGTGTGGACGCTCGACACCTATTCCGTCTCCACCCAGAACAACGCGGTGCTGGTAAAGACCGACGGCGGTGTGCCCAGCACCCTCAACGGGTTTTCGGTGGGCACCGTCTACGCTCCAGACTCGGGATGCTTTGTCGCGTTCCAGCGTCTGGACGAGGTGGCGACCAGCGCGTCCAACTGCTCGCTCACGAGCAAGATCCTCCCCCAGCCAGGCGATGTGTACCGGGTGAAGCACACCGAGGCGGGCAATGCCTACGCCTGGGGCTTCGATTCCGACGGCGCGGACATTCAGCTTCTCTACGGCCCTGGAGGGGTCCGCCGGCCGGGGCCCTGGCGCCCGCTGAGGGCCCCCGGAGGCACTCCCTCCACGTTCAACGCGCTCGGAGTGCTCTCTCTGGGCACGGAGGATCACGCCGTCTTCGGCATCAAGCTGTCGGGCTTTTACTGGTTCCGGGGGGAGCAGCTCGAGCAGATCATCGACATTCCGCAGGGCTTCGGTTCGGCGACCCCGTATGCGGCGGAAGTGTTCCCCACGGCGCTTACCGCCGGTCCTCCTCCGGCTGCGTTGCTGGGCACGAGCATGGGCATGTTCCGGATACCGCTGCTGCCAGGAGGGGGCGGCACCGTGTCGAGCGTCCCGCTCCCAGGGGGACCGGCGTCTGTCTCTTCGGTGGACGTGAACGCTGAGGCGGGCAGCGCTTATGGCGCTGGCTTCGGCATGGCGCTGATGAGTGGGGACGGCGGCACCACGGTGGTGCTGCGCGCCGTTCCTGGCAGGACTCCCCAGGAGATTGGAGCCGTCTGGGTGGCCGGCCCACAGCCACCCGGCCTCACGGCGCCACCGTCGCAGGTGGACTGCCTGGGCGCGCAGGTGTGTGTGGCCACCCTGGCCCGGGATGACGGGGGAACGAACGTGGCGATCTACAGGAACGCCCACGCTCCCGAGCTCACCGTGGGGGCGGGCACCGCGATCCCCGAGAGCTCGATGACCACGTTCTTCATCGGCGCGAGTGATGAAGATGGAGACCCGCTGCGCGTGACGGTGGAGCGGCTCGCTGGCGGGACGCCCACCGGTGGTGGACCGTCGCCGCTGGACATCGTGCCGGTCGAGAAGGACGGAGGCCTGGAGCTGCGGCTCACCACCCAGCCTGTCTGCGAGGACGCGGTCGTGCCCGTGCAGGCCGTCGCATCGGATGGGTGGATTGAGCACGACACGCGCGAGATGTGGAACTTCCGGGTCATTCACACCGTGGGTCCAGATGCGCCCGCGCTCAGCCCCGGCAACCTCATCGTTCAGGCCGGAGGGGATGCGGGCGTCATCACCGTGAATGAGCCGCCGAACCGGCGCTGCAGGATTGACCGGTACTCCTGGTCGGCCCTGTCGCCCAGTGCCGAGCCGCTGGCCGTCAATGGGAGGACGGCGACGTTCCCGACTCCTGCGGTGCTGTGCGAACAGAACGGCCGGAGCTACTCCTACAGCGTCCGGGCATTTGACGAGGGCGGCGCGCGGTCGGACTCCACGGACTTCAACGTCCAGGTGCGCCCCTGGGGCACGCCCTCGGCGGCCTTCGGCCCGGATGCGGGGGTGGGGATCGACGCGGGGCAGACCGTCACCCTGGTGCCCGAGGCCGAGCACCTGTGCCGGACAGCGCCAGGCTTCCCGGGGGTCGACACCCGCTGGGAGCTGACGCAGGGGCAGCAGCCCCTGGAGAACATCGAGCTTCGTACGGCGAATGGGGACGTCATCACGGGAACGAGCACGGTCACGCCGCAGCTCGTCGTCGACACGAAGGAATGCGCCGACGCCGAGCTGACCTTCCAGGTGCGCCATTACACGCGGGATGGTTCGGGCATCGCGGGCCCGGACTCCACCGTGAAGGTGAGCGTGGATCCCCGGTGGACTCCGGTCTCCGCGGCAACGCTCACGCTGGTCGTCCAACCAGACCAGGTCACCGCCAGGACGGTGGGAGGAACGTCGGGAGTCTCCAACCTCAACTGCCTGCCGCAGCGAGGCGGCAGCGTGAAGGCGAACATCCGCCTGGAGCGCCCGGACGGCACCGTGGTCCGCCAGGGAGAGTTCACCGCGCCCGGCACGTGGGGGTTCGTGCTCGACGAGGCGTGTGGCCCCGCCGCCACCTACAACGTGGTGGGCGAGTTGGTGGAGGTCACGGGCGCCGGCCGGGGAGGCGAAGGCTCGCTCTCGGCCCGGGCGCTGGTGCAGGTGCCGGTGGAGGTCCCCTCGGGCGCCACGCCGCTGGAGCCGCTGTACGAGCCTCGCATCACAGCCCGGTGCGGCGAGGCGGCCAGCGGCACGCTGCAGCAGCGGCTTCCCTCGGGCCCCTGCGAGACGCTGCAGCTGAGCTGGGAGCAGATTGGCGGGCCCGCGCTGACGCAGCGGACCTTCACCGGTTCGCGGATCGACGTGACGACGCAGGAGTCGGACTTCGGAGCGCTGATTGGCCAACCCGTGGTGCTGCGAGTGAGCGCGGCCTCGGTGGGGCTGCAGCGGGAGCACAGCGTGCCCATCACCGTGGAGCCCTTCGTGGAGATGAGCCGCCGCACCGAGCGGCCCACCGGGGCGGACACGGAGCTGTTGGGGGTGACGGTCAACCTCCACAACACCACGGCCTGCGGGGTGCGCGAGGTGAGCCACGTGGAGCGGCTCGAAGGCGTGGACTACGTGCCAGACAGCGCGCGCTTCAACGGCGAGCCGGTGGAGGCCGAGCTGGTGGGCTCCGAGCTGACGGTGCGCGGGCTGGTGCTGGAGGGGGACGCCCGCGGGGTGCTCACGTACGTGGTGCGTCCGCGCCTGCTCGGCTCGCGGCGCATCGAGGGCCAGTCCTCGGTGCGCGGCATTCCCATCTCCCAGCCTCCTGCGCCCATCGCCTCCGGGTGTGGCTGCTCGGGCGGTGGCTCGGGGGCCATGGCGCTGGGCCTGGCGGGGCTGCTCGGGGTGCTCAACCGCCGGCGCCGGCGCTGAGCCGCCAGCTCAGAGGCCGAAGGAGATGCGGCGGCGGCTGGTGGGTTCCTCCCGCCGCTCCTCCAGAATGCCCATCAGCTCCAGGCCGCGCAGCGTGGCCAGCGTCTCGCGCTCCGACAGGTCCGTGAGCGCGAGCAGATCCTCCACCGTCTTGGAGCCATCCGCGTACGCCAGCAGCATGGCCTGAGGCCCCGCCAGCTTCAGCTCGTGCAGCGCATACGGCGGGTCCGCCCGGGGGAAGAGCCGGCGCTCGCGCGGCATCTTCTGGCGCAACGCCACCAGCGTCTCCTGCTTGCTCACCCCTTCGAGGATGAGGTCCCCCGGGAAGATGGACAGCTTCAGCAGCCCCGCGCGCTGCAGCCGCATGGGGCTGAAGCCATAGCCCCCCGTGGTCCAGGCGAAGGTGGTCCAGATGATCTCCTTCACCTGTTCCTCGACGAGCACGCGGCGCTTCTCGGCGTCGATCAGGCCCAGGCGCGTCATCGCGTCCCCGGTGCGCAGGCCCTCTTCCTTGGAGAGCGCCGCCACCGCCTGCATGTCACTGTCACTCAGCACGCCCCGGCGCGCGCAGAAGCGGGCGAAACGCTCCTGGGCCAGGTTGGAGGCGGCATACACGGGCTTGCCCGCCTCGAAGTAGACGACCTTGAGCACCTGGCCCTGCTTGAGCTTGAGCTCGCCGTGGTGCCGCGCCTCGTAGTAGGCGTTGAGCAGGCGGGGGACGGTGGACTCCTTGATCTCTCCCTCCAGCGTCCACTGGGGCAGGGCGCGGCGTCCCACGCGGGGGATGTCCTTCGCCTCGGAGGTGGCCTCCTTGGCCCACACCTTCTCCCGCTGGCCGAAGGGCAGGTGAATCTCCGGCTCGGGAGGACCCTGGACTGCCGAGGCCTCGACATCGGACCGCACGGCAGCCTCAGCCAGGTCCGCCAGACCCATGAGGGCCTCGGTATGCCCCAGCACGGGGTCCGCCTGCCGGGGGGCGGCCGTCTCGGCGGCCAGCGGCACGCCGGCAACGATGGGAGCGGGCTCCTCGTCGATCGGCGTCAGCTCCTCCATCAGCTCGATGATGACGGTGTCCTCCTCGTCATCCTCCAGGGGAGGGGGAGGGGGCACAGAAGGCCCCGGCAGCCCGCAGCTCCGCTCCAGGGCCGCCAGGAGCACATCCAGCTCGAAGGGCTTCTCGAAGAACTCCCGGGCGCCATAGACGGTGGTGGCTTCCCGGGCCAGCCGGTCACCCTTGAATACACCGCTGATGGCAATGGCGGGGATGCCGAAGGGGACCAGGGTGGTGAGCAGCTCGGTGCCGCGCATGTCGGGCAGCAGCAGGTCCACCACGGCGGCGTCGAAGGCGCCCGGGCGCAGCAGACCGAGGGCCTGCTCACCGGTGTAGGCGGCCTGGGCGGAGTGGCCACGGCTCTGGGCCGCCGCCACCATCAAGGAGGCGAGTTCCTGGTTGTCCTCGACGATGAGCAGTCGCGCCATGGGGGGGCGCCACCATAGCATTCGCCTCATGGACGTTCAGGGCTTCCACCATGTGGCCATTCAGGCGAGGGACGTGGAGCGGGTGACCGCCTTCTACCGAGACCTGCTGGGCTTTCCCGAGCTGACCCGCCACCACCGGCCGGATGGCTCCCTTCGCAGCATCTGGGTCGGGGTTCCCGGCGGCAGTTTCCTGGCCATCGAGGCCGTCACGGGAGCGCCGGAGGACGCCCCCTTCCGCCACGAGCGGCCAGGCCTGTTGATGCTGGCCTTCCGCATTCCCCGGGCTTCGCGGGCCCCGGCGGTCGAGGCGTTTGCCCGGGCGGGGGTGCTCCTGGAGCACGAGACGCGCTGGACGATCTACGTCCGGGACCCGGAGGGCAACCGGATTGCCCTCAGCCACCACCCGGAGGACTGACGGACACCCTGTTCGCGGGTTGCTTGCGAAAGAAGCGCTCCCACGGGTATCAAGGTAGGACATGCGCCTTGGGGAACTGCTCATTCAGGAGAAGCTCGTCACGCCCCAGGCGCTCGAGGAGGCCCTGGAGTCCCAGGTGGTCCATGGCGGCCGGCTGGGGACGAACCTGCTGGAACTGGGGATGATCTCCGAGAAGGACCTGGCGCGGATGCTGGGGCAGCTCCACGGGTGTGCGCACTCCAGCGGGGAGATGAAGCCGGACGCGCAGGCGCTGGCGTTGGTGGACCTGAACGACGCGGACAACAAGGACTACCTGCCCATGCGGGTGGATGCCACGCGCCTGAGCGTGGCGGTGATGAACCCGCGCGACTTCGCGACGCTGGACTCGCTCGCGTTCCAGACGGGCAAGCGGGTGGTGCCGGTGGTCATCCCCGAGTTCCGGATGCACCAGCTGCTGCGCCGCTACTGCAAGGCCTGGAGGCCGCTGCGAGCCATCGACTTGACGGCTGCCCAGCAGAACCGGCCTCAGCCGGCCAAGCCCGCCAAGCGTGAGACGGTGGAGGCGCTGGGCGCAACGGGAGAGCGGGAGCTGTCCCGGTCCTCCGAGAAGTCGGCGGAGCTCATCAGCGAGGAGGAGTTTCAGTCGGTCTACGCGGAGGCGCTCACGGGCGGAGCGCGCTCCGAGCCGCTGATGCAGCTGCTCGACGAGCAAGAGGAGATCATCACCGGCGAGGAGCTGCAGGAGGCGGAAGAGGAAGAGATCATCACCGGCGAGGTGGTGGAGGAGGAGGTGCTGCCGGAGGTGTATGCGCCCCCGGTGCCCGAGCCCACGCCTGCGCGGCCCACCATGGCGATGTTCACGGTGCCCGCGGCGCCGCCGGTCGCGATGGAGAACCTGCCGCCCGTGGCCGAGCCGCCCGTGCCGGGCTACGTGCTGCCCGATGCCCCGCATCCGCAGATGCCCGCGGGGCTGCCGTTCATCCCCGCGCCCGTGGAGGAGACTCCGGCGCCGTTCGATCTGCCCTTTCCCACGCCCGCGGAGCCGCCCGCGCGCCGGCCCGCAGCGACGTTCATCCCGGTGCCCTCGGACGCGGTGCCTTCGCGGCCCACGCAGATCATGGGCGCGCTGCCCCCCGTGGCGCCGGTGGTGCCGCCGGTGGCTCCCACGGTGCCGCCGGTGGCCGCGGCTCCGCGCGCTCAGGCTCCGGCGAGTGCTCCGCCCGCGGCCGCAACCCCCGGCGCGCCGGAGAAGGCCGGGGTCCGCAAGTCCGCCGCGGGAGCGAAGCCGGCGCCGATCAAGCCCTACACCTTCGCCGAGGCGCAGGCGCAGCTGGCCAAGAGCTTGGACCGCGAGGACGTGGCCACCACGGTGCTGCGCTTCGCGGTGGGCAAGTGGCGCCGGTGCCTGCTGCTCTCGGTGCAGGGCAACCTGGTGATGGGTTGGCACGGCATGGGCCGGGGCGTGCGCGAGGCGGCGGTGCGGCGCATCGGTGTCGCGCTGCGTCCGCAGAACACGTTCCGGCTGGTGCGGGACACGCGCTCGCACTACATCGGCCCGGTGCGCCGGGACACGGCGATGAACGTGTTCTACCGGCTGTTGGGCGCCGAGAAGTCACCGGAGCCCACGTACCCGAAGACGTCGGTCATCCTGCCGCTGCTGGTGCGCGGCAAGGTGGTGCACCTGCTGTACGTGGACAACGGCCCGGACCAGCTCACCACGCCCGACATTGGTGAGCTGCTCATCCTGGCGCAGAGCGTGGGCCGCTCGTACGAGGCGATGATCCGGCGCCGCAAGAGCGCCTGAGGCGCCGCTCAGGCACGGGCGGCAGGCTCGCACTGCGAGCATGCTGACTCTACGGAGAAGTGGGAACAGGGACGTTTCCCAGTAGGATGCAGGCGAGCTGTTGTACGCCTGCCTGGGGCTTCGCAGGGGAAGAGGGGCTGGTATCCAAGAACCAGTTTCCACAGCCAGCTTATAATTCAGCACCTTCGCCTACTGGCCTGGCGGGACGCTTTCATCCTACCCACCACATCGATCCAAACTCTCGTTGCGCATGGAATACTGGCGCACGTTTCAACAGGAGCCCTGCACCTCTATGAGTCAGTTCAACTCGGTGGAGTCGTCCGGTCCCGGCGGCGATGAGACGACCGACTACGATCGGCGTATTCCGCACACGAAACCCACCGATGTACTGCGCGGCCTGTACATCAACTGCGTGTTCAACGCCGTGCGCACGGGGGG
>DASVVJ010000429.1:0-31265 GCA_036389955.1 Myxococcaceae bacterium
CTCGCGAATGTAGTCCGAGAGCAGGAAGTCGCCCGCCGTCCCGTCTCCGCTGCCCAGGCCCTTCTTCTTGAGCGCCGCCTCCAGCACCTTCTTGCGCTCGGCCGGCGGGATGACGAAGAGCGGATGATCCCTCATCTCACACGGCATGCGGACGTCGATGGACTCCGACTCCAGGTGCGCGTACGAGTTGACGTCCCCGTCCTGAGTCGGCACCCGCTCGCCGAAGCCGATCGAGCCCTTGATGAGCTTCTCCGACGGGAACACCCAGCCCAGCCGGTACAGCGCGCCCTGCGGCTGGTGCGAGTAGTCCTCCATGCCCGCCTTGAGCGCGTTGACGAAGGTGGACTTGGCGCTGCCGTTGGGCCCGTGCAGCAGGATGAGCTTGTTGATGCGCCCGGCGCGCACGAAGTTGCCCAGCAGCCGGTAGAAGGCGTTCTGCACCTCCTCCTGGCCGGCCACGCGCCCGTCCCGATCGCTGGAGGGCACGTCGAAGAGCTTGAAGCGCCGGATGGTGCCCGAGGGGTGCGGCACCTGCTCGGTGCCGTAGTGGTCCATCACATCGTGCAGGTACTGGGCGGCGTTGCGCGCCTGTCCCCGCGGATCGTTGAAGAAGAGGGCGACGTATTCCTCGAACGAGAGGATCGACCGGTTCTTGATGAAGTCCGCCGACACCTGAGACCCGATGTCCTGCAGGTAGCGCCTGGCTTCCACGTTCACGCTCCGGTGTGCTTGAGTCTGGGCTTATCTATGAATGCCACCGAGCCCGCGAAAGCGCTCGGTCAAACACAGGAACTTTCCCCCCGGTGCGACAGATGTCCAGGGCCCTGGTTGCCATTCTGTTCGTGGCCGCGCTGTCCGGGTGCCCGGACTCCTCCTCGGCCCCCTGCGTTACGGACGCCGACTGTCCGGACGGCCGCTGCCGCTTTGGTGGGTGTGGGCCGATGTGTCTGGATGACACCGATTGTTCCGCGGGCCAGGCCTGCTCGGCCGGGGCCTGTGTGGAGCGCCCTCAGTGCGCCCAGACTTCCGACTGCGCCGAGGGCTTCACGTGCTCGGACGGACGGTGCCTGTGCGACTCGAGCGCGGCCTGTGCCTCCAACCAGGTGTGCCGCCAGGGCCGCTGTGAGGACAGCACCCGGTGTACCGGGGACTCGGACTGTCCGTCTGGCCAGCGCTGCGAGGTGACACAGGGCGCCTGTCTGCCCGAGTGCACCACTGCCGCGGCCTGCGCCCCTGGCGTGGATCCCCAGGTGGCCAATGTGCTCTTCGTCTGCCAGGGCGGAGCCTGCGTGCGCCGGTGCGTCAATGACGTGTCGTGTGGGGCACAGGGCGTCATCTGCGAGGCGGGGCTGTGTGCTCTCGCGGACTGCGCCACCCTGGCGGATTGTCCTTCGGGACAATACTGCACCAGCGCCACCGCGGGCCGGTGCCTGGAGTACCGCACTTGCCAGGCCACCGCCGAGTGTCCCGCCAACACGGAGTGCCGGGCGTTTGGCACCACGGGTTGTCCTCCCGGGTTCGACTGCGCGCTGAAGATCTGCCAGCAGCTTCCGCGCTGCCTCATCGACACGGACTGCGCCGCCCCGGCCTACTGCCAGCAGGGGTTCTGTCAGCCATCCACTGCGTGTCCCAGTGGCGGCCCGTGTGCCGCGGGCCAGGTCTGCGTGGCGCAGCGGTGCGTGCCGGGTGGATGCCGAGGCCACGCTGACTGCCCCACGGGCCAGGCGTGCGTGGATGGCGCGTGCCGCCCGGCTCCGTCCGCCTCGGAGCTGTCCACCCTGGCCGTCAGCCCGCGCGCGGCGGTGCTGGCCGTGGGAGGCTCGGTGCAGCTCTCGCTCGTGGGCTTCACATTCAACGGGGAGAGCTTCCCCCTGGCCACCGGGAGCTTCTCGGTCGTGGACAGTTCGGGCGATCCGAGCGATGCGGCGACCGTCACGGCCTCGGGCGTGGTGACAGCGGCCAGGCCTGGCACGGTGCGCATCCGGGCGGGCGTGTCCAACCCGGGAGTGGTTCCCGCCGAGACCACCCTCACGCTGCTGCCCGCGCTGACGCAGGGCTACCGCGTCACCGTGGTGGACGCGGCGACCGGCCGCCCGCTCGGCGGCGTGCAGGTGCTCGGCTGTGATGCTCCGCCCACCACCGCGCCCTGCCCTGCCCCCGTCACGGTGACGACGGACGCGAGTGGCGCGGCCCCGTTCCCCGCTTTCACCGCAGCCACCGCGAGCTTCTCCGCCGCCTCGACTGAGACGCGCGCTGATGGCTTCCCTCGTTACGACCGCGTGTCTGTGGCCGCCACCGCCGCGAGGGATGTGCTGCTGCCGCTCGGAGAGAACCCGGTGCACGGGGCCGCGGGCTTCAACGCGGGCATCCAGTTCTCCGAGGTCCACTCCACCGGACCGGTGTGGCTCGGCTTCTCTGTGCTCTCCGCCGGAGACGTGCCGGACCTGGACCTCACCACCCTGCTCGGCGAGCCGTTCTTCATCACCGTGCCCGGCCTGCCTCAGGCCGTGCCCGCCCCAGGCAGCGCCGTGGCCTACGCCGCCTCGGGCCTCGGCGCCCCCGTGGAACTCAAGGGCCGCTCCCTTGGCCTGGGACAGCCCGGCCGCCGCGCTGCTGTCGCCTTCGCGGGCCGCACCGAGCTGGCGCTGGCCGCGACCCTCGGCCCCACGGACCTGCTGGCCTACACCGGGGCCATGGACTTCGCGCTCCAGGCCTTCACCCCCATTCCCCTGCGCCCGCGCGTGCCCGACACCACCGATCTCGACGCGGACGGCCTCTGCGCGGATGCCTCCCGCTGCACCCTGGGCACCGAGGATCTGCCCGACTACTTCGCCCTGCCCGGCTTCTCTCACCGCCCCCGCCGCGAGCAGCTCCGCCGCACCGAGGTGGTGCTCCCGCGCCTGCCCGCTGGACTGGACACCGCCATCGCCAGCGCCGTGGAACTCTCCTCCGAGGCGGGCCTCGTCCCGCTGGGCTTTGCCTCCCGCACGGGCGGCGCTCCGGCTCCCGATGGGACCCGACCGTTGGACCCCATACTTCTGCGCAGTGGTGCGCCGTATGGCGGCGTGGAGGCAGGCACTCCGGGAGTCTGGGTGTTCGCCACCCGGGTGGCCGAGGCCCGGGGAGACACCACGGGCCGGCTGATCCGCAGTGCCTCGCTGCCCACCCGCGTGGAAGTGCCCGCGTTCTTGCCTCTTCCCAGCGGGACCTACAGCGTGGCCCAGCGCACCTTCACCCCCTCCTCGGACCGCTGGACGGCACTCGCCCGGGCGGGAGCCGACCTGGCTCGCGTCACCTTCACCGGCCCCCGCAGCCGCCATGTGGTGCTCTTGCCGCTGCGCGAGGGCCAGTTGCCCTTCCGTCTGCCGGATTCTCCCTCGGGAATCGGGGAAGACCCGGCGGCCCAGGAATCTGCGACAGGCGAGATAGTGTCACTGGATGTTTCACCCGGCATCACTCGCGAGGATGCGCTGGACCTGATGGGAGTCAACCTGACAGGGTTGCCCCTGTTCCTGGATGCTTACTCGCGGGCGCGTTCCTGGTGAAATAGCGTCCCCAGCAGGCCCCTTTGGCCCCAGCTTCGGAGTCCACGCGGATGCAAAAGAAGGAGCCCATCATCGGCATCGACCTCGGCACGACGAACTCGTGCGCGGCGTTTGTCGAAGAGAGCGGGAACGTGAAGCTCATCCCCTACAAGGGCGGCGACTACACGATCCCGTCGATCTTCGCGATCGATGACAAGGGCAACGAGCTCATCGGCTACGAGGCCAAGCGCCAGTGGCAGCTCAACCCTCGCAACACCGTCTACGGCGCCAAGCGCCTGGTGGGCCGCACCTTCAAGAGCGACATCGTCGACTCGATGAAGAAGGTCGTGGCGTACCAGATGCGCCCCGGCAAGAAGAACGACGTCGTGCTGGACGTGGGCAAGAAGGAGTTCAGCCTCCAGGACGTCAGCGCGAAGATCCTCAACAAGATCCGCGACGTGGCGTCCAACTACCTGAAGGTGCCCGTCAAGCGCGCGGTGGTGACGGTGCCCGCGTACTTCAACGATCGGCAGCGCCAGTCGGTGAAGGACGCCGGCAAGCTGATTGATCTCGAGGTGGTGCGCATCATCAACGAGCCCACCGCGGCGGCGCTGGCCTACGGCGTGGGCAAGTCGCTCAAGGAGAAGGTGGTCATCTATGATCTCGGCGGCGGCACGTTCGACGTGTCGATCATCGAGATCCGCGACCGCGTCTTCGAGGTGAAGGCGACCGGCGGCGACATCTTCCTGGGCGGTATCGACTTCGACAACGCGATCATCCACCACGTGCTCAAGGACTTCGCGTCCAAGACGGGCATCGATCTGGCTACGGATCCGGTGGCCATGCAGCGCATCAAGGACCTGGCCGAGCGCACGAAGATCGATCTGTCCGCGCGCGAGGAGGTGCCCTTCAACATCCCGTTCATCACGATGACGTCTCAGGGCCAGCCCCTGAACATCGAGATGAAGTTCACGCGGAAGATGCTGGAGACGCTCACCAACCACCTGATCGACAAGACGCTGCAGATCGTCGCGCGGGTGCTGGTGGACGCGGGCCTGTCGACCAAGGAGATCGACGAGGTGATGCTGGTGGGTGGGCAGACGCGCATGCCGATTGTCCAGGACCGGCTGACGAAGTTCTTCAGCAAGCCGCCGAGCAAGGGCGTGCACCCGGACGAGGCGGTGGCGATTGGCGCGGCGCTGTACGCGCACTCGCTGCAGGACGACACGAACCTGCGCATCCAGCTGCTGGACGTGATTCCGATGGCCATTGGCCTGGAGAAGGCGGGCGGAGCGTTCCACACGGTGTTCCCGCGCAACGCGCCGATTCCGAACGCCAAGCAGCTCACGGCGACGACGAGCATCGACAACCAGACCGAGCTGGCGATGCGCATCTACCAAGGCGACCACGAGATGGTGGCGCAGAACGACATGCTCGGAGAGTTCACCTTCTCGGGCATCCGGCCGGACAAGGCAGGCAAGGTGCAGGTGGAGATCACCTTCGACGTGAGCGTGGAAGGCATTCTCACCATGCGCGCCCGGGATCCGGCCACCGGCCGGGAGATGCGGACCACGGTCCGCGTCACCCAGAGTTGAACCCTTCGAAACACGAAAGCCCCTCTCAGCGAAGAGAGGGGCTCGTGGCTGCGAGACACGGAGCGCGGCGCTAAGCCGTCTTCTTCTCCATCTTCTCCAACGTCAGCTGCGGCGGCTCGTGCTTGGTGATCACCGTCTCGGTGATCTTGCACTCCTTCACGCCCTCGCGGAACGGCACGTCGTACATGATGTCCAGCATCGCGTCCTCGATGATCGCCCGCAGACCGCGCGCTCCCGCGTTGCGACGCATCGCCTCACGCGCCAGCGCCCGCAGCGCTTCCTTGGTGAAGGTCAGCTTCACCTTCTCCATCTCGAAGAGCTTCTGGTACTGCTTCACCAGCGCGTTCTTCGGCTGCGTGAGGATCGTGACGAGATCGTCCTCCTTCAGGTCGTTCAGCGTCGCCACCATCGGCAGGCGTCCGATGAACTCCGGAATCATTCCGAACTTCATCAGATCCTCGGGCTCCGCCAGCGACAGCAGCTCACCCACGCTGCGCTCCTCGCGGTGCGTAATCCGGGCCCCGAACCCCAGGCCCTTCTCGCCCACCCGGCGCTTGATGATGCCGTCGATGCCGTGGAACGCACCGCCGCAGATGAACAGGATGTTCGTCGTATCAACCTGCACGTACTCCTGCTGGTTGTACTTCTTCCCACCCCGCGGCGTGACGTTGGCCCGCGTCCCCTCGATGATCTTCAAGAGCGCCTGCTGCACGCCCTCGCCGCCCACATCCCTCGTGGCGCTCGGCGTGTCGCCCTTGCGAGCGATCTTGTCGATCTCGTCGATGTAGACGATGCCCCGCGCCGCCTTCTCCACGTCGTAGTCGGCGTTGTGGAGCAGGTTCTGGATGATGTTCTCCACGTCCTCACCCACGTAGCCGGCCTCGGTGAGGCTGGTGGCATCCGCGATGGTGAACGGAACGTTGAGGAAGCGCGCCAGCGACTGGGCCAAGAGCGTCTTGCCACTGCCCGTCGGGCCAATGAGCAGGATGTTGCTCTTGCTCAGCTCCACGTCCTCCGAGCCCTGGGCCTTCACCCCGGGCCGTGGCCGTGCCGCCGGCTTCTTCTGGTAGATGCGCTTGTAGTGGTTGTACACCGCTACAGCGAGGACCTTTTTGGCCATGTCCTGGCCAATGACGTAGTCGTCGAGGAACGCCTTGATCTCCGTAGGCGTCGGCAAGCTGACCTGCGGCTTGCCCTCCTCGCGCTCGTTCTCGTCCGCGATGATGTCGTTACACAGCTTGATGCATTCGTCGCAGATGTAGACCGTGGGGCCCGCAATCAGCTTACGGACCTCGCGCTGCGACTTGCCGCAGAACGAACAGGACAGATTGACGTGGTGCTCCTTCTTCACTGCAAGCCTCCGAGTTCGCCGGCCCCCGGTCACCCGGAGCCTACTTCACCACCACACACCCCGCTCGACAGGCTGCCCACGTCTCGAACAGCCAGCCCCGACAAAATATAGGCTCCCGTTCGACGCTCAGGAAGCCCAACGACGGATTCCTTTGCCGGATGCCACCTCCAGGGTGCCGTCAGCGTTCGATAACAGTCGGTCAGCCGTTCGTCACGTTCGACGCGAGCTCTTCAATGTCGTCTGCCAGGGCAGCAGCCCGCTCGGCGATGGCCGAGGGCACCTTCCGGGTGCCCGAAAGCTCGCTGGCGAGCTTCCGAGCCGTCTGCGCCAGCCTGCGCAGCTGGACGTTCTCCGGCGGCGGCTCGGGCGGAGGCTTGGGAAACCGCTCGGTAAACTCCCGCTTCAGCTCGGTGGCCGACTTCTCCGGGTTCCAGATGCTGTCACGCAGTGAACGGTACTCCGAGGGAGACAGCTGGCCCCGGTCCGCCGCGTCCGCCAACACCTCTACCACCTCGAAGGCAGGTGCCCTCTGGGGAAAATCCTCCTCCTTCACCGCCTCGGGAGGCTCGTGCTTGGCCAAAAAGCTGAACGAACGCGTGAGCTTGAGCGCCGTCTGCTTCTTGATGTGCAGCTCCTTGAGGCAGTAGGCCTCGAACGAGGAATACCCCCACTCCTCGTACTTGGCCTCGTCCCGCACCTGGACGAGCAGCTTGCCCAGCTCGGCCCAGGTGGACTTGAACCGCTTGGCGGCCACCAGGACGGTGTGTCGGAAAGTACCCGGGGGTACGGACTGCGCCTTCTGTTGAATGTCGGCTTCGGCAGCGGAGGGCATGGGCGGCGTGGTATCGCCCAAGCGCCGCTGCCGGGCAACAATGCAGATCTACCCCTTCTTACCCACCGTGAAGGCCAGGCCCACCGAGGCCAGCGAGCCCTTGTAGGGCTTGAAGGGCCACTTCTGCAGCTCGGTGAACAGGCACTGGTACAGCGGCCCCTGCTTGAGCTGCGGGTGGTCCACCCAGAGCTTGGACACCCTGCCGTCGTTGCCGATGACGAACTCGATCGGGACCCTGGCGGCGAAGCCGGGCCTGCGCTCGGCCTCCTCCTTGAAGCAGCGGTAAAGCGTGCGCTGGCTGTTGGCCACCACCTTGTTGATGGCCCCCTGGTCGAACTCGACGCCCATCGACAGGCCGTCCGGCTCGGTGGACACCGCCCCGCGCGGCGTGGAGGGCTTCTTGTCCGGCGGGCGAGCCGCCACCGCCGTGGGAGGTGTGGTGGGCATCGTGCCGGGCTTGGGACGGGTGTCCGTGCCAGTGGCCGGCTTGTCGGGCGTCTTCCCCGGCGTGGTCGGATAGGCGATCAGCTCCTCGTCCGTGGCGCGGGCCTGGGCCAGGGTGATGGTGGGCAGCTCCACGGAGATGTCCGCGAACTCCTCGTCCTCGCCGCCCGGCCCGTGCACCGCGAACCAGCGCGCCGCCTGCCACGCACCAACGCCCAGCAGCACCGTCACCAGCCCCACCGCGCCGCCGATGATCATCCGCTTGCGCATCGTGCGCTCGCGCTCGACCCGGAGATCCGCGTCCACCCGCGCCTTCGCCGCCGCACGGGCCACGTGGACCTTGAAGAGATCCACGTCCCCCAGGCGCGTGAAGTGGCGCTCACCGGGAGGCGCGATCAGCGTGTCCGCCGTCATCTCCCCCGTGTACAGCTTCTCCACGAGCTGCTGCCCCGTGAGGGGTCCCAGAACGAGGTCTCCCTGGCGAAACAGCCACGGCTCGTCGCCCCGCTCTACTTCAATCTCTTGTCCGGCCATCATCGCTGGCCCGAAGTATCCTTGGCCCGCACTCGTACCGCAACGCTGTCCCCTCGCCTGGCGCTCATGTGAAGCGAATTCCCGCCACACTGTGGATCTGGTATCGCGGCGGAAACTTCCGGGGTTTCCAGCGCCAACGCGAGGGTCCTACCCTGCAAGAGGTGCTGGAGGCGGCCCTGCACGAGGCGGGCGTGGCGGCCACGGTGATGCCCGCGGGGCGCACCGATCGCGGCGTGCACGCCCGGATGCAGGTGGTCAGCCTGCGGTTGAATCCCGGGGACTCTCCCGAGGCCCTTGCCGCTCGTCTGCCCGCCAGGCTGCCAGCGGACCTTGGGCTGTGTGTCGCCCGGCGGCCCCACCCCTCCTTCCATGCGCAATGGAGCGCGGCGGGGAAGACGTACCACTACCGGGTGCAGTTGGGGGGCACGGTGGCGGAGGCCTGGCGGCCCTATGTGATGAACGTGGCCGAGGAGCCCGCGCTGGAGCGCCACCCCGTGCGGCCCGAGCGCTTCGCGGAGCTGCTCGGCCAGGCGGTGGGCCAGCGGGACTTCGCCGCGTTCCATGAGAACTCCAGCCCCCGCAAGCCGCGCACGCTGGAGTCAGCCACGGTGCACGAGCTGAGCGGAGGGCTGTTCGAAGCGAGGCTGCGCGGAGATGCGTTCGCGCGCTACCAGGTGCGCTACCTCGTGGGCTCGGCGCTGCTGGCCGCCGCGGGGCGGATCTCCGAGGAGCAGTGGCGCGGGGCGCTCGAGCGCTGTGAGCGGATCTCCGGGCTCAAGGCCGAAGCGGCCGGCCTGGTGCTCTGGGAGGTGCGTTATCCCCCCGAGCTGGATCCGTTCTCCCCTGCCGAGCGGGCCGCGCCCCCGGGACTTCCCGAGGGGCCACCCTTTCTCAGCGCGCCGGGGACTTGAGGCCGATCAGTCGACGAACCGGTCCTCGTACTTCACCAGCAGATCCGAGATCGCCTCACGCAGGTACTCGCTCTGGCGGATCCGCGTGGAGCGCGACAGCTCCTTGAGCGCGTCCAGCTTCTCGCGGGAGAGACGGAAGACCACTGAGGTGAGGCGGGGCGTGTTGTCCAAGTGCGGTGACCTCCTACAGATGCGCACACTGTCGCACAGGGGACATGGATCGCAAGAAAACTCACCGGGATTTGATCGGGAAGCTCCACTGCAGGCCGGTGAATGCCTCGGCGTCCATGCGCAGGCCTGATCCAAAACCGAGCGAGAGCCCGAACCCTCCATACAAGGAGAGCTGATCCGACAGTGCGTGGCGCAGGCCGAAACCTACGCGAGGCCCCGCCCACGTCCCAGAAAACAGCCGCAGCGCGGCGCCGACGTCGAAGAAGGTCTGCCAGTCCTTGTCTCCGGCGACGCTGCGGAAGCCGCCCTGCACCACTCCTTCGGCGCCCCCCTGCCCCACCCCGCCCCGGATCAGCAGGACGACCTCGTCGCGATCATCGCCCACGGTCAG
Source organism: Myxococcaceae bacterium (assembly GCA_036389955.1). Classification (GTDB taxonomy): domain Bacteria; phylum Myxococcota; class Myxococcia; order Myxococcales; family Myxococcaceae; genus DATHBR01. Next base: position 9,754 of record DASVVJ010000429.1, read on the forward strand.
GCTGCCACCGAGGTCAAGGAACACGCCCGGTCCGGCCTCCGCCTTCTGCCCGCGGATGGCCGTGGTGTAGCTGCCGCTCACTCCGCCCAGCAGGCCGAACGAGCGGCGCTCCTCGTAGTACTGCGCCCGCGCCAGGGCTGGCACGGTGAGCAGCAGGATCAGCAGCAGCTTGGGCATGCCCTGGCGGAAGAGAGACTTCAGCTCACGACCGGCAGCGGGAAGCCCGCAGCCGCCGTAGCCGGCTTCGTCACTCCGGCCGCCTCGTTCATCCGGCCCGAGCGGAACGGCTCCAGGTCCACCGCGACGAACTGGAAGCCCAGCGCCTTGAGGGCCGTGTTGATGCGCTGCCGCACCTCGGCCGCCATGAAACGCTCGTACTCCTCCGCCGCCAGCTCGATGCGCGCCACCTCCTGGTGGTAGCGCACCCGGAACTGCCGGAAGCCCAGCCGCCGCAGCTCCGACTCCGCCTGTGCGATCTGAAACAGCCGCTCCCGCGTCACCGAGGTGCCGTACGGAATGCGCGATGCCAGGCACGCCATCTGCGGCTTGTCCCACGTGGGCAGCCCCATCTGCTGGCTCCACGCCCGGATCTCGTCCTTCGTCAGCCCCGCCTGCGCCAGCGGCGACTGCACCTGGTGCTCCTTCGCCGCCTTGTGCCCGGGCCGGTGATCCTTGAAGTCGTCCGCGTTGAAGCCGTCCAGCACCACCGCGTAGCCCAGCGCCTGGCGGCGGGCCTCGCACAGGTCGTACAGCTCCGTCTTGCAGAAGTAGCAGCGGTTGGTGGGGTTGGCCGCGTACTGCGGGTTGGCCAGCTCGTTGCTCGACACCACCTCGTGCCGCGCGCCCAGACGGGCGGCCAGCTCGCGCGCCTCCTGCTCCTCCTCGGGCGCCACCGAGGCCGACAGCGCCGTCACCGCCAGCGCCCGCTCGCCCAGCTCCTCCACGGCGACCTTCAACACGAACGTGGAGTCCACTCCGCCAGAGAACGCCACCAGCGCCGAGCCCTGGGCCCGGATCGCCGCGCGCATCGCCTCCAGCTTGGGGCGAGAGGCCTCACACAGGACCTGAATCTGCTCGGGGCTCAGCATGGCGGTCTCCTAAAGCAAAGGGCCCCCGATTGCACGCGCAACCCAGGGGCCCCGCAGCTTCTATCTGTTACCGGCCACCCGCCAAGGGCAGCGGCAGGGGCTACTTGCGCTTGGTGCCCTTCTTGGGGGCCGCCGTCTTGGCCACCCGGGCCGCGCGCGTCGCCGGCCGGGCCTTGGCGCCCTTGCCCGGCTTCTCGGCGGCCTTCACCTCGGGCTCACCGCGGCGCGCGTTCTTCTTCGGCAGCGGGTTGGCCTTCATCTTCTTGCCGGTGATGATCTTCAGCTCGTCGCTCGTCACGTAGCCCAGGTCCAGCAGCGACTGGAAGATCTTCATCGCCCCGTCCTCCACCGGCTCGGTGTCCGAGTGGATCGTCACCTCAGGGGAGGTGGGCGGCTCGTACGGCTCGGTGATGCCGATGAAGTTGGGGATCTCTCCGCTCAGCGCCTTCTTGTACTTGCCCGTCGAGTCCCGCTCGATCAGCTTCTCGGTGGGGCAGTCGACGTACACCTCGACATAGCGGCCAATCTGCCGGCGGTTCTCCTCGCGCACCGTCTTGTAGGGGCTCACGCAGGGAACCAGCACCGCCACGTTGTTGCGCGTCAGCAGCTGGGCCACGAAGCCCAGGCGGCGCACGATCGTGGAGCGCTCCTCCTTGGTCTCACCGAGGCCCTGCCAGAGCTCGTCCCCGAGCTCACCCTCGTCGAGGATCTCCACATTGCGGCCAACCTGGCGCAGACGTGCGGCAATGTAGGCGGCCATGGTCGTCTTCCCGGTACCATGCATGCCGGTCAGCCAGAGCGTGAAACCAGTGGTGCTGGGCATAAGGTTGCTAACTCCCTGCGCTCGAAGCGTTTTCGGCTCCGTCAGTGCGCGGCAGATCAAAAGTCGCGCGCGTTATAGACGAAAACCCAAGCACTTGACAATTGACGCCCACCTTTCCGCAGGTGGGGGAGCCAGCCAGCCAAGTGGCTGCCCTCATTAGGCTTTTCTGTCAATTCCACTTAAAGCGGAACCAGACGGTCGCGAAAATCTTTGTCCTGCCACCAGTAGAGGCGGGCCTGGGTGGCGCGGCCGCCCTCGACGGCGACCACCAGGTAGGACACGCCAGGCAGCACAGGCAGGCCAGCGGGCGCGGCCTGGGCCCTGTCCTCGGCGGAGAAGTCCGCGATTCCATTGGTGTGAGAGTGGAACACACACGCTATCTGCTCCCCGCAGGCGTCCGCCTCCTGGTGGAGGAGGAGCCACTCACGGGGCTCCAGGTAGTAGGCGGTACGAGAGGTACGTGGAAAGCGCACCGGATCGAGCGCGTGGTATCGATCATAGGCGTTGGTGATGGGGCGCACGCGCCAGGTGCCCTCCCGTTCGTGCCACAGCAGCACACCACAGCCTTCCTGGGGGTACATGGCCTCCAGGTGACGCACTACATCCGACAAGTCTCGCGGAAGCCCAGGCGGGGCGCTCACGCGCCTGCCAGCGGGTAAAGCTCCGGGTGCAGCCAGGGCATCAGCGCGCAGGCCATGGGCCCCTGCCACATCTCGGCGCGGGTGAAGAGGCCATTGGTGAGGATGCCCACGGCACCGCTGGGGCCCTTGCTCTCCTTGCGGCCGGCTACTTCGTCCATCACCGGTCCCAGCTCCTCGCCGCGCAGCACCCGGGTGACGGCGGCGGGAGGCAGGGGGAAACGCACGCCCCAGGTGAGGTTCTCCCGGCCCGAGGCATCCACCACGGCCACGCAGTTGATCAGGCAGCCCTCCTCGTCCACGCCCCCCTCGAGCCCCACGCCCATTTGAGCCCCCGGCACCGCAGCCAGCGCCGCGCGGGCCCGGTTCTGGGCTCCGGCCTGCGTCTGCTGGGGCCCCACGGGCTGCAAGGGCACGCCGCTGGGCACTTCCACGGGCGCCACCATGCAGCCGGGGAAGGCGCGTTCACACATGGCCCGCACGGCCTGTGTCTTGGCGGGGTTCGTCGAGCCTACGGCGAGGATCAAGCTCATAGAGCGTTAGAACAGGCGGTTGAGCCCGTTGAGCGCGGCCACCCGGTAGGCCTCGGCCATGGTGGGGTAGTTGAACGTGGTGTTGATGAAGTAGTCGATGGTGTTGCCCGGCCCTTCCTGCGCCATGATCGCCTGGCCGATGTGGATGATCTCCGAGGCGTTGTCCCCGAAGCAGTGCAGGCCGAGGATCTCCCGCGTCTCGCGGTGGAAGAGCATCTTGAGCATGCCCACCGTGCGGCCGGTGATCTGCGCGCGCGCCAGGCTCTTGAAGAAGGCGTGGCCGACTTCGTAGGGCACCCCGTCCCGGGTGAGCTGCTGCTCGGTGCGCCCCAGGCTGCTGATCTCCGGGCTGGTGTAGATGCCAGTGGGAATGTCCTTCACCAGCTTGTGCTCCAGGCGCCCCTCGACAATGTGCGTGGCGGCGAAGCGGCCCTGGTCGTACGAAGCACTGGCCAGTGACGGGATGCCCACCACGTCTCCCACCGCGTAGATGTGCGGCACGGACGTCTGGTACGCGTCGTTCACCGGAATGTTGCCGCGCGAGTCCGTCGTGATGCCCAGCGCCTCGAGCCCCATGTTCTGCGTGTTGCCGGTACGCCCGTTGGCCCACAGGAAGATGTCCGTCTTGAGGCGCTTGCCGCTCTTGAGGTGCAGCACGATGCAGTCCTCGCGCGCCTCCACCTTCTCCATCTGCTCCTGGTGGCGGATGAGCACGCCCTGATCCCTCAGGTGGTAAGACAGCGCGTCGGAGATCTCGTCGTCCAGGAAGGACAGCAGCCGGTCGCGCGAGTTGATCAGGTCCACCTTCGCCCCGAGCATGCGGAACATGGACGCGTACTCGCAGCCGATCACGCCCGCGCCGTAGATGATGATGTTCTGCGGCGTCTCTTTGAGCGTGAGGATCGAGTCCGAGTCGAAGATGCGCGGGTGGTTGAAGTCCAGCTCGGGCGGGTGGTACGGGCGCGACCCCGTGGCGATCACGAAGGCCTTGGCGGACAACAGCTCGCTGGCACCCCGGGGCTCGCTGACCTCCAAGGTCTTGGCGTCCAGGAAGCGCGCATGGCCCACCACCAGCTCCGCGCGGTTGCGCTCATAGAAGGTGGTGCGCAGCTGCACCTGCTTGGACACCACCGTCGAGGCCCGGCGCATCATGTCCTTGAACTTCCAGCTCTTGGCCAGCTCGACGCGCAGCTCGGGGTGGTCCACCTGCATGTCCACCAGCCGCTGCACCGCGTGGCGCAGGGCCTTGGAGGGAATGGTGGCGGTGTGGGTACAGGCGCCGCCCACGAAGGCGCGCTTCTCCACCACGCACACGCGTTTGCCGGACTTCGAGGCCTTCATGGCGGCCCCTTCCCCGCCCGGTCCCGAGCCAATCACCACGATGTCGAAATGCCGCACGCTCATAGGCCAGAGATATTTCTCCAGACCGCGGATGTCTGGAAAAAAACCGTTACCGGCACTTCGAGCAGCGATGGATTTCCAACTCCGTCACTTGACCGGGGGCCTCGAGCCGCCTGGCGCCCAGCTCCGGACCCATGCCGAGCCGCAGCCGCTGGAACACCAGGGCTCCCAGTGAGCCCAGCGCCACGCCCAGTACCCCGGTGGGCGGCGGGCCCAGCGTGCGCACGGTCTCTCCGAAGCACCACACGCAGCCCTGGCGGCCCCGGAACACCACCGCGCCCCGCGTCCCGTCGCCTGCGAGCGCCACCCAGGGGGCCTGGCCGCTCCAAGCCGTGGGCAGCTCGGCGATCCGGCCTCCGTTGCCCGTGCCGACCGCGTCCGGGTTCACCTCCGGGAGCACCCGCGCCAGCACCTGGGCCACGGGCTGGTCCACGTCGTCCACCGAGGCGAGAAAACCGACCGCCGCGGGCCCCAGGGGAGTCTCCGAGGCCGACACCGGGGTACCGCCCGCCGCCAGGTAGGCGGCAGCCGTGAGCGCCGCGGGCCCCGAGCCGTCGAGCCTGGCTCCCCCTTCCAGGAGCGCCTCCTGCCCTCCCCCGCCCACGTCCTTTAAGAGGATCTGGCGCGAGTAGCGGAGGATCTGATCTTCACGCAGGGCCACGGCGCTACCCTCCGGCAATCGCGGGAATGAGGGTGATGCGGTCCGAGCTCTTCACGGGCGTCTCCAGTTCCTCCAGGAAGCGGATGTCCTCGTCATTGAGGAACACATTCACGTAGCGGCGCACGGCGCCCTTGTCATCGAGCACGCGCGGGCCAATGCCCGGGAACCGCTTCTCCAGCTCGCGCAGCACTTCGCCCACGGTGGCTCCGTCTACGGTCACCTCGGGCTGGTTGCGCGTGAAGCCACGCATGGGCGTGGGAATGCGGACCTTCGCCATGCTCACCTCCCCTGCTTCCTCAAGAGCAGCCGGTGAGTGCCATCCGGCCGCGGCTCCAGGGTCAGCACCTCGTGCCCTTCCTCGCGCGCGCTGCGGGGCACGTTCTTCAGCGGCTCGTCGCCCCTGAGGAACACCTCCAGCACCGCGCCTGCCGCGAGCGACTCCAGCTTGAGCTTCGTGCGCACGTACGTCATCGGGCACACCTCGCGGGTGATGTCCAACGTGGCGGTTACCTCGTGCATCGCTCGGCCTCCTCGGGCGCGGTGAGCGGGGGCGTCTTCCCGGGAGCGCACCCCAGGCAGTCCGGAGCCCGGCGCACGCGCACCGTCCGCCCCGAGAGCGACACTCCGTCCACGACGTGCAGCACTGCCTCGCCACGCGCTGGACCTACCCCACCCGAGAGCCGCTCCAGCGCGAGAAGGGCCTGGAGCGAGCCCACCAGCCCCGCCATGGAGCCGAGCACGCCCGCCTGCGCGCACGTGGGCACCGCGTCTGGCGGAGGCGGCGCCTCGTACAGACAGCGCAGGCACGGGCCGTCCGGATCAATCCGCAGCGCCTGGCCCTGCATGCGCAGCACGCCTCCGTACACCAACGGCACCCCGGTGAGCACCGCCACGTCGGACAGGAAGAACTTGGTGGCCGTGCCATCCGTGGCATCGATGACGACGTCATGCGCCCGGAACAGGGCCTCGGCGTTGGTGGCGTCCACCCGCTCGAACAGCGCCTCGAGGCTCAGGTCCGGGAAGGCGCGCAACAGCCCCGTGGCGGCCGACTGAGCCTTGAACCGGCCCACGTCCGCGGTGCGGTGCCAGAGCTGGCGGTGGAGGTTCGTCACGTCCACCCGGTCCGGATCCACCAGCGTGAGGTGCCCCACTCCGGCGTGCGCCAGCGCGAGCGAGGCCGGGCACCCCAGCCCTCCCACTCCCACCACCAGCACCCGCGCCTGCGCAAGGCGGCTCACTCGACACTCCTCATCTTCGAACTTCCCCAAGAGGGCGGAACGAATATCCTGCTTCGCCGCTCCGTCCTGATACTCGGTAGCACACTTCCTCGCATCACCGTTCAGCCGCGAGGCTGACCTGCGACCCATATGAAAAAGCTGACTGGCGCGCTCGTCCTTTCGTTCTCCCTCCTCCTGGCTTCCGGTTGCCGCAGCGCCGGTGAGACCAAGGAACCGGGGGACGCTTCCACCCCCGCCCCCTCGGGAGCTGTCGATGCCGCCCGGGACACCCTCAATAACGGCTCGGGCGGTACCCAGGCCGGATCGGACTCGGACTCGGGCACGTCCACCGGCGCGGGCTCGGACCCGGCCGCGGCCACCCGCACGGGTACAAGCGGGGGCACGACCGCCGCACCGCTCGCCGAAGATGCCCGCGCCGCCCAGGAGACCTGCCTCGACAAGTGGCTGAACATGCGGAAGATGGACCGCTACGGCAGCCCCGAGGGCACCATGTACGCGGGCGGCTCTCCCCTCTTCAACGAGCAGACGGGCGAAAGCACGGACCGGCTGGAGTTCGTCTACAAGCGCCACCCCAAGGCCAAGGAAGCCTGCGGAAACGCGGGTAAGTAGCCGCTGGCGGGGCGTGCCCCCTTGGACTCCGAGGGGGCATTCGTGCGCAGGGATTTCCGGGAATAGGTCGGCTCCTCTAAGCTGCCGCCCGTGATTGAGACCGACCTCGCCCGCGACGAGGACAAACCCTCCAACGATCTGCGCGCCCGGGTACACCGGGTGCTGGAGCGCAGAAAGCTCACCGACCGCGTCTCCGCCGAACAGGCGGCCGCGTCCTGGGAGCAGGATCGCTTCGTGGCCCGGGCCCGCGCCCTGTTCTACGCGCGGATGATGTTCATGACGCTGGGCCTGCTCATCCTGGCGGTGCCCACCTGGTCCGGCTACTTCGGGCTCAACGGCCCGCTGGCCTTCGCCGGCTACTTCGCGATGCTGCTCTACAGCGTCGCCAACTTCCTGGTCATCGACCACCCCAAGGCCGGGCGCTGGGTGACGTACCTGTCGCTCTGCATGGACCTGGTCATCATGGTGGTGCTGATCGCCAAGCCCCAGGTGGGCGGAGGCCTTCAGAGCCCGCTGCTGGCCACGCAGCTGCTGTTCACCACGCTGTTCGCCATCCTCTACCCCAAGCCGCTGGCCATTCTGCCGCCGCTGCTGGCGCTGCCCATCACCACCCGGCTGGACCTGCTGCTCAACCGCTCCGTGACGGCGATCGAGCTGCTGACGCTGCTGTGGTACTCGGCGCTCAACTTCATCATCGTCTACGTGGTGGTGTACCTGAACGAGCGCGAGGCCGCCGCGCACCGCGAAGTGGTGGAGCTGCAAGGCGACTTGAAGGAGCTGGCCGTGGTGGAGGAGCGCAACCGCATGGCGCGCGAGATCCACGACGGGCTGGGCGCCTCGCTCTCGTCGATGATCATCCAGTCCGAGTACGCGCTGGGACTGGCCAAGGACGGCCCGCTGCGCGACGAGATCGCCGAGCTGAAAGCCACCGCCGAGGAGTCCATCGAGGAGCTGCGGCGCAACCTGCGGATGATGCGCGAGGACTTCGAGCTGACGCAGGGCCTGGAGGACTACGCCAAGACGTTCCGGGACCGCACGCAGCTCGACATCCGCTTCGAGCGCTCGGGGATGCCGCGCAAGTTGAGCCCGGATGCGCAGCTGGCGCTGTTCCGCATTCTTCAGGAAGGCCTGTCCAACGCGGCCAAGCACGCGCAGGCCAAGGTGGTCCACGTGAAGCTGGACTTCGGCGAGAGCCGGGTGCACCTCACGGTGCGCGACGACGGCAAGGGCTTCGATCCGAAGAAGACGCCGCGTGGGCACTACGGCCTGCTGAACATGCGTGAGCGCGCCATGAAGCTTGGCGGCGAAATCATCGTGGACTCGGCGCCCGGCGCGGGCGCGCTCGTTTCCTTTTCTCTTCCCTGCACCCCCTCGTGATGACTGGAACTCCCATGGACGCCCTACCGACGACGGCCCCCGCCCCCATTCGCGTCTTCGTGGTCGAGGACCAGACGAAGATCCTGAAGAACCAGCTCCGCCTGCTGGAGGGCCACCAGGAGATCGAGATCATCGGCACCGCGCTGTCGGGCGAGGCCGCGATGGAAGAAGTGCCCAAGACGATGCCGGACGTGCTCCTGCTGGACCTGGGGCTGCCGCGCATGAGCGGCATCGACGTGACGCGGGCGGTGAAGGCCAGCTATCCGAAGGTGGAGATCCTCATCTTCACCATCTTCGACGAGGAGGACAAAGTCCTCGAGGCGGTCAAGGCAGGAGCCTCGGGCTACCTGCTCAAGGGCGCCACGGTGGACAAGATCGTCGAGGCCATCAAGGAAGTGCGCGCCGGAGGCACGGTGATTCAGCCGAACCTGGCGCGCCGGCTGCTGCGCCACTTCCGGGTGGATCCGGACAGCGCGCCGCTGCCCACCGAGCCGCTGCCCGCTGCCGCTGCTCCCGAGGCCCCCGCCGGCTCTGCTCCCGTCTCCGCGGCCGAGCCGCAGGGAGGCACGGCCGCCACGGAGGAGCCGCTGCTCAAGCCGCTGTCGGACCGCGAGCGGGAGATTCTCCAGCTCATCGCCAAGGGCGTGTCCAACAGTGAGGCGGCGAAGCTGCTCAACCTGAGCAAGGCGACGATCCGCACCCACCTGGAGCACATCTACCGCAAGCTCGAGGTCACCAACCGGGTGGAGGCCGTGACCGAGGGCATCCGCAAGGGCCTCATCTCCGTGTAGTCCGCCGGCCGCGCTCAGCCGCGGAACAGGTTGACGAAGACGGTGATGATCATGGCATTGCTGAAGTCGATGAAGAACGCGCCGACCATGGGCACGACGAGGAAGGCGCGCGGAGCTGGGCCGTACTTCTGGCAGAGCGCCTCCATGTTGGCGACGGCGTTCGCGGTGGTGCCCAGCATGAAGCCGCACAGGCCTCCGCCCATCACCGCCGAATCGTAGTCCCGCCCCATCAGGCGGAACATGGGCCACAGGCAGACGGCCAGGGTGAGCCCCACCTGCACGGCCACGAGCAGCAGCAGGGGCAAGGCCACCGCGGCGAGCTTCCACAGCTCCAGCGTCATCAGCGCCATGGCGATGAACAGCGAGAGCGCCACGCCGCCGAGCTCCTCGAGGCTACGGCCCGACAGGCGCAGCCACTTCGTACGGTCATCGACGTTGCGAAGGAAGGCCGCCGTCAGCATCGCGCCGATGTAGCCCGGCAGCGTCATTCCCAGCGACTTGAAGCCCTGGCTGACCCAGTTGCCGATCCACAGGGTGGCCAACAGGATCACCACGTGCTTGAGCAGGTGGCCCCCGCTCTCTCCGTCTCCCGCGGGGGCACTGACGGGGACATCTGCTGGCGCCACGGCCGGAGCCGCGACCGCCTGAGACTTCAGCCCGTGGCGGCGGATGAGGAAGGTGCCTAGGGGGCCTCCCACCAGGCCTCCTGAGACGATTCCCAACATCGCGGCCGCGACGGCGATGGCGGGTGCGCCCTCGACACCGGCCTGCTCGAAGAGCGGCGCGAAGGCGAGCCCCGTGGCGGGCCCTCCCGCCAGCGTGACGGAGCCGGCGAGCACGCCGAACAGCGGCGGCAGGCCCAGCAGATAGGACAGCCCTACGCCGGTGGCATTCTGGACGATGGCGAGCACCGACGAGGCCAGGAAGAAGATGATCACCTGGGGCCCGCCCAGGCGCAGCAGAGAGAGCGACGCGGCGAAACCGATGCTCGCGAAGAAGGCGATCATCAGCGGGCTCTGGAGCGTGGTGTCGAACTTGAGGGGCGTGTAGCCCGCGTTGCGGGCCACCGTCAGCGCGATGGCGACCAGCAACCCACCCACCACCGGAGCGGGGATGTTGTACCGGGCCAGCGGCGGGACCAGCCGGCGCACGCCCTGTCCGAAGTAGAGGACGATGCCGGCGAACGCCACGGTCTCGATGAGGTTAAGTTGCATGCGCGCCGGACCATAGCGGAAAGCCGGCGGCTGGCTGCATCCTCGGAGAGCGGGCGGCTAGGACCGGGCCGCTGTGCCCGGGGACGATGCTGGCACTCGTGGCCATGCTGATGCTCCCAAGGGGCCTCCGCTCTGGAGGCCCACGGAAGGAGCTGCCGCACATGCCTCGAGCCACGTCACCTGTCCGAAGTGTCCTGCAAGAGCTGGGACTCGCCCTGTCCATGGGAGGGACCTACTTCGGAAAGTTCCACCTGGATCCTTCGGTCAAGGTCCTCGACTCAAAGCTCGAGCGGGGCCAGGTCATTGCCGCCGCCTGGGGCAGCTTCCTGCTCCCGGACGCGCTGGGCCTGGGGATGGGCGTAGCCACGTGGCTCCAGGACCGCTCGAAGCTTCTGAAACGCCGGCCGCCTGCTCGCCTGCGTACCCTGGTGAAGACCAAGGACGTGCTGCTGGGCACCAGCGTCGTAGCAATCGTGGTCAACGCCATCAGCGCGGCCCTGATGCTGCGTGAGAAGCCAGACGCGGCGATTCCGGTGGAGACGGGGCTGACCAAGGCGCCCGAGGCCTCGCCGCGTATCGTGCGGCTGCAGCGCATCATGACGGTGACGAGCTTCATCCACATGGTGGCCACCGCGGGCGCGATGGGAGTGACGCATCTGCTCCCTTCACGGCCAGGAACCCGCGCGCGGTAGGGGTGGGCCTGAGGGCCCGGCGGCACCCGCGGGCCGAGCGGGTCGCGCAGGCGGGCAGGCCACTCGGAGTTGAGTTCCAGGCTTCTAGACCTCCTCGAACCTCGTGCCTGTGGCGCCCATGCGATCCAAGGCGTCCTTGATCTCCCCGGAGACGATCAAAGGGCCCATCCAGCCCTCGCAACGGAACACCTTGGCGCTTGCCACCTTCGCCTTCTCGATGCGCAGTTCGTACATGATGGAGTACCGCCGGGTGGTGTGAAGCACTCCCTCCTCGGGCGTCCAACGATCGAACCGGGAAGCCGTTTCGTCGATGCAGTCGATGAGGCGTGTGGCCACGAGGATGAGGTACTGATCCGGTTGGCCCTCCACGTCCACGGGGATCAGTTGTACATCGTGCGGGGCCAACTCCGCGAACATGGACGCGACACGGACATGGGCTACCGGAGCGCCGATGCCCGCTAGCGTGAAGTCCAGTGGCTTGCCCGCGATCTCGACGGGGAATCTCAAGCGATCCGCGATGTGGACGGGTGTCCCGTACATGAACTGCCGGTCGTCCACCTGCCGGCCGTGACTGTCCGTCGGCACGTCGAGGTGCCAGCGTTGCGGGACATACACATCATCGGCGAGTTCGAAATAACGCTTGGGCATGGGCTCCACCATCTAGCGCGGTTACTGCCGGGTGACGAGCCGGTTCAGTTCTGTTCCCGGGGTGGCGATCTGCTTGGCCAGTCTTCGGAGTTCGTCGGTCAGCGCCGCGCGGCACTGCACCACGCTGCGACAGGTCAACGTGGCGTCGAGCAGTGCCCTGTGGATGATCCGGTGATATCGCTCAGGGTGTGGTCCGTAGTGCCCCGGCAGAGGCATCTTGTTCGCCGGATCCTCCATCGACATTCCCGCCTTGGCGAAGATCTGCCGGAACCTCGGCGTCCAGGGGCCTCCGCGTTTGGTGTCATTGTCGTTGCAGACGGTGGCGATGTGGTGCTTCTCGATGCAGGGGGCTGTGCCGCCACTGCCACGGGCCCCCATCGTCATCGCGGTGGCGGCTACCGTCACGCTTACGCCCTCGGCACTGAGCGCGATCTCCTCCACCGAGCCCAACGCGGACAGCGGGATTCTGGCCGTGCCCTCGGCCTGCACGGCCACCTGCGCCGAGCCGGGGAGCGTCGGCACCTTCGCCGCGAACAGTTGTGCCGTCGAGCCAATGGCGGCCATCAGCAGCAGGGCGAATGCGCGCGCTGCCTCTCGCCCAATGATTTTCCCGAAGCGCTCGCCCGCATCGCGGATCTGCTCGAAGGTGATCGCTACCTTCACCTCTTCCATCAACTGGCGCCAGCCGTTCACGAGGTTGCGGAGCGTGTCAACGCCGACATACAGAACAAGCCCCAGGCCGACCACCGCCACCAGCCCCGGAATCACGGGGTTGATCGCCATGATCAGCAGCATGGAGCCCAACGTCCACAAGACCGTTTGGATGAGCGCGCGGACTTCCACCATCTCCCCCAGCGCCTTCTTCATCTCGTCGATGACGGGGCTCTTGCTGAGGGCCAGCGCCCAGATGTAGCGCCCGTGCATGTCCAGGTAGCGCCCTTCCACCAGCGCGCCTCCAAGACAGTCGCCGTAGACGTTGTGAACGTGTTGGCACCAGAGCCGATAGCGCTCCGCCGTCTCGAGGTCGTCTTTCGTCAACGCCCCTTCCGGGGGCTCACCCGGCCCCAGCGGCACCAACTTCTGGTCTTTCTGCAGCCAGAGGTAGTTGCCGTACTGCGGGTCCATCTGAAACATTCGCTCCACGGTCTGGCGCGGAGTGCCTGTCAGCTGCACCTCACGCGCAAGGCGCCTCATGGCCTGCTGGAACTCCTCTCGGTCCACCATGACGGGTTGCACGTCAGCGGTGCGGGGGAGGTGGACAACGGCTCTGCCCTGGCCGTTGTCCTCCACGCGGGGAACCTTCGGGAGGCTGCTGCACCCCAGCACCAACACCAGGAACAGCGCTTCAGCCTTCCACAGCAGCCGCCACGGAAACATGGGTCACCCCTTCTTGCGAGCAAGGGAGCAGGGTAGAGGGCTGCTACGGGGAAGAGGAGGAGCCGCCAGGTGGCTTCTCCTCTTCCCCCTGGATTACAGCTGAAGAGCGGGCGGAAAGGTGCGGTGGGTTCGACGTGGCTTGCCTACCAGTGACGTACGAAGGCCGGTAGCAACGACCCATCCACTCGTACTCGCCATCGGCGCACGGCGGCTTCACCTGAGCTTGTTCAAGCCAGCAACCACCGTTGATGACCAGTTCTCCTTGCCTCACGCACTTCCCATTGCTGCCAGGGGGGCGCTGTCCAGGCAGAGGCTGTTGAGGCACGTCAATATTGATGCTGCCTCCACTCATGCCCAATAAGAGCACAGCGATAGATGACGTGAGCCAGAGCAGCCATGATCGCCGACGCGACGGCCAGATACTGTCAGTGCTCATTACGGTATTCCCGTGGTGGGTTCGAGGTGGGAGGCCTGGGAGTGATAAAGGCAGGCTGGTAGCAGTTGCCCATCCACTCGTATTGGCCGGTATCGCAAGGCGGCTCTACGTCTTTGAATTGAAACCAGCACCCGCCATTAATGGGAAACTCTCCGCGGCGCCGGCATTGGCCGTTGCTATCCGTTCGGCGCTGGCCCTCCAAGGGTTTGGGAGGCACGTCGACACTGATACTGGGCCGCCCATGTAGAAAAGCGTCCTTCCGCACATACGCGGAGAGAGCTTCATGGGCCAAGTCGGCGACGCCTCCATCACCCGTACCCGCATCTTCGTTCTCGGCTTGAGCGACGACAGGGAATCGTTCGTGGATCCACTGACCCACAATGCCACATAAACCCAGCGCTATCAGGATGGCTGCGGCGGCAGCCATCCAACCCTGGATGGCTCGTTCCTCGGCGGACCGCTCGGCGGCGTCTCGCTTCTGGGCCGCACGTACCACAGCCATCTCTCTGTATCGCGGCCGATGGCCGAGTTCCGATGCTGCTGCCGCGTCCTCGCGAGACCAGGCCGAGCGCTCCAGTGTCTCCCAGGCAAACAGTGGCTGATCCGCCTGTGGCCCTGCATTCTGAGTGCACTGCTCGAGCAACTCGGCCAACTCCCGGGCCGCGCCGCGCTTCTCGGGCTGTAACGAGAGCATGCGCAGAATGAGCGCACTGAGTCGCGGATACACCCGCGCATTGAGCGCCAGCGGAGGACGAGGACTCCGTTTGTCGGTGTACCAGAGGCGTGATTCCTTCAAGCCCGGATCCGTGGGCGGCGGGTACTCGTCCGTCACGAGCCGATAGGCGGTGACTCCCAGGGCAAAGACATCATCCGAAGGCTTTGCCGCGTAGTGCGCGTTGGCCAGGTGCCCCTGCTTGAGTGCGTGCTGCCAGGCTTCAGGGCTGCGGTAAGTCGGCGTGCCGGGCGGCAGCGGCTCGGGGGTCAGCACCGAGGCACCTGCGTGAGTGCTCGAGCCGAAGTCCACCAGGAAGACCTGGCCATCGGCGCGCACCAATATGTTGTCGCCCTTGACGTCCCGGTGGACTCCCTCCGCCTGGTGCGTGGCCTCCAGCGCCCGGGCCGCCTGCGCCAGCAGTCGCATGATCTCGCGGGAAGTGGGGTTGCGCACCTTCGCCCAGTCATACAGCGGTACGCCCTCGATCCACTGCATGACGAGGTATGGATGCACGCTCTCCGTGTCTTGCCACTGCCCATGCGCCCGCAGCCCTGGAACGTTGGGGTGACGGATTCGCGAGAGCAGCGCCACCTCCCGAGCGAAGCGCGGATCCTTCGGGTGCACCGCCATCTTGAGCGCCACCGGGCCCGCTGCTTCCCGGCCGATCTCGCACGCGCGATAGACGGCGCCGTACGTGCCACGGCCGCGCCAGCTCATCACGCGCCAGGTTCCTACCTGCGCGCCAATCGGAAGGTTGGAAGCGTTCAACGCAGGGGTGCGCACCTTGGCCATGGCTGCCCATCCTACCCCATGAGTAGGTGCGCTCGAAAGCTATCTCATGGGTCACAGGTTTACACCTGCGGTAACGGGTGCCGAGCCTCAGTCCTCCCGCGGAGCAGGCTCGGCGAGCAGCGCCGCGCCGATGGCTCCGGACAGCTCTCCCAGCCCCGCCAGGCGCAGGTCCGGAGGCCGCTGCGGAACGAACAGGTGGGGCTGCATCGCGGTGTGAATGCGCTCCACGTACGGCTGGCCCAGCCGCGTGCCCAGCCCTCCGCCGATGATGACCGCCTCCACGTCCAGCAGGTTCACCGCCGACGCGATGCCCGCCCCCAGCATCCGCACCGCCCGCTGGATGAGCTTCTCGGCCAGCGCGTCCCCCTGATCGAGCGCCCGGTACCAGATGCCGCTGGTGAGCCGGTCCTTGCCTTTGGCCTCCATCAGCTCGAACAGGCGCGTCCGGTAACCGTGCTTCACGGCCTTGCGCGCCATGCGCTCCATGGCGCCGCGTCCCGCGTAGGCCTCCATGCAGCCGCGCCGGCCACAGGAGCACCGCGCTCCACCGCGCCGAACAACGATGTGGCCGATCTCTCCGGCCGCGCCGCGTCCCGTCCAGCGCTGGCCGTTGATGATGATGCCTCCGCCCACGCCCGTTCCCCACCACACGCCCAGCATCGAGCGGTAGCTCTTCCCCGCGCCCAGCCGCGCCTCGGCCGCCACCGCCACCTGCACGTCATTGCCGAGGAACACCGGCACCTTCGTCCGCTTCGAGAGTTCCTTGGCCAGCGGGTAGGGGCCTCCCCAGCCGGGCAGGTTGCCCGCGTGCAACAGCGTGCCGGTGTTGGGGTCCACCGCTCCCGGGGCTCCCACGCCCACTCCCGCCAGCCGCTCGGGAGCCAGCTCCATCGCGCGGGCCGCCTCTTCGAGCGTGGCATTCAGGGCCTCGATGATGGCCGGAGGCCCGCCTTCTTGCGGCGTGGGACGGCGGGCCTGGCTCAGCACGGTGCCCTTCGCATCCAGCAGAACCGCCTGGATCTTCGTGCCTCCGAGATCCAGACCTCCGAGCACCTGCTTCTTGTCGCTCCGGGCTGCCTGCTTCATCCGTGGCTCCTCCCCATCCTCAAGAATTCCGGAAGCTTAGGGGGCGGCAAAATCCCGTGTATGCCAATTTGGGCCCTCACGCGTCCTTATGTTCTGAAAGCGCGGTCGGAGGTAGGGCTTGAGGGGAATTGCCGCCACGAACGAGACGTCCATCGGGCCACGGGCAAGTGCCGGGCTCGACTTCGACGTGCTCGTGGAGGGTGAGCAAGGGGCGCTGCTGCGGTTGGCGAGGCGGCTCGTGTGGGACGCGGAAGAGGCGAGGGACCTGGTGCAGGCGACGCTCGCGGATGCCTACGAGAAGCGACACACCCTGAAGGAGCCCCAGGCCGGACCCGCCTGGCTGCGGCGCATCCTCGTGTCCCGGGCCATGAGCCTGCTGCGCCGCCGACGGGTGTGGGGCGTGCTGCGAGACATGTTGGAGTTGGGACCGGCGCCGGGGCCCTCGCCCGAGGAGTCCTTCGAGGGCGCCGAGCGTTGGCGGGCCTTCGGGCGCACGCTGCGGAGCCTTCCCGCGCAGCAGGCCATGGCCTTTACCCTGCGGTACCTGGAGGGCCTCGAGCTCGACGCCATCGCCGAGGCCATGGGCATTGAGCGCGGCACGGTCCGCATTCACCTCTACCGGGCGCTCCAGAAGCTCAAGGCCGCGGATGCCCTCGTGACGAAAGGAGACACGCCATGAACTGCCATGAGGCGTCCGCGGCGATCGTGGACGAGGGCTTTTCGCGCCCCCCGGGCTTCCGGGCCCATTTGGAGCAGTGCCCCCGGTGCCAGGAGCTGGCGCGGCTCCATGCCTCCGCCATCAACCTCCGGCTGCCGGGCCCTCCGGCGATTGAGTCCATCTCGCGCCGGGAGGTCCTGAGCGAGGTGCGCCGCCGCAAGCACCTCCGCCGAGCCGTCGCTGGAGCCGCCGTCACCGCGGCCGTCGCCACTGGGGTGCTGTTCATGCTGACAGGGACAGAGCCGGCGGCGGTGCCTGCTCCAGGCCCCCTCATCGCGCAGAGAACGGAGAAGCCACCTGCTCCTCTCGTCGAGGAGGCGGAGCCCGCCTCGCTCGGGCTGCTGCTCGAGGAGATCGACGGCTACACACGCCGCAACCCGGCCGTGCAGGACGAGACCTACGCCCCCTTTGGTGCGCTCGCCCTCTGGGTCCGCCCGCCGGACAGCATTGCCCTGGACGACCGGCCCTTCCGCACGGCGCTCGCCCCCCTTCACCCCGCTTCACCCACGCAGGAGCCTTCACGATGAACCTGAAAGCCATGATCCGTCTTGCCCTCGCGGGGGCCATGCTCTCGGTGCCCGCCGCGGCCCAGGAGGCCGAGGACGTCCTCATCGAGCGGCACGGCGGTCCGCCGCTGCCTCCGATGCCGCCCATGCCTCCGCCGCCACCGGGCCTGCCGATGATGATCTCGCTGCCCCCGGCGGCCTACGGCATTCCCGCCCACGTGGCGCAGAAGCTCGGGCTGTCGAAGGAACTCGTTCAGAAGATCCAGGACATCACCTTCGAGGCGAACCAGCAGCTCATCACCCTGGAGGCGGACCTGAAGCGCGCTCAGCTCGAGCTGGACCGGCAGCTCCGCGCCGCGAGCCCCAGCGAGAACGCCGTGCTGCAGCAGGTGGAGACGGTGGGCCGCGCGGAGACGGCCGTGCGCAGAAACCGCATCGGACTGATGCTTCAGATCAAGCGGCTGCTGGGGCCGGACACCTGGCAGAAGCTGGAGGCCGAGCTGGGAGACACGCGGCGGGAGATCCGTGTCCTGCGCCGTGTGCCCTTGGAAGATGGGATGCCGGTGCCGCCCGAGAAGAGGCAGAACCGGTAGGCCGGGCAGCTACTTCGGCAGTGCGGTCTTGCCCAGCTTGAGCACCAGCTTGAAGTGCTCGGCGGTGACGGGCACCACGCTGATCCGGCTCTTGGTGACGAGCGTGCAGTCTTTGAGGGCCGCCGTCTTCTTGAAGGTGGCCAGCTCCACCGGCTCCTTCAGCGCCACCACCGGGCCCACCTGGAGGGAGGCCCAGTTCTCACCGGGCGCGGTGGGATCCTCGCCCGCGGTGGTAAGCACCTGGGCCACGCCCACCACCGCCTTGCCCTCGTTGGAGTGGTAGTAGAGGCACAGGTCCCCGGGCTTCATCGCCCGCAGGTTGTTGCGCGCCTCGAAGTTGCGGATGCCCGTCCAGTCCGTCTTCCCGTCCTTCTCGAGCTGCGAGTACGGGTAGACGGTGGGCTCGCTCTTGATCAGCCAGTACTGGGTCTTCGCCATGACGGCTCACTCTACCTGTGCGGTAGGGAGCGCTGCACGAGCAGCAGGAGCTACGCCAGACGGTGCGCTCCTCGCTCGGCACCTTGCCCGGTGCACTCTCGATTCTTACGATCGGAGAAATCACGGGCACTGCTGTCGGAGGCATCATCGCGTTTCAGATGTCTCAGTCCGACGAGCGGGCCCGAGCGGGAATCACTCCCTCGGGCCCGTAACAATTCCCGTACGAAACCAGTAAGTCTTGTATTTGCTGCCAGTCCCCGAGGCGGATGCTTCGGGGGGCTCGTGGGCTCCTGTGAATACGGAGCCGCGTGTCTCAGGCCTCCTTCGCGATGCCGGCGGGCGGTGCCGCCAGCTTGCCCTGCAGCATGGAGCTGCCCGCGTAGAGGCTCACTCCTACGAGCCCCAGCACAGCGGCCTCCGCCAGAGGGCCCATCACCGTGCCCAGCACCGCCATCGCCCCGCCGCCCGTCATAAACGCCGCCACCATCGCCACGGCTACCTTCTTCATAGACCGTTGTCCTCGCCCGCGGGCAGTTCGCCCGCTCATCAGTGCGGGCTCTCGTCACTTCAATCCGCGTGCCGCGCGCTCAGCCGTGAAACGTGGGCAAGCACACATCCCGGGGTGGGAAAACCTTTGCCCATGCTGGGAGACGATCAGCAAAAAACACCAGAACCCTTACTCCTCAAGTTCCGGAAAATTTTCCTGATCCCCTGAGAGCACCCGGACAGGGCAACGCGCAACCCTTGACGATCCATCGGTTTTCCCCGTCCGGGGGGCATGGCATGGCCAGTGCTATGGCAACCGCCCCGAGGCATCTCGCTTCCCCGTGCTCGAGGAGCAAGGAGGCGAGTTCAGGACACTCTCATGGAGGCGAGGCAGAAGATGAGCAAGACGCGGGCGAGTTTCTGGGCGGTGGTGGGCGTGCTGCTCTTGGCGGGGTGTGCTCACAAGCCGGCGATCAAGGTGGACAACTCGGATCAGCCGTACCGGATCGGCCGCGAGGACGTGCTGGACGTCGCGGTGTGGCGTGACGCGGACCTGTCGCGCACCCTGCCGGTGCGTCCCGACGGTTACATCTCCATGCCGATGACGGGCGACGTGCTGGCGGCGGGCAAGACGCCCACCGAGCTGGCCGAGGAGATCAAGGATCGGCTCAAGCCGTACGTTCAGGAGCCGCGTGTGACGGTCATCATCCGCGAGGTGAACAGCAGCCGGGTGTTCGTCACCGGCGAGGTGACCAACCCGGGCGCCTATCCGCTGCGCGGCAGGGTCTCGCTGGTACAGGCCATCGCCCTGGCGGGCGGCTTCACGGACTTCGCCAACTCGGACCGCATCGTCGTCATCCGCACGGATGACAAGGGCGGTCAGATTCCGGTGCGCTACAGCGACCTGATCTCTCCGGACGGGAGCCAGGACGTCATCCTGCGCCCGGGTGACACCATCGTCGTGCCGTGAGGAGCTGGGGAACGGGGATGGGCGGCGTGTGGCGTGGAAGGCAGCCAAGGAGGGCGGCGATGAAGTGGGGAGTGCGAAAGCTGCTGGTGGCGTGCGTGCTGAGCATCTCGCCGGGGGCGATGGCGGCCACCGTGCTGGATTCCTCGCTGCGGCTCACCGCCGAGGAGCGGTACGACGACGACTTCCGGCTCGGTGAGACCGAGCCTGGCGTCGACGAGGGCGCGAGCGGCCAGTTCATGACCAAGCTGACGCCGCGCCTGGGCCTGGAGCTGAAGGACCCGCGCACCACGGGCGAGGCCTTCTACGCCACGGATCTGCTGATGCGGCATGGCTCGGGGAAGGTGACGCTGGATCACCGGGCCGGGATGCAGCTGCGCCACGTGCTGTCGCGGCGGATGCGGCTGGACTTCACCGGCCGGCTGTTCCGGGTGACCGACCCGACGTCTCTGCCGCGTGAGGGGTTGGCGCGCTCGCTGGCTCCCATCATCTACGGCCAGGCGAGGCTGTCGGCCACGGGGCGTGTCACCCAGCGGCTGGATGTGAGCGCGCGCTACGCCTTCGAGGGCGCCAAGGTGTTCGAGGACGGCCGCGAGCCGGGCTTCGTCCACACGCCCTCGGTGGAGGCCTGGTACCGCAGCACCCGGCGGCTCACGCTGGGGATCGAGTACCGCTATCAGGGCTTTGTTTTCGGCAACGGGTACTCGGACGGGCACGGCGCCTTCGCGGGGCTGCGCTACCGGCTGACGCGGCAGACGACGTTCACCGCGCGCGGTGGGCCGGTGCTGTACACCTCGCCCGAGGGCCAGAGCGAGCTGCTGCCGCGCATCGCGCTGGAGCTGGCGCGCGAGGGTGAGCTCTTCGATATCGGCGTGACGGTGGGGCATGACCTGGTGGGCGCCAGCGGCTTCACCAATGCCCTGTGGGCGGACTACGCGTCGCTGATGTTCGCGCGGCGCATCAATCAGCGTTGGTCGGTGTACGGCGCGGGCAGCTTCTTCCGCAACGGCCGGGCACCGAGTGATGGGGCTTTCAGCCTGAAGGACACGGCGTATGTGTCCCAGGGTTATGCAGTGGGAGGCGGCGTCGAGTTCCGGATGAACCGGCACTTGACGCTGCAAGGGGCAGTGGACCGCATCGCCCAGGTGGGCGCGGGATCCGAGGAAGCGGCCGGGGTGGACCTGGCACGCAACGTCCTGGCGGTCCGGTTGGTTGTCTCGGCTTGGTAGTGCACCTGTGAAGGGGAGGAGTGGATCATGGAGCGTGGGATGACGGCGGACCAGGTGCTGGTGGCCCTGTGGCGCCGCAAGGCACTGGTGGGAGCCATCGCAGCAGCCGTATTGGCGGTGGGAGCGGCCGTCGTAATGACCCGGCCGAGCATGTACGAGGCGTCTTCGGTGGTTCGCGTGGAGCCACAGCGGCCCGGCGAGGAGATGGTGCAGCGCACCGTGAGCGAGCTGATCGAACAGCGGCTGCTCACCGTCCGCCAGGAGCTCATGGCGCGGCCGGTGCTCCAGAAGGCCATCGAGGAGATGAACCTCTACCCGGACATCGTCTCCAAGAAGGGCATGGAGACGGCGGTGAATCAGATGCGCAAGGACCTCACCATCCGCGTGGAGGGTGAGAACGCCTTCGAGCTGACGTACGTCAACCGGGATCCGAACGTGGCGGCACAGGTGGCCAAC
>DASVVJ010000430.1:0-4010 GCA_036389955.1 Myxococcaceae bacterium
CAGACGGTCGGGACTGTCCATGGAATCCGTTCGCGATGAAGTGATGTGTAGTGCCGCATCACCATGGCTCCTCCCGATGCCCAGGCCTCGCTGTCGAACGTTCCTCCGGATGCGGCTGCCGTCCGGCCCATGACCTCAGAGGAGAAGCGCGTCATCTTCGCCTCGTCGCTGGGCACGGTGTTCGAGTGGTACGACTTCTATCTGTACGGCTCGCTCAGCGCGGTCATCGCCAAGCAGTTCTTCTCCGGCGTCAATCCCACCGCGGCGTTCATCTTCGCCCTGCTCGCGTTCGCCGCGGGCTTCGCGGTGCGGCCCTTCGGCGCGCTGGTGTTCGGACGGCTCGGGGACCTGGTGGGCCGCAAGTACACCTTCCTCGTCACCATCCTCATCATGGGCATTTCGACGTTCATCGTCGGCCTACTGCCCGGGTACGCCACGCTGGGCATCACCGCGCCCATCATCCTCATCGTGCTGCGGCTGCTGCAGGGCCTGGCGCTGGGCGGCGAGTACGGCGGAGCGGCCACCTATGTGGCCGAGCACTCGCCCAACGGCAAGCGTGGCCGCTACACGGCGTGGATCCAGACCACGGCCACCATGGGGCTGTTCCTCTCGCTGCTCGTCATCCTCGGCTGCCGCCTGTCGATGAGCGCCGAGGCGTTCGAGTCCTGGGGCTGGCGCATCCCGTTCCTCATCTCGGTGGTCCTGCTGGGCATCTCCATCTGGATCCGCCTCATGCTCAGCGAGTCGCCGGCCTTCCAGCGGATGAAGGCCGAGGGCAAGACGTCCAAGGCGCCGCTGCGTGAGTCGTTCACCGAGTGGGGCAACCTGAAGATCGTCCTGCTCGCGCTGTTTGGCGTGGTCGCCGGCCAGGCGGTGGTCTGGTACACGGGCCAGTTCTACGCGCTGTTCTTCCTCACCCAGACACTCAAGGTGGACGCGCAGGCGGCCAATCTCATGATCGCCGCGGCGCTGCTGCTCGCCACGCCCTTCTTCGTCATCTTCGGTGCACTCTCGGACCGGATTGGCCGCAAGCCCATCATCATGCTGGGGCTGGCCCTGGCCATCCTCACCTATTTCCCCCTCTTCAAGGCCATCACCCACTTCGCCAACCCGGCGCTCGAGGAGGCCATCGCGCGCGCTCCGGTGGTGGTGAGCGCCAACCCGGACGAGTGCCGCTTCCAGTTCAACCCGGTGGGCACCTCGAGCTTCACCAGCTCGTGTGACCTCGCCAAGTCGGCTCTGGTCAAGCGCGGCATCCCTTACTCCAACGTGGCGCTCCCCGCGGGGCAGCTAGCCACGGTGCGCGTGGGGGAGACGACCATCACCTCGTACGCGGTGGACCCCGCGGATTTGGGCAAGACGGAAGTGT
The DNA here is from genome assembly GCA_036389955.1 of Myxococcaceae bacterium. GTDB lineage: Bacteria > Myxococcota > Myxococcia > Myxococcales > Myxococcaceae > DATHBR01. The sequence continues at coordinate 1,370 of DASVVJ010000430.1, forward strand.
CACTCGGACACGGACCCTCGGCACCCCATGGCCCGACCGGAGGAGGGGATGCGAAAGCGGAAGCGGCCCGCTTCGATCGCGAGCTCAACGCGGCGATCCAGGCGGCGAACTACCCGCTCAAGGCGGACCCCAACCGCGTGAACCACCTGCCGGTCATCCTCCTGCTCGCAGTGCTGGTGATCTACGTCACCATGGTCTACGGGCCCATCGCCGCGATGCTCGTGGAGATGTTCCCCACCCGCATCCGCTACACGTCGATGTCGCTGCCGTACCACATCGGTAACGGGTGGTTCGGCGGGTTCCTGCCCACCACCGCGTTCGCGATCGTGGCGGCCACCGGCGATATCTACTCGGGGCTCTGGTACCCCATCGTCGTCGCCGCACTCACGCTCGTGATCGGGCTGCTGTTCGTGCGCGAGACGAAGGACAGCGCGATCTACCACACGCACTGACGCCCGGGTCCCCTCGCACGTCACCTTCGAGCGTTGCTCTTCCTGGAGGTTGCATGGCTGTGTTGCGTCTTGTCGCAGTGCTCGCCCTGTTCACCGTGAGCAAGGCCCAGGCCTCGTTGATGGGCGATCCACCTTCCCCGGGTGATCAGCAACTGGCCGCCGAGCCGCCCGCCGCGCCTGAGGCACCCGCTGCGCCTGAGGCACCCGCTGCGCCTGCGGCGCCCGCTGCTCCTGCGGCACCTGCGGCGCCCCCCGCCACGGAGAATGTGCTGCGGCCCTACGGCACCTTCAACGCACGCGTGGTGATGGCCTCGGCAGCGGTGGAGTCCTTCAACCAGCCCAATGAAGTGGCACCCACCGCCGCGGGCCATCCGGTGCTCGCCATCCAGCCGGGCAAGGCGCGCTTCTCGTTCCACGTAGACCAGTCTCGTTTCGGGCTGTGGGTGAATGAGAAGGGGACGCTGCGCGGCCAGGTGGAGGTGGACTTCGTGGACTTCGCCAAGGCCACGCCCACGGTGCAGGCCTTGCCGCGCTTGCGCATCGCCCGGGTGGATTGGGTGCTGGCCCCCGGCCATACGCTCTCGCTCGGGCAGGACTGGGATCTCGCGTCGCCGCTCAATGCGCACGGCATCAACATGGTGGGAGCCCTGTTCGTCGCTGGCAACACCGGCTTCATGCGCCAGCAACTCAAATACCTGCACACGCGCGACGCCTATGAGGTGGGTCTGGCGCTCGGCTTTCCCGGCGCGAACCCCACCGCCAGGGACGCCGCGTTCGAGCTGGGCTTCACGCCCACCGTGGCCGCGCGAGGCGCCTACAAGTTTGGCGCGAGCCGCGTGGGCGCGAGCGTGATTGCCACGCGTCTGACGTATTCCCTGGGCACGCCCGAGGAACGCCGCGGCACGTCGTATCAGGGCACGCTCTACGCGGAGCTGGCCCCCACGCCGGCCACCAGCGTGCGGATGGAGCTCAACTTCGGCCAGAATACGGCCAACCTGGGCATGCTCTCGTTGTCGCAGGGGCGCACAGACAAAGACATGCGGGACATGGGCGGCTTCGTCTCGGCGCGCCAATCGCTCACGGCCCAGCACGCGGTCTACGCCATGGTGGGACTGCAGCGCGTGGTCAACCTGGACGACGTGGTGCCCGCCTATGCGTACCCCCCGGTGCCCGAGGGCCAGCGGCCCCCCATCTCCACCGCGGCGCTGAGCGGCACCGGGCCGGGCATACTCCGCAACGGCGCGGCCCGCCTGGGCTACGAGTTCAAGCCCGGCACCGCGCTCGCCTTGGTGGTGGAGGGCTTCCTCTACCAGTCCCACCATGTGCTGCAGGCGCCCGACGCCGAGGAGCTGGGCGGGGGCGGCGGGAGACGCCGCGCCGTGGGGCTGGAGACGGGGATGATCTTCACGTTCTAAGTGCCACCAGGCCCCCCAGCAGCGTCGCCACCAACGGTTCGACCCTGAGGCCCAGGATCAGCCGATTCGCTCCAGTGCTTTCGCGCGGCGTCGATCGCGCGCCGACACTCCTCGCAATAATCCTCGAGGTATTGGCGTCCAAACGCGATGTGAAACGCGTTGTAGAGGATGGCCTTCAAGCGCGGCTTCGAGAGCGCACAGTCCGGGTTCACGCAGTGCATCCCGCCGCCGATATCCGAAGCAGGATAGTAGCCGCTCTCGTGCGTGGGTAAGCCGAGATGATGACCATACTCATGCACGAGCGTTTGTTCTTCCAGCTTCGCCTGCGGCACGAGCCTGCGATATTTCCGATGGACCTCCTGATTGATCAGGATGAGGTACACCAGGCGGTTGTCGATCAGCTCCGAGGACGCGAGGCCGAAGCGATGGAGCTGATGCCCGACGTACCGCACGATGACGTATGAAGTGTCGGGCTCGAGCTTCAGCGGCGCGTACGGCCGATGCCGCCGCCAGCTCGCCGGGCGGCCGCCGTACCGCGAAGCCAATCGCACCAGCGCATCGAGTGCTTCCTCTTCCGGCTTATGTCCTTCGACCCACTCGGCGACGAACAAGATCTGCTTCGTCTCCGGCAAGAGCAGCTCGCGGTTGAGCTCCCAGGGAACAGTCCGCGGGATCTCCGCTGGCATGGCGGACACCTGCTCGCGAAACGTCGCGGCGCAGCCGGTCGCGAAGGTGCACACCACGAACACCAGGACCAGGTGACGCAATCGGGTC
>DASVVJ010000431.1:0-3987 GCA_036389955.1 Myxococcaceae bacterium
GTGCGGCACGGCACGTCACCGGAGACGCACCTGTCCAAGCGTTATGTGGCGGAGGTGGCGGGCCGGCCCTCGGAGGAGGCGCTCGCGAGGCTGCGGCAGGGGCTGGTGCTGGAGGATGGGCCGACGCGGCCTGCGCAGGCACGGCTGCTGGCGCCCGAGCGGGTGGAACTGGTGCTCACCGAGGGGCGTCACCACCAGGTGAAGCGCATGCTCGCCGCCGTGGGGCACCCTGTGCGTACGTTGCACCGTGAGGCCGTGGGGGGCGTGGGGCTGGATGTGCCCGTGGGCTCATGGCGCGCGCTGAGCCGCGAGGAGCTGGAGCACGGGCTCGGGTTCCAGCCGGAGGATTAACGCGGGAGTTCGCGGACCCGCTCCGCCGCCACGACCGCTGGCTCGAGCAGCCCAGTCCGCTCCACATGGTCCCAGAGTGCATTTCGCACGAAATGCAGGGTCATGGCCTGGTGCTGGATGCCCTCGTGGATCCGCTCGTTGAACGGCACCATCTCTCCATTCGTGATGGACGTGCGCAGCACCTCCAGCGCCCCCCGCTGCTCCTCCAGCGCCGCGAAGTAGGGCTCGGCGATGCTGTGCAGGAAGTCCCGCCGCTGCTGGACCGCGGCCTCGTCCGTTCCCGGCACCGCCGCTCGGAGCAGTCGCAGGGCCTTGGTGCCATCGTAGACGCGCAGGGCCAGGTCCACCCTCGCGTCCGCGCACGCCGCCAGCAACGGATTGAGGCCGGGCGGGTAGGCGTTCAGCCGCTCCTGGAAGGCCTTCACCCCGCGCACGTAAGCCTCCGCGTCGCCCGAGTAGAGCCCGAAGTGCAGGAAGTAGCCCCGGTACATGTCGCGTGAGGCGTACTTCCATGCCTCGCGGATGTCCTTCAGGTGGTAGTCCCGGAAGCCCCGCATGTACTCGAACAGGTCCCTTACGTCCTGGCGGTCGCGGTACACCGGGTTCTGCTCCACCTCGGCGGGGATCTCCGCCCGGCCCGTTACCGCATCGAAGATGGACCGGCTCGTGGGGCGATCCGTGATGCCCATGGCCTTCAGCGCCGCGTAGAAGGTGAGCTGCTTCACGTGCCGGCTCAGCGAGAACACCTCGTCATAGAGCGTCCAGAAGCTGAAGAACGTCGCCTCGTCCTCCGCGGACTTCAGCGCCCGGGCGTACTCCTCGAAGACAGGGCCTTCGGCCGCGGGCATCGGCGGCACGGGCTCGCCGCTTACGTACCAGCCCTCGAAGTCCTTGGGCGCTGGCAGGGTGTAGTTGCCCAGCGCGAAGTGGAACGCGTCATGCGACCAGTGCAACCCCTGCAGCGCCCGGTTCTCGCCGCGGTCGGCCGCCATGAAGACGCGGAAGGCGGCCTTGAAGAAGGAGCGATCCGCCTCGTTCTGCGGGTAGGCCACCCGGACGCCGTACTCATGCTGCAGCAGCGTCATCAGCCGCGCGTAGGTGGGGGCCTGGAGCTGCTCCTGCTCGATGGAGGAGTAGCTCTTCAAGCGGCGCTGCACCGTCGAACCGCGCGTCATCGTGTCGAGGAACTCCACCCGGGAGCTGAGGGGGAGCTCCATTCGGGCCTCGCGGAACGGGTCCAGTCCCAGCTCCGCGCTCAGCGCGAGCAGTCCGGAGACGATGACCGGATCCCTCACCCGTCCTTCGGCCACGGCCCGGGACAGCTCCGGCGCGCGGATGAGGAACACGTCCTCGGGCAGCCCGCGCAGCTGCATCACGTCCAGCTCACAGGCGACGCGGTGCCGCACCTCGGCGCTCATGGCCGGAGCAGGCTCTGCGCCAGCGCCCAGCCGCCGCAGCGAGCGGACTCCCACCGGCTGCCCCAGCGCCGCTCCCAGCCTGCGCGCCACCAATCCCGGGAGTGCCGTGTTTGACTCCAGGGCCCGTGTCTCGGTCTCCGTGAGGAAGAACCCCGTGGCGTTCACGTAGCGCGGGTGCACGGGCAAGTCGTACAGCGGCTGGCGCACGCGGCGCTCCAGCGCGGCGACGCGGGTCTCGGACCACAGGAGGAAGTATGTCTCTCCCGCGTGGCGGATGAAGGGCAGCACGTTGAGAGACTGGCCCGTGCCAGGAGTCACCACTTCCCACCATTGATTGTCCAGGTGCACCCGGCGGGCCCGGAGGAAGCGCAGGTCCGCGCCGGTGGGCGGTGGCCGGCGGCGGAACCCCGCGGCGGTCCGTGCGTCGAGCCCCCGCTCCACGAAGGCGGCCAGCTGGCCAGCGTCCCAGACACGTGAGGGCTCACGCTCGAGCAGGGCCTGGGCTCCCGGGGAGTCTGGAAGCGGTGAGCGCTCGGGGGCAGAGCCCGGGCCGAGCAGCCCGCGCAGCAGCAGCAAGAGATCCTCGCTGTGGGAATGCAGCCCACTTTCCAGCTCGTGCAGGAGCGCGTCCGCGGGACGGAAGAGGAGCCGGTGGCGTGCGCCATCCCACTCGACGTCAATCTCCGCGGAGGACGGCGGGTGGACATCGACAAAGAGCGGCAGGGCCAGCTCCGTGAGGTAGCCGATGGAGCGCGCGTAGCTGGGCAGGGGGATTTTCAGGTGCTTCTCATTGATGGCGATGCGGGTGCGGGCGTTGAAGACCGACTGGCCGTACTCGAGGATGTTGCCCGTCTCGTCGACGCCGGCGAAGTCGATGCCCACGGGCTCCAGGCCGAGCAGGGGCGCACCGCGCAGGGCCCGGGCCGCCCGCCGCCGCTGGAGCACGCCCACATGCAGGCGGCCCTGATGCTCGAAGTAGGGGATGACCTGGCGGGTGTCGAGCCGGCGGCGGCTGGCGATCTCGAAGGTGATGCCCTCGGCCTCCCAGGCTCCAAAGGAGAGGAAGGAGGGGGCACCGGTGAGGGCTTCGTGAACAGCTTCCGGAGTAGAGGAGGACACTGGAGATTCCATTCCCTCTCCCTTCGGGAGAGGGGAAGGGTGAGGGTTCCGTGGCCTCGCAGCGTATCAGCGAAGCGGCTCAGTGCCCTTCGGCAAGGCGCAGGCCGATCACCCCGGCGACGATGAGCGCGAGGGAGCCGATGCGCAGCAGCGTCCGGGGCTCACCGAAGAAGAGCAGGCCGACGATCGCCGTGCCCACCGCGCCGATACCAACCCAGACCGCATAGGCGGTGCCGATGGGAAGGGTACGCACGGCGCGGGCGAGCAGGTAGAAGCTCAGACCCATGGTCGCGAGCGTATACACGCTGGGCCACAGCCGGGTGAAACCCTCCGTACGCTTGAGTCCGAGTGCCCACGCCACCTCGAGCAGCCCGGCGAGAATCAGTTGGAGCCACGCCATGCGCGCACCCTATCCGGGAGTGGACCCGAAGCGGGAGAGGAGGAGTTCGAGCACGGCGGGTTCCCGGGGGTTGTTGAAGTGGCGGCCTCCGGGAGCGAGGACGACCTCGGCACCGAGCCGTTCCTGCCAGAGCTGACGGTTGCGCGCGTGGTCCGAGGTGAACGGATCATTGTCGGAGATGAGGACGACGAAGCAGCGGGCCGCAGCGCGGATGCGCGCGAGGTCCCCGGGTGACTCGAGCCACGGGAGGAGGCTCTCCCAGGGCTTGTCCACGTCCCACCAGCCGGCCACGAGCAGCGCGCCGTCGATGGCGTGCCCAGGTGGGAGGGTGGCGAGGTAGCGAAGGACGGCCTGACAGCCGACGCTGTGGCCCACGAGCACGGTGGACGGAGCGGGCGTGGGGCCCAGTGCCTGGGCGAGTGCGCCCACCCAGGCCTCGACGGTGGGCTGGGCGGGGTTGGGCATATCGAGCGTGCGCACGGAGGAGAACCCACTGGGGGCCTCGCGCAGCTGGGCCTCGAACCACGGATAGAAGTCCGTATCAGGGCGCCCGGCCCAGCGGGGAACGATGACGAGGGAGCGGTTCATGAGCCATGTCTAACCAGGGTTGGAGCGAAATTGCCAACGTCCAGGGTCCTTCACTGGTGATCACCTGGACACCTTCACTGCGGGCATGGAGTCTCGACGTGCCTGGTTGGC
>DASVVJ010000432.1:0-1541 GCA_036389955.1 Myxococcaceae bacterium
CGCCGACCTGACGGCTGACCCGCTGCGTTCCTGAAAACGAACAGAGAACCCCTCGATTGCGTCACGGCAGTGTAGAGGGCCGGTCTGACATGCCTGCCCACCCAGGGAGTCCTTCCCGGAACCCTGCCTGGCGTTTGGTGCGGCGCGCGGCCCGCGCTTGCGGCATGGTGCGCCTCACGCACGGGCCAGACGAGGACTCCTACCCATGACCACTGAGAAGCTGGACACGCAGTGCATCAACACCCTCCGCACCCTGGCCATGGATGCGGTGGAAAAAGCGCACTCGGGACACCCCGGCGCGCCCATGGCGCTGGCCCCTGTCGCCTACCAACTGTGGCAGCAGGAGCTGCGCTACGACCCCGCCTCGCCCATCTGGCCCAACCGCGACCGCTTCATCCTCTCCAACGGGCACGCGTCCATGCTGCTGTACGGGCTGCTGCACCTGGCGGGCGTGCGCCGCGTCACCCGCGACTACCAGATGGAAGAGGTGCCCGCCGTTTCGATGGAGGACATTCAGAAGTTCCGCCAGCTCGACAGCGTGACGCCCGGCCACCCCGAGTACCGGTGGACCACCGGCGTGGAGACCACCACCGGCCCGCTGGGCCAGGGCGTGGCCAACAGCGTGGGCATGGCCATCGCCTCGCAGTGGCTGGGCAAGACCTTCAACCGCCCCGGTTTCACCCTGTTCGACTTCGACGTGTACGCCCTGTGCGGTGATGGCGACATGATGGAGGGCGTGGCCAGCGAGGCGGCCTCCGTCGCCGGGCACCTGCAGCTGCCCAACCTGTGCTGGATCTACGACGCCAACCGCATCTCCATCGACGGCAGCACGGACCTGGCCTTCACCGAGGACGTGGGCCGGCGCTTCGAGGCTTATGGCTGGCGCGTGCTGCGCGTCTCCGACGCGAATGACCTGAACGCGCTGGGCCAGGCGTACCGCTCCTTCAAGGAGCAGCGCGGCAAGCCCACGCTGATCATCGTCACCAGCCGCATTGGCTACGGCGCCCCGAAGAAGGAGGGCACCGCTTCAGCCCACGGCGAGCCGCTGGGCGCCGAGGAGATCAAGGGCGCCAAGCGCCACTACGGCTGGCCCGAGGACTCGCAGTTCCTGGTGCCCGACGGGGTGCGCGAGCACTTCCAGGCGCGGATGGGCACGCGCGGCAAGGGGCTGCGCGAGGCGTGGGAGAAGACGTTCGCCGAGTACAAGAAGGCGCACCCGGAGCTGGCGGATCAGGCCGAGCGCATGCAGCGGCGCGACCTGCCCGAGGGCTGGGACAAGGAGCTGCCCAGCTTCCCCGCGGATGCCAAGGGCGTGGCCACCCGCGAGTCGAGCGGCAAGGTGCTCAACGCCCTGGCGAAGAACCACCCGTGGTTCGTGGGCGGCTCGGCGGACCTCAACCCGTCCACCAAGACGTACCTGGGCTTCTCCGGGCCGATGAAGCCCGGCGAGCTGGGCGGGCGCAACATCCACTTCGGGGTGCGCGAGCACGCGATGGGCTCCATCGTCAACGGGCTCACGCTGTGCAAGCGGCGCGGCTATG
>DASVVJ010000433.1:0-5530 GCA_036389955.1 Myxococcaceae bacterium
GTCCCTGTTGCGCGTGTACGAGGCGCCCGCGGTGATCTGCGGCAGGTAGCCGCTCCACGCCTTGGCGGACAGCTCCTGAGCCTGCGCCAGGCGCGCACGGGCGGCCTGGAGGTCCAGGTTCTGGGTCTCCATCCGGGTGAGGACTTCTTGGAACGTCAGCGTCCGGGAAGCAGCGCTCGAAGCGGCCGGAGCCGCTGGGGCCGCCGGCTCGGCGGCCAGGGTGACGAGGGCAACGAGGACAAGCGGGTTCATAACACCCTCCTCCTGAGGGGGGCGTGGGTACAGCGGGGTATGAGAGGCAGAACGCGGAGGAGGCGCGGGACCTGTCAGTCCCGCCTCCATCCTCCGCGTTTTGAATCAGGCGGCGTCGGCCTTGTGGTGCAGCTCGGGAGCGGCGGGAGCCTCGGGATCGGCCTTGCGCTTGCCGGAGATCCGGCGCCGCAGCCCGTCCATCAGCGAGTAGAACACGGGCACCACGCCCAGCGTCAGCACCGTGGAGGTGGTGAGGCCGCCGATGATGGCCACGGCCATGGGCACGCGCGTCTCGGCACCATCGCCCTTCGCCAGTGCCACCGGCACCATGCCGGCGATCATCGCGATGGTCGTCATCAGAATGGGGCGCAGGCGGATGGGGCCCGCCTCCAGCAGCGCCTCTTTCGTGCTCTTGCCCCGCTCCTTGAGCTGGTTGGTGAAGTCCACCAGAAGGATGCCGTTCTTCACCACCAGGCCCATGAGCATGATCATGCCGATCATCGCGAACATGGACATGTACTCGCCGGAGATGAGCAGGCCACCCAGCGCGCCGATGATCGCGAAGGGCAGCGACATCATGATGGTGATCGGGTCCATCAGGCTGCCGAACTGGGCCGCGAGGATCATGTAGACGAGGATGATGCCCAGGAACAGCGCCAGCACGAACGCCTTGCCCGCCTTGGCCAGCTCCTTGCCCTGCCCCTCGAAGTCGGTGATGACGGTCTTCGGCAGCTCCGTCGCGGCGAAGTTATTGAGGAAGCCAATCGCCTCGCCGAGGCTGTAGTTACGCAGGTCCGCCAGCACGGTGATCTGCCGCTTCTGGGCCTGGCGGTCGATCTGCGAGGGGCCCTCGTCCTCGCGGATGTTGGCCACGTTGCGCAGCTCCACGAGCTGGCCCATGGGCGAGCGCACCGTGAGCGAGCCCACCTGATCCGGATCCGCCAGCACCTCGGGGGGCAGCTTCACCTTCACATCGTAGGTCTCACCCCCCTCGCGGTACTGGGTGATCGCGTCGCCACCGAGGAAGGCGCGCAGCGTGGTGCCGAGAATGGCTGCGGGCACGCCCACACTGGCGGCGCGCTCGCGATCCACGTCCACCGACAGCTGCGGCTTGCCCGAGCGGTACGTGAGGTCCACGTCCACGATGCCCGGGTTCTTCTTCAGGGCCTCACGCGTCTTCTCCGCCGCGGCGATGACTTCCTTCCAGTTGTCACCCCGGATGTTGAACTGCACCATCTGCGGCCGGGCGCCACCGCCGCTCACCGCGGCGAAGTCCTGCACGTTGAGCAGCACGCCCGCGCTGCGCACGATGTTCTGGCGCAGGTACTGCTTGAAGTCCTGCTGGTTGAACTCGCGCCCGGAGATAGGGACCAGGTTGACGAGCAGCTCGCCCTTGTGGACCTCCTCCTGCACGCCTCCACCCGCCGAGGCGAAGACGCTGTCCACGCCCGGCAGCTGGGCGATCTGCGCCTGGAGGCTGGCCAGCTCCTGCTGGGTGCGCTCCAGCGGGGTGCCCACGGGCAGCTCCACCGTCACCTTCGCCATGGCCATGTCCTGCGCGGGAATGAAGGTGAAGTTGATGAAGCGCGCCAGGAACAGCGTGAGGAAGAGCACGCCCACCGCGGCGGCCATGGTGATGGCCCGGTGATCCAGCATCCACCGCAGCCCTCGCCGGTAGGTGTTCTCCGTGGCCGTCAGCACCTTCTCGATGCCGCGGGACACGGCCCCGGGATGACCGTGGGCCTTGAGCAGGCGGCTGGACAGCATGGGCGTGAGCGTCATCGACACGAAGTAGGAGATGGCCACCGCCACCGCCACTGTGACGCCGAACTGGTAGAAGAACTTACCCATCATGCCTTCCATGAAGGCCACGGGGATGAACACCGCCACGATGGACAGCGTCACCGCGAGCACCGCCAGGGCGATCTCCTTGGTGCCCTCGTAGGCCGCCTTGAAGGGCGTGGCGCCCTCCTCCATGTGACGGATGATGTTCTCGATGACCACGATGGCGTCATCGATCAGCAGGCCGATGGACAGCGTCAGCGCCAGCATGGTGATGACGTTGAAGGTGAAGCCCAGCGCCTGCATCACCGCGAAGGTGCCAATCACCGAGGTGGGCAGCGCCACCGCGGACACCAGCGTGGAACGCCAGTTGCGCAGGAACACCAGCACGATGACCACCGCGAGGATGCCGCCGAGCACCAGGTCCTCTTCCACCGCGGAGATGGAGGAGCGGATGAACTTCGAGCCGTCCGTCACCGTGGACACCTGGGCGCCCTTGGGCAGCAGCGCGGTGATCTCCCCCAGGGACTCCATCACGTCATGGGCCACCTGCACGGTGTTGGCGCCGGACTGCTTGCGCACCACCAGCGCCACCGCGCGCTGCCCGTTGAAGCTGGCGCCCGAGCGGGCCTCCTCGGGCCCGTCGATGACATTGGACACGTCCCGGATGCGCACCGGAGCGCCGGCCGGGCTGGCGATGATGAGGTTGCGCAGTTCGTCCACCGTGCGCGCCTCGCCCTCGAGCTTCACCACCCGCTCGGCGCCAGGCTCGGTGGTACGGCCACCGGGAATGTCCACGCTCTGCGCGCGCAGCGCCTGCGTCACGTCCGACACGGCCACGCCGTAGCTGCGCAGCAGGCCCGGATCCACCACGATCTGGATCTCCCGCTCCTGGCCACCGACCACGTCGATGCCGCCCACGCCCTGCTTGCGCTGGAGCGCCGGCTTCACCACGTCCTCGGCCAGCCGGGTGAGCTCCTGAATGGGCAGCGGGCCGGCCAGCGACAGGGTGAGGATGGGCGCCGCGCCAATGTCGAACTTCTCCACCACGGGCGCCTCGACCTCGTCGGGCAGCTTGGACAGGGTGGCCTGCACGCGATCGCGCACGTCCTGCGCGGCCACGTCCACGTTCCTGTCCAGCGAGAACTGGACGATGATCTGCGACACGCTCTCCACGTTCACCGAGCGCAGCGTCTCCACGCCGCTGAGGGTGTTGAGCGCCTCCTCGAGCGGGTCGGCGACGTTGCGCTCCATCGTCTCGGGGTCCGCGCCCGGGAGGATGGTGGTGATGGTGACAACGGGGAAGTCCACTTCGGGGAACTGGTCGACGCCGATCTTCGGATAGGCGAAGAGGCCGAACACCACCAGCGCCAGCACGAGCATGGCGGTGAAGATGGGCTGCCGGATGAAAGTCTTAATCGGATCCATAAAGGTGTACCTGTCCAGTCCGCGGGACTACTGCACCACGCTCACGGCCAGGCCCTCGCGGAGGCTCGCGGCGCTCTCCACCACGACCTGGTCCTGAGGCTGCAGCCCGCCGCGCACCTGCGCGAAGCGCGGGGTAACGGGCAGCACCTGCACGTCGCGGCGAACCAGCCGCCCATCCTCCACCACCCACACGTAGCTGCCCTTGTCATCCTTCAGCAGCGCCTGCGAGGGCACGAACATGCCCGCCAGCGCCTCGCTGCGCGAGAAGTCCAGCTCCGCCAGCGAGCCGGGGCGCAGCACCGTGTCGGACTTGTTCGTCACGTCCGCCAGCACCTCCACGGTGCGGCTCTGCTGGTCCACCACCGCGCCCACCGTGCGCACGGTGGCCTCGAACGCGGCGTTGCCGGGGATGACGCGGCCGGTGAGCTTCATGCCTTGCTTGAGCGCGCTCGCCATGGACTCGGGCACCGGCAGGCGCACCTCCAGCATGTCCAGGTTGGTGACCATGAAGATGGGCGTGGGCGGCATCATCGCCACCGTGTCCCCCACGTTCTTCAGCTTCGCGGTGACCACGCCGTCGAACGGAGCACGCAGGGTGTGGTCGCGCAGCATCTCCTGCGCCGAGCGCACCGCGGCATCCGCCTGAGCGAACGCGGCGGCGGCCTGGCGCTGGCCGGCCTGCACCTTGTCGAGAATGGCCTGGGGAGCGCTGCCGCCCTCGAAGAGCTTCTTGGTGCGGTCCAGCTCCGTGTTGGCGCTGTCCAGCGCGGCCTTCGCCATCTCGCGGGCGGCGGCGGCCTGCTCCACGCCGATGGCGACGTTGGAGGTGTCCAGCACCATCAGCGGCGCGCCCTTCTTCACCTTGTCACCCACCTCGGCCTGAACCTGGGCGACGGTGCCCGTGGCCGGAGCGCTCAGCGTGGCCTCCATGCGGGAGCGGATCTGCCCCGTCACGCGGGACACATCCCCCTCCAGCTTGGCCAGGGGCGGCGTCGCGCGAACGCCCAGGGTCGCCTGGCCGGTGGTGCCGCCGCCCGCCGCGGGCAGCTGCGCCTTGTTGGCGCGCGCTTCGGAACAGCCAAGGCCCGCGGCGGAGGCCAGGGCGGTGAGCAGCAGGAATCGGGAGAGGGAACGCGGATTCATACAGGGGCCCTTCAGAGAGAAGCTCAAGAAGCGGTTCGTGACTGCGAAGTGGTGTTGGGCGTGGGCTCGGTGGCCTGCTGGCGCCTGGCGCGCCATTGCTCTAACGCCGACTGGATGACGCCGTGAAAGAAATCGAAGAACTCGCACGCCTCGCTCATCCGCTGGCGGCGCACGTGCTCGTCAGGGCTGAGCTGCGTCAACTTGCTGCGGTAGATGTTCCTGGCGTTGAACAGGCTCTTCAGCGCCGCCTGGATCTGCTGCTCCCAGGGCGACTGGCTGAAGACGTAGTAATGACGGCGATCCCCGGGAATGCTGATCTCCTCCACCAGGGCGCGGGTGTGGAACAGCCGGGCGTTGGTGGACACGGAGGCGGGGCTCACCTTGAGCAGCTCCGCGATCTGTCCCAGGGACAAGGGCCGGTCGGCCAGCATCAGCAGCCCGATCATCCGGCCGCCAATGCGAGGAATGCCCTCATCCTCGAAGTGCAGCCCCATCGTCTCGATGAACCGGTGGTCATCGGACGTCAGGGTGAACTCGCTCTTCTCGGGCTCCTCCAAGGGCACTGCCTCCTCACCAGCCAACCTCTAATGGCCAGATCGAATAGTTTCTTCGGTTCGTTCAGTCAAGACTGAAACATTAAGAAATCCGAATGTCTTCGATGGAGATTAGGTAACACTGTCCGAAAGAGCGGTAGGCATGGCACCTACAAGGCTGCCCTGCCCTCGTCCGCTCGCCCGGAGCCCGTAGACCTTTTCGGGGGCCCGCCCGTTTCAGAGGAGCACGGCCACGCACCGCCTGGCGGGCCGGCCCCTTTCCCACGGAGAACTCCCATGCTCAAGCCTCTTGCCCTCGGTCTTGGTCTGCTCGCGCTGCCCACTGCTGCCTTTGCCGGGGATGTCCACGCGCCCCCCCAGCAGGCGAAGCC
>DASVVJ010000434.1:0-4043 GCA_036389955.1 Myxococcaceae bacterium
CGCGAGCCCAGGGTGGGAGGTATTCGCCCTTGACCTCCTCGCCCACCGAGTGGGGGCCGCCGCCTTGACACACTGTGGCTGCGTGTATCAGATGCGCGACCTCTTGCAAGGCGTGCGGATCAGGGCCGCTTGCAGATCGCAAGCCGTCACTTCTGCTCGGAGGGAGTGCACATGCGGAGACGGCTTCTTTCACCCCGTAGCTGGAGCCAGGTGGCTCTGTTACTGCCCGCACTCGCGCTGTTGAGCGCCGCCGCTCACGCGGAGCCCGTCGCCAAAAGCTTCACCAACCCGCTGCGCCTCACCATCCCCGCGGGAGGCACTCTCCAGACCTGCGCGGATCCGACGATCATCCGCAGCCAGCAGAAGGACGAGAACGTCTGGTACATGTACTGCACCACGGACCCCTTGAACGAGCAGGACAAGGGGGCTTCGGGGGACTACCGGTTCCACCTCGTTCCCATTCTGAAGTCTGTCGACCTGATCGAATGGACTTACCTGGGTGACGCCTTCACGGAGCGGCCGGTCTGGGCCAAATCCGACGCGGGGCTCTGGGCGCCCGAGATCGTGTATTTCTCAAACAAATACTATCTGTATTACACGGTCAATGAAGTGGATGGGAAAGGCTTTCCCGGTGGCGGCAGTGCCATTGGCGTGGCGACCAGCGACAGCCCCACGGGTCCGTTTGTCCACGCGCCCAAACCTGTCGTGGAACCCCACGCGCCTCCGTGCTGCCCCAAGGACAGACGTTGGGTCTTCGACCCTGAGATCGTCACCGACGACAGCGGCAACCGATACATCTATTACGGCAGTTACGCGGGCGGCATCTCGGTTCGCAAGCTCTCGGCGGATGGGTTCACCTCGGATGTCTCCTCGCAGGTGAATGTCACCACGGCCCAGCGCTACGAGGGCGCCAACGTCATCAAGCACGGTGAGTATTACTATCTGATGGGCTCGGCCACGGACTGCTGCCGGGGGCCGCTCACCGGCTACAGCGTCTTCGCCGGGCGCTCCAAGAGCCCCATGGGCCCCTTCGTGGACAAGGAGGGCGTGGGGCTGGCTCGTGGCCGCGTGGGTGGCACGCCCGTGCTCTCGCTGAACGGGAACCGCTGGGTGGGCCCAGGCCACCACACGATCGTGACGGACTTTGGCGGCCAGGACTGGATCGTCTACCACGCCATCGATCGGAACAATCCCTACCTGCCGCCACGCCCTGGCGGCGATCTGCTCAACCGGCGCCCGGTGTTGATGGATGCGCTGGACTGGGTGGATGGTTGGCCGGTGACGCGCGGTGGCCATGGCCCGTCCGACACCCCGCAGCCTGCTCCGGCCGCTCAGCCTGGCCAGAAGAGCCGCTACACCGTCTCGCTGGCCAAGCAGGATGAGCCAGGGGCTCCCATCGCGGCGGCCTCGGAGGAGTTCGAGGGCACTTCGCTGAGCAAGAAGTGGAAGTGGACCCGCCCGCCCGCGGCGGCCTCGTTCGGGGTGGCTGACGGGCAATTCCGCTTCGACACGCAGGCGGCCGATCTCTACGAGGACAACGACACCGCGTCCGTTCTCTGGGAGCCCGCTCCCACGGGGAACTTCCTCGTGGAGACCAAGCTCAAGCTGAACCTGCCGCCCGAGGGCTGCTGCCAGAACTTCGTTCAGGCAGGGCTCGTCATTCAGGCGGATGACGACAACTACGTGAAGCTCGTGCACTTCTCGAACTTCGAGACGCGGATGATCGCCTTCGCCAAGGAAGTGGGCCCGCCGGTGCCTCCTCGCTATCCGCGCTACGGAGAGATGTTCGGAGCGGCCGCTGAAGAGACGGTGTGGCTGCGCATTGCCCGGCGCACCGTGGGCAAGGACGAGCACTACACCGCATACTCCAGCCGGGATGGCTCCACGTGGACCCGGGCGGGAACGTGGGCGCACAAGCTGGGTCCCAAGACGCGCATCGGGCTGGTGTCAATGGCGGGCGCTGGTTTCACCGCCACCTTCGACTACGTGCGTGTCTATGGGCTGAAGGACGAGTAGAGAGGCCTCGCCGTTCCCCCTGCCTTGGAGAGACTTGCATGTTGCGATGGATGCTCGCGGTTGCCCTGGTCGCGCTGGTGGGCTGTAAGCAGGATTCCGCTCCGAAGTCTCAGCCGTCTGCCGAAGGCGCCGCCGCGCCGGCCGCAGAGAAGAAGCTGGTGGTGGGCTTCTCGCAGGTGGGCGCCGAGAGCGCCTGGCGCACCGCGGAGACCAAGTCCATCCGCGACGAGGCGGCCAAGCGCGGCATCGACCTGAAGTTCGCGGACGCCCAGGGCAAGCAGGCCGCGCAGATTCAGGCGCTCACCTCGTTCATCGCGCAGAAGGTGGACGTCATCGTCCTGGCTCCCGTGGTGGAGACGGGCTGGGAGGTGGTGCTGCAGCAGGCCAAGGACGCGAAGATCCCGGTCATCCTCGTGGACCGCGGCATCAAGGTGACGGACGAGAGCCTCTACGTCACGCTGATCGCCAGCGACTTCGTGGAGGAGGGCCGCATGGCCGCCGAGTGGCTGGCCAAGAAGATGAACGGCAAGGCCAACATCGTCGAGCTGCAGGGCACCACCGGCTCCGCTCCGGCGATTGACCGCCAGAAGGGCTTCCTCGAGGTGCTGCAGAAGTACCCGGACATGAAGGTCATCAAGTCCCAGAGCGCCGACTTCACCCGCGCCAAGGGCAAGGAGGTCATGGAGGCTTTCATCAAGTCGGACCGCGCCAACATCCAGGCCGTGTACGCCCACAATGACGACATGGCGCTGGGCGCGATTCAGGCGCTCGAGGAGGCCGGGATGAACCCCGGCAAGGACGTCATCCTGATCTCGATCGACGCGGTGAGGGCCGCGTTCGAGGCGATGATCGCCGGCAAGCTCAACGCCACCGTGGAGTGCAACCCGCTGATGGG
This sequence comes from Myxococcaceae bacterium, assembly GCA_036389955.1. Lineage (GTDB taxonomy): Bacteria > Myxococcota > Myxococcia > Myxococcales > Myxococcaceae > DATHBR01. Next base: position 2,912 of record DASVVJ010000434.1, read on the forward strand.
GCCGCTGGTGTTCGACACGATCAACAAGGTCCGCGCGGGCGAGAAGGTTCCGAAGTTCATCCAGAACAAGGACCAGCTCTTCGAGCAGGCGAACGCGGCGCAGGTCATTACCACTCGTGAGTACTGAGCCGCTCCTCGTCGCACGAGGAGTCGAGAAGCGCTTTCCCGGGGTCCACGCGCTGGCGGGCGTGGATCTCGATGTCCGTGCGGGCGAAGTGCATGCCCTCATGGGACAGAACGGCGCTGGCAAGTCGACGCTGATCAAGATCCTCACGGGTGTCTACGCGCGTGACGGCGGGACGATCACGTTCGCGGGCAAGGACTTCCGGCCCACCGCTCCGGCGGACGCTCAGCGCCAGGGCATCAGCACCATCTACCAGGAGCTGAGCCTCATCCCCACGCTGACAGTGGCGGAGAACCTGTTCCTGGGCCGCGCGCCCCGGCGCTGGTACGGCATCGACTGGCGGACGATGCGGCGCAAGGCGGCGGAGGTGCTCGCCACCTTCGATTTGCACGTCGATGTCGATCAGCAGCTGGGAACGATGTCGGCCGCGGTGCAGCAGTTGGTGGCGATCGCCCGGGCGGTGCAGACGGAGGCCCGGGTCATCATCATGGATGAGCCCACCTCGAGCCTCGACAGCCACGAGACCGAGGTGTTGCTGGGCATCATCCAGCGGCTGAAGGAGCGGGGACTGGGGATCATCTTCGTCACCCACTTCCTCGAGCAGGTGTACAAAGTCAGTGACCGGATCACCGTGCTGCGCAACGGCACGCTCGTTGGGACGTACGAGGCGTCGCGGCTGTCGCGGTTGGAGCTCGTCTCGCACATGCTGGGCAAGGTGCCCGAGGAAACGGAGCCCGCGCTCCACCCGCATCCGGAGACGCAGGGGCCCGTGGTCGTGGACGCCCGGCAGGTGGAACGGCGGGGCGTGGAGCCCTTCGATCTGACAATTCACCAGGGAGAGGTGGTCGGCTTCGCGGGCCTGCTGGGGTCGGGGCGCACCGAGGCCGCGCGCCTGTTGTTCGGCGCGGACCATGCGCGCAGTGGCACGGTCAACGGCACCGTTCCGAAGAGCCCCCGCCGTGCCATCGAGCAGGGCATGGCGTTCTGCCCCGAGGACCGGAAGGCCGA
>DASVVJ010000435.1:0-2065 GCA_036389955.1 Myxococcaceae bacterium
TCACGAGCTGCAGGGCGATGGTGTCCGCCGGCACGAGCGTCGCCAGCAGCGGAATGAGGCCCAGCCACGCCAGCACGCCACCGGCCACCAGCACGCCGGCGATGCGCGGGCCGATGATGTAGCCCACGCCCATGTACTCGGGGGTGATCTCTCCGTTGAGCGTGGCGGACGGGAAGTACTTGTTCGTCTGCGCCGACACCAGCGCGGGCGTCTCGGCGATCAGCTTGACGATCTTCTGCAGCACCGCGTAGGCGAACGCGAAGCCCACGCCCTGGAAGGCGATCTTCGCCAGGTTGCCGCCCTTCTCACCGGCGATGAGCACCGAGGCGCACGCCGTGCCCTCGGGGTAGGGCAGGTTGCCGTGCTCCTTGACGATCAGCGAGCGGCGCAGCGGCACCATCATCAGCGTGCCCAGCACGCCGCCCAGCAGCGCCAGGGTGAAGATGGTCCAGTAGTCGAAGAAGTCCGAGCCCTTGCTCTCGGCGCTCAGGAACAGGAAGCCGGGCAGGGTGAACACCACGCCCGCGGCGATGGACTCACCGGCCGAGCCGATCGTCTGCACGACGTTGTTCTCGAGAATCGTCGAGCCACCCAGCTTCTTGAGCAGCGAGATGGCGAGCACCGCGATGGGGATCGAGGCCGACACGGTCAGGCCCGCCTTGAGGGCCAGGTACACCGTGGCGGCGCCGAAGATGACGCCGAAGATCACCCCGATGATGATGGCCTTGGGGGTGAACTCCGCGACGTCACTCCGCTCCGCGGGGATATAGGGTTGGAAGTCTGCTTCCTTGCTGGCCGTGGCGGGTGTGGCGGTTTCGGACATGAGAGATAACCCAGGAGGGAGGGTTCGGTCGCACCTTCTACAAGGCCCGGCCAGATAAGCCAATGGTTGCCATGCGACTTCAGCAAGCCCAGGAGCTCGTGGATCGCTGCTTCGCCGGGGTGGCGGAGGGGGCACCGCGCCTCTACGAACCCGCGGATCCCCGCTTCGCCGACCGGCCCAGCGCCGTCTGGCTGGAGTACCGCTGGTATGTGCACGAGCGCGGGCTGGCCGAGCTGTTCCTGAAGTGGCCTCGCGTTGCGCCCGAGCGGTGCGCCGAGGCGGAGCTGTCAGTCCTCCGGGTCCACCTGATCGGTGACTCGCCAGGACTCTCCGAGCGGGCCAGGGGCCTGCTGGAGGGAGGCACCCCGGCTCCGGAGCGCATCCTGGGCCTGTTCGGCGGCGATGGGGTGCGGCGCGAGTGCGTCTCCGTGGGCGCCACCAGCCTCACCCTGGAGCACTGGGAGAAGGCCGGGCCCCGGGAGCTGCTGGACGAGGATCGGTTCCAGGCGCTCACCGGGACGCTGGCCAGCGCCGAGTCTACCCCCGAGGAGCGCCACGAGGCGGTCCAGCGCCTGTCCTCCGAGCACAGTGAGCGGGTGGTGTCCGCGCTGCGGGGACTGTTGGCGGAGCGCTCGTCCGTCATGGCCCTGCGCGTGCTGTCGGAGTGGGGCGTGGTGCAGGCGCGTGAGCCGCTGGGGCGAGCCATCGCGGCGCTCACCCCGGACAACGCGGCGGACCTGTGGGCGCTCACCGCGCTGGACCGGCGGCTTGAGGCCTGGGAGGCCATGGCCCGGCTCGAGGGCACGCACCGCTGAGCGCAGCGCGCACCCTCGGGCCTGGAGATCAGATGGTGATCTTCGTGCCGTCGAACTTCGTCAGCGAGAAGCCCTCGAACTGCTCGTGGTAGGTGAACTTCTCGTCCTTCAGCATCTCGATGGCCACTGCCTCGCCCAGGTACATCGACTCGATGGCCTCGGTGCGGTAGTGCACGCCCGCGATGTTGCGGCCGATGGAGCAATTGGACGCGAGCTTGTTGAGCTCACCGCCCACCGTCAGCGGCGGCCCCACGTATGGCACCAGCGAGAGGCCGTCCGGGCTGGCCACTACCGGATCGGCGATCACGGCGTCCTCGTCGAAGAAGGCCTTGAGCACCGTGCAGCACGCACCGGCGATCACCGAGTGGCCCGCGCCGTAGGATGGGTGAATGGGCGAGCCCTCGGGGAAGGCCTGCGGCAGCAGGTA
>DASVVJ010000436.1:0-5753 GCA_036389955.1 Myxococcaceae bacterium
AGTCAGTTCCCTCTTGTGACAGATGCCAGTCCCTGCTCCCCCAGATGCTTTGCAAGAACGACGAGGAGTGCGGTTGAGTCATGGATGATTTACTCGTGCTCCTGGAGCGTTACTCCCCCGGGTATAGCGCTCGCGTTCAAGGGGTAGAAGACTGGCGTCTCGACGAATTGGAAGAGGCTTTCGGACGGACGCTGCCGAGGTTCTATCGTCAGTTCTGCCAGATCATGGGAACCGACGCTGGACCACTGTTAGCTCATGTGCATGCTTATGAGCCGCGGGATGATGTCGCTACTATTTACAGAGTCTTCCCCGATAGGAGACTGCCGCCGAGGAGATTTTTGTACGTCTTTGGTGACCCCTCTATGGATTCCCAACATTACTGGCTCGACCTTGAACGGCCAAGTCCAGGGGGGGAGGATTGCTGGGTTGTACGTATGCCGTTCGGCAGTGAAGGGTGGGAGACACGTGTCTCATCGGTATATGTGAGCCTCCGCGAGATGCTCTTCGCGTGGGCAATGATGTATCTCCGCCTGCCAACCTTCCCTCATCAGGTGGGGTACTACCGGCCCTCTGGGGAGAGGCGGCCTGGAACTGCCGGTGACGCGGAAGAATTGGCCCGCATCTTCGAGCGGTTGGGCTTCACCCGCCTACCGTACCCACGGCATTGTCAGGTCTTCGAGCGGAGTGACGCAGGTATCTTTCTCTACCGCGCTCCTGCTAGCCCAGGGCTTTCCTTCGATATGGGGGTCCAGGATCCGCGTGAGGGCCGGCGGGTGGAGACCATCATCGAAGAGAACACGGGAATGGTGAGGTCTTAGAGCAGCAAGGAGGATTCATCGGGCTCCTGTTCCCACAGTTCCAACTCCCGAATGATGCTGTACTCGTGATGAGACAACTCCCGGTGGGCGGGAACCGCTGCTCGCCATGTGAGCGTCAGAGTTCGTGTTTCCGGCTCAAGTTGCACTGCGTCGAGGCGCAACGCTCTTCGGTCCACCCGATGGCGGAACACGCTTTTCACCAGCAGCCGATGCCGGGGAAGTGGGAAGGAGATCTGCCCATCCGGAGAGAAGCCGGCGAGGACCACGGGTTCTCCTCCCCTCAGCCAGGGGGAAGCGACCAGCCCTGGAGATGCTGCCTGAAAGAAGCGCGAGTCGAAGTCGCTTGGCCATAGGGGGGCGCGGTGCTCCACCCATGCTCCGTCATACGTTCCGGCCAGCTTGAGCCGGGGTTGCCAGCTCCGTGCGATAGGGCTGAACCCAGCAGGCGGGACGCGTTCCGTAGGGCTGCTCATCAAGTGAAGCGGATCCTCTAGGTTGGGCAGTGGCTGCTCTACCGCCTCCTTCGCCGAACCGTAGAGTCCCACTCCAACGGGGTTGCGTGGCTCGTAGGCAGGTGACTCTTTCCCGCTGGCTTGCGCCACGCCCCCGAAGCTGCGCTCATACCGCAAGGGCATGGACTCGAAGGGCCTTGGTGCGGAGGCTTTGAGTCCCAGCGCTCCCCGGTACCAGACGCGCGTTCCAAAGACGCGAACTGCTTTCTGGCAGGGACCCACCTTCACGGCCGCGAGCAGCTCCGTCACCGGCTTGCCTCCCGGCGCCCACGCCTGGCCCGAGACGTAGATGTCGGTTCCCGGCCGCGTATACGCCGTCTGTCCCTCGTAGCGCAGGCTGGAGGCTCCCGGCTCGCCCCAGTAGACGTCCTCCATCACCGGTGGACGCTGCTCCTCGCTTGGCCTGGGCGGCTCGTTCGAGGGTCGGCCCGCTGGCAGTAGATCGAAGCGCCCCGCCACGCAGATGACCAGCAGCTCCTCGCCCTCCTTGTTCATCGAGGGCAGGTCCACTGCTTTGAAGCGGGTGAGGTTCTCGAGGTTGGGCATGGCTGGGCTGGCCTGGATCAGTTCTCGGAGATCTTCGAGGCCTTCATCACGATGTCGCCTGAGGCGGTGACTTCGATCTTCCCGCCCTTGATGACGACCTTGCCGTCCTTCTTCACCTGGATGGTGGCGCTGCCCACCTGCAAGGTGAACGAGTCCTCCGCCGCCAGCACCAGCTCCTTGCCCTGGATGGCGTAGCTCTCCTTGGTCAGCACCTGGTACTTGCCGCCCACGTTGAGCAGGTGGTCCTGGTCCACCTTCAGGTTGCGCTTCTTCTTCACCGTCTCCGAGTAGTCCCCGCCCACGCTCAGCGTCCGGTTGCCCTTCACCGTCTCTGACTTCTTGGCGCCCACCAGCTCCACCTTCGCCCCGCCCACCTGCTCGGACTTCAGCCCGCCCACCAACTCGTTCATCGCGCCGCCCACCGTCACCGCGTAGGCCCCGCCAATCGTCAGCGCCTTGCCCAGGCCGATCGTCTCCGCCGAGGCCAGTGCCACCGTCACGCTCTGCGAGCCTCCCACCGAGATGGACTGCTGGCCGCCGATGGACTCCGTGTGGTTCCCCCCCACTGTCGTCGAGCGGTTCTGTGTCACGTCCAGCGTCTGGTTGCCGCCAATCACCGAGGAGTCGTTCTTCTTCACCTCCAGGACCTGGTTGCCGCGCACCTCTTTGGTCCGGTCCTTCTCCACCAGCAGCTTCTCGTTGCCCCCCACCTGCTGGGACTTGTCGTTCTCCACGACGATGTTGAAGTCCTTCTGCGCGTGGAAGAACACCTCCTCCTCGCCCGCCGCGTCCTCGAAGCGCAGCTCGTTGAAGCCTCCGCCTCCGGGGCTGGAGTTCGACCGCAGCGTGCTCTTCGTCTTCTCTCCCGGAAGGTCCAGCGGCGGTGCGTGGTGCCCGTTGTACACGCTGCCCGTCACCAGCGGCCGATCCGGATCTCCCTCCAGGAACTCCACCACCACCTCCTGGCCGATGCGCGGCAAGTACAGCGCGCCCCAGCCCGGGCCCGCCCACGCCTGGCTCACCCGGATCCAGCAGGAGCTTTTGTCGTCTCCCTTGCCCTCCCGGTCCCAGTGGAACTGCACCTTGATGCGGCCGTGCTCGTCGGTGTGGATCTCCTCGCCCGCCGGGCCCACCACCACCGCCGTCTGCGGCCCCGGCAGCCAGGGGCGCTGGGTCCTGCGCTCGGGCCGGAAGGGCACCTCCTTGCGCAGGCAGGTGAAGTGGTTGCGGTACGCCTCGCGCCTGTCCTCTTCGTCCCGTACCTGCGCGCCCGGGAGCACCTCCGGCTGGTAGCCCTGGTGGCTGACCGAGAGCACCAGGTACTCGCCGTCGTACGAGCCCGTGGGGTGCTCCGCCAGCTCGAAGGTGTAGCCCGGCGTCAGCCGGCGGCTCACGCTCGAGCCCGCTGCCGTCTCCGCCTTGGCGCGCAGCTCCTCCAGCCGGACCTTCGACAGCGAGCGTCCGGCGCCCACCTCGTCGTAGCGCCCCGGGTAGTCGTACACCTCCAGCACCGCGTCCGCGCCGTCCGCCGAGGCGTCCGCGTTCATGTCTCCCGAGGGCCTCAGGAAGTTGTAGTCGCGCAGCACCACCGCGCCCGGCTGTACCTCCAGGCGCTGGGCGAACTCGTTCACCGCCTCCGTCTCCGCCACCATCCGGCTCCGGGTCCGGAACACCAGGCGCGGGTCTCCTATCACCGGATCGTGCACGGAGGGTGCGTCTCCCAGCACCAGCGTGTGCACGCCTTGCTCGTGCTCGAAGAAGTAGAAGATGCCCTCCTCCTCGAGCAGCCGGGAGATGAAGTCCAGGTTGGACTCGCGGTACTGCACGCAGTACTCCCGCTTGGGGTAGCTGCCCGAGAGCGCCAGCCGGAACTCCACTCCCGCTTCACCGAGCAGCTTCTTCACGATGTCCGGCGTGGTCATCTCCTGGAAGATGCGGCTGCGCTTCACGTGACGCTGCAGCCACAGCTTCGGCACCACCCGCACCCGGCAGCGCTTGCGCTCCTCGCCGCTGCCCTCGTCCCAGCACCGCACGTGGCCGATGACGCCGTGGACAAAGCGCGCCGAGCCGTCGCCCAGCATCATCGTGAGCATCGCGTCCTGCCCCAGCAGCGCTGCGCCTTCGACGATGACGTCCTTCACCGGCACCAGGTCAATCTCCGCCTGGTAGAGCGCCGAGAGCGACTCCTCCACCGTGAAGCTCAGCACGGCCAGCTCCCCCGCAGGGTGAGGCCCGCACTCGAACTCGAACTCCGCCTGGTTCGCCGCCAGCGCCGTGGAAGCAATCGTCATGGTTCGCCTCTCTCTCGCCTGCTCAGACCCCGCGACGGACCGGGGGAACTTCCTTCTTCAACTCGCCAGGCCACGTTCCGTCCTTCTTGGAGCGGAACACCTTGCGCCACATCGCCCAGCCCGCCGAGGGCAGGGGAGGAAACAGCTCGAAGGTCTCGTCCGAAGCCGGGTGGTGGTAGATCCACGTGCCCTCGATTTTCGAACTCACGCTGCGCGCCCGCTCCACCTCGCCCGCCAGCCAGCGCTTCTCCAGTTCCGCCGCCAGCTTGGCGTGCTCCTCTTTCGTGAGCCGGTCCTTGCCGCAGAGCTGCTCGAAGTAGGAGCGCTCCCCGGGATCCTCCACCTTCGCCCAGTGGCCTTTGAGCGGAAACTCGGGAGGGATGTAGCGGTACACCGTGCCCGTGTCCTTCTCGCGGTACCACTCCTCGGGAGTGGTGTGCGAGAGCATCTTGCCCACGGGGATGCGCTCGACGGTGCCCGTCTCCAGCTCGGCCGCTAGCCGCTGCTGGAAGAGCTGCACCTCTTCGAGCGAGCTGAACTCCTTGCCGGAGTGGAGCTTGGAGAGGATGGAACGCTTGGGAAGCAGGCCCACGCCGGCACGCCTTTCTTAGAGGAACACCGTCTTGAGGAAGGTACCCGTGGCGGCGCCACCCTGCTGGAGCACCGTCTTGGGCACGTCGATGAGGATCTGCGTCGCGCCTCCCGCGTACCCCGTGCCCTGGCCTGCGACGACGCCCTCGTACACCTTGGTGCCCGCCTTGAGGGTGAAGGAGCTGGACTGCGAGGCCGCGTTGCCCCACTCGGGCCGCAGCGCCATGCGAATTTTTCCCTCGAGGCCCAGCGGCCGTGAGCCGCCCGTCACCCAGCGGCCCTGAGGGAAGGCGCCGCCTCCGTGCAGCCGCTCGACCTTCACGTCCTTCGTGAGGATCTTCTCCGTGTACTTGCCGTCCTTGAAGGCCTTGGCGTCCGCGGGAGACAGCGGCCCCTTGCCCTCCTCGTACTCGGCCAGCGTGTCCGCCACGGACGGGTCCAGCACCTCCTGGAAGGACTTGCTCTGGCCGCTGCCCCCGGACTTCTTCTCGATCTTGCTGCCCTTGAGCTTGATCTGCGAGCCGTCCACGGTGAGGTCCTTCGCGAAGATCTTCACCGTGCCGGACTTGTTGATGAGCAGCGCCAGGTCATCCCCGACGACGACCGCCGCCTCGTCCGCCTTGAACTTCATCTCCTTGGCGGCGAAGGCCGTCTCCTTCTTCACCTCGGTGAAGGTGTGCCGGCCCGCCTCGTCCTTGCGGTCCGCGCCGGCCTGCTGGAGCAGCTTGCCCTTCACGTGCTCCTCCACCTCGCCCAGGATGTCGCTGCCGCGGTTGCCGCCGATCGTCTCCGTGCGGTCCACGCCCACCTCTTCGCTCTTCAGGCCCGCGACCTGCTCCAGCCGAGCGCCCCCCACCGCCTTGTTGAAGGCAAGCGCCACATTCACCGCGTAGACGGCCCCCACGTTGAGTGCGGCGGCCGCGCCCACCGTCACCGCCGCGGCCTGGGTGACATTCAGCGTGTGGGCCATGCCCACGGTGATGCTCTGGTTGCCC
>DASVVJ010000437.1:0-15880 GCA_036389955.1 Myxococcaceae bacterium
CCGAACACATCGCCGAGAGCTACACCGAGCGCGGCACGAGCGAGCGAGAGGCCAAGCGCCGGGCCTGGGCCACCGTCAACGCGGAGTCCCATGGCGGGGAGAAACCCGGCGGCTCGGGGTACGGACAGCCCGAGACCCACCAGGCGTCACGCCGCGGAGGACAGCGCAGCCAGGCCTCACGGACAACGGCTCAGCGCTCACGTGCGGCGAAGAAGGCAGCAGCCACCCGTCAGCGCAAGTCGGTGAAGCGCAGCGTGGCGGCAAAACGGGCAGCGACGTCTCGCAAGCGCAAGACGAGCAAGCGCTAGCCCCATCCATCCACCCGGAGCACCGATCAGGAGCCCATCATGGCAGCCAGGAAGCGTGAACTCATCGAGCCGACCCGTGGTGACAAGCGGTACGTGCGCCGCGACTCGAAGGGCCGGTTCAAGGAAGTCGACGACGTGAGCCGCTCGCTCTCGCAGGACAAGAAGCGCAAGGCCAAGAAGTCGGCGCCCAAGGGCCAGGGCGACCGCGGCGACCGGAAGCGGTAACGGGCCATGGCAACGGCACGCAAGCGCACGGCGAAGCGCAAGAACAGCCTCGTGGCGAACATCAATCGCCGCAAGCGCGCGGGAACCTCGCGCTCGAAGCGCCGTTCCACGGTCTCGAAGAAGGCCTACGGCGACATGCGGCGAGGCTGGCCCAAGTCAGCCCGCCGCAAGAAGGCCACCGGCTCGCGGGCGAGGAAGAGTGCCTCGGCCCGCTCCACCCGGCGGAGCTGAACAGGGCCGCTCGCCTCAGGCGGGGACGTAGCGGTCCTGCTCCACCCGGACGCGGCCCTCCGCCACCAGCTTCTCCAGCGTGGCCAGTGCACTGCGCTGGGCAATCGGGTGGAGAAAGGCGGGGGTGTCCGCGTAGGCCGTCTCCACCACCTGCTCCAGCGTCGCGCCCGAGGAGGACAGCGCCTCCAGGATGCGCGCCTGCCGGGCCTCGCGGTGGGCGATGTATTCCGACAGCTTGCCAGTCCCATCCGGCAGCGCCCCGCCGTGCGCGGGGTAGAGCGTGGTGACGGGCAGGTCCCTCAGCCGCGCGAGCTGCGCCAGGTAGTCGCGCATGTTGCCCTCGGGCGGGTCAATAACGATGGTGCCCACGCCCGCCACCATGTCGCCCACCACCGCTGCGTGGCTGAGCTCGTCCACCAGGCAGAGGTGGCCCTGGGCATGCCCCGGCGTGTGCAGCACGCGCCAGCGCTGAACGGGCTGGCCCGCCAGCTCCAGCACCTCTCCGTCCTTCAGCAGCCGCTCGGCGGGCACATCGAGCCGGTCCGCCGTGCTCGCATGGCACCACAGGGGAATGCCCAGCCGCTCCTTCACCGCCTTCGCCCCGCCGATGTGGTCACCATGGTGGTGGGTGAGGACGACGGCCACCGGGCGCTGCCCACGCTCCGCCAGGAGAGACAGGTGGTCGAACAGCTTCTCGCACTCGCCCTCATCCCCCGCGCCGGGATCCACGATGAGCAGCTCGCCATTGCCCAGCACGTACGTGTTGGTGTGGGTGGCGGGCGGCAGCGTGGGGGTCTCCAGCGGCACCAGCTTCACGCCCTGCTGGAACTCGATGATCTTCGCGATGAAGTCCGGGCAGTGCGGCGGCGTGGCCAGGCGCTCCACCACCCGCTCGGGCGTGTCGAACGCCGCCAGCACCTGCAGCGCATGCAAGTTGGGCGGATGCATCAGCGCCGTGCCCTGCTCCCAGCGCTTCAGCGCCTCCGCAGGCACCACCCAGTCCGCCTCGGAGAGCTCTCCCGGCCACAGCTCCGCCTGGGCGTGAGGTGGCACCTCCACCAGGAAGAGCCACGCGTCGAAGCGCACCGGCATATAGGACGGGGTGATCCAGCGTCCCGCAGGCTGGAAGTCCTCCGCCCTCAAGGTCAGCCCTGCTTCGGCCAGCAGCCGCTGCCACGGGAGTTCCCCCGCGAGCAGCGCCCGGCGCAGCGCTCTCACCCGCTCGAGCCCCAGCGCCTCGGCGCCCTCGGCCACCAGCACCCCGGCCTCCTCGAACAGCTCTCGCGCGGCGGCCACGCGCAGCGCCGCCTCCTCTCCCGCCGCCCCGCGCACCGGCACCTGCGCATCCGCCTTGTCCACCTTCCCGCCCGGAAACGCGTAGAAGCCCCCCGCGAACGCGAGCGCCTTCTCCCGCTTCACCCAGAACACCTCCACGCCCGTGCCCACCCGCCGGTACAGCACCACCACCGCCGCGGGCCGAGGCGGGGCCGGTGGCGGCGCGGGAGGCATCCCCGGCATCGCTTCGCTCATGACTGCCCTCCCGGACCCAGCAGCTTCGCCATCGAGGTGCGCGCCGCTTCGATCTGATCCGGCCGCACGTACACCCGCGTCAGCCGCACCGCGCCGCTGTAGCGCTGGTACAGCGGCGTGTAGCGAGCCACCTCGGTGAGCCGCCCGGTGGACACATCCAGGATGTAGAGGCTCGGCCCGCTCTCGTCCTCGTTGACGTACTTCGAGAGCACGCCTTGCGACTGGACGACGTAGTGCTCGAACTGCCCAGCCACCAGCGCGCTGCGCAGCACGTCCAGGTCATACCCCTCGTCGCGCTCGGTGAACTGGGCCAGCAGCTTGAAGCCCCGCCGCTGGGAAATCCGCTGGGCCCACCGGTTCTTCGAGCGGCGCAGCGTGTACCAGAGCGCCGCGTCATCACAGAGCAGGAACGCCTCGGGATCCCCCGGAATCTCGAACTCGCCGGGCGACTCCTCGTAGTAGCGCCGCAGCATGTGATCGAAGTTCACCGAGGTGTGGTGGTAATACACCGAGACGAACATGTGGTAGCGGCTGAGAAGGAAGTCCTCGAAGGCGAACGCCGCCGCCCGGCTCAGCGCCAGGTACGCCCGCCCATCCTTCACCGCCGGGTTCAGGTTGGAGACGATCCACTCGAAGTCGTACCGGCCATAGTTGACGCCCGTATAGAAGGAGTCGCGCAGCAGGTAGTCCATCCGGTCCGCGTCCAGCTCCCCGGAGACGATGGCCCGCAGCAGCGGCGCCCAGTCCACCCCCTGGTGCGTGAAGCCCGGATCCTTCGGAGGCTTGGCGCCGGTGATGAGCGCCACCGCCGCGTCCGCCCGGATTCCTAAGGGCCCAAAGTATTTCTCGATGAGCGGCGTCAGCGAGCTGTCGAGCAGAATCTTCGCGGTGAAGTCCTCGTGAGTGGCCTGGAGCCCCTCCGCCGTCGAGTCCAACCACTCCGGCAGCTTCAGCGCCGCGCGCGGCGGAGCAATCCGCTCGGAGGCATGCGACAGGGGCATGTGCCCCAGGTCGTGGCACAGCACCGCCAGCCGCACCGCCGAGCAGAAGCGGGCTTGCACCTCCTCGGGCAGCGTCGAGCGCGAGGCCACCGCGCCGAACAGCCGCGAGGCCACGTGCATGGCGCCCAGCGAGTGGGCATGGCGCGTATGGGTGGCGCCCGGAAAGGCCAGGTCCCCGAAGCCCAATTGCCGCACATGCCGCAGCCGTTGGTAGTGCGGGCTGTCAATGATGGCCTTCTCCGGGTCGCTTACAGCGATGGTGCCGTGGATGGGATCGCGAATCCGCATGGTTCCCTTTCCATACTCCTGGATACCCCTGGGCGAGCAGCCAATCGAACCCCCTTGGACACTGGGATCGTCTCGGGGGACGTGCTAACCCTTCGCCCATTCGAATGCACATCGTCATCCTGCACAACCGCGACCACGACCTCCTCGAAGACGATCCAGGGAAGGAGGCCCGCGAGGATGTGATGCGCGTGGCCGCCTCCCTGTCCGAGGCCCTCACCCGGGGCGAGACGCACGCCGAGCCGCTCGCCATCGAGGGCGAGAGCCTGGATTTCGTGGAAGTGCTGCGCCGGATGCAGCCCGACCTGGTCATCAACCTCTGTGAGTCCCTGGCCGCAGACAGCCGGGGCGAGATGGTGGTCCCCTGCCTGCTGGACATGCTGGGTCTGCCCTACACGGGCTCGCCCGCCCTCTCGCTGGGCCTGGCGCTGCATAAGCCCAAGGCCAAGCAGTTGCTGCGCTCCAAGGGCGTCTCCACCCCGCCCTTCGCCGTGGTGGAGCGGCTCGAGGACGTGATGGCGGTGGACCTGCCCTACCCCCTCATCGTCAAGCCCAGCCGCGAGGACGCCAGTGTGGGCGTGGACTTCGACTCGGTGGTGCATGACCGGGCGGGCCTCGCCCGCGCCTGCGAGGCCGTGCTGCGCACCTTCCAGCAGCCCGCCCTGGTGGAGCAGTTCATCGCCGGCCGCGAAATCTACGTGCCGCTCTTGGGCAACGCACCGCGCCAGGCCCTGCCGCTCACGGAGATTCGCTTCGGCCAGGCGTTCGAGAACCGGCCCAACATCGTCTCGTACAAGGCCAAGTGGGAGGCCGAGTCCCCCGAGTGCAAAGACAGCACCTCCACCCTGTGCCACCTGGAGGACTCCGCCCTGGAGGCCCGGCTGGTGCGAACGGCGATGGATGCGTTCGCGGCGCTGGACTGTATGGACTATGGACGCGTAGACCTGCGGGTCTCACCCGAGGGCGTGCCCTACGTCATCGACATCAACCCCAACTGCGATCTCCACCCGGGTGCCGGGTTCGCCAAGGCCGCCGCCGCGGCCGGCATGGACTACCCCACCCTGGCTGCCCGCCTGGTAGAGATCGCCCTCGAAAGAACTTATGGAAATCCGTCCCATCGAAAAAAAGGACCGGGAGCCGCTCGCCGCACTGATTCGCCGAATCGAAACGTTCTCTCCGGAAGAGGTGGAGTGCGCAATCGAGCTGGTGGATCTCGCGCTCACGCCGAATAACAGGGACTACACCATCCTGGTCGCTGACCGGGACGGGCCCCTCGTCGGCTACATCTGCTACGGCCCCACGCCGATGACCGAGGGCACGTACGACCTGTACTGGATCGCCTCGGACCCCACCGTGCGCGGCCAGGGCATTGGCGCCTCGCTGATTGCCGGCATGGAGGGAGACCTCCGGCGCCGCAACGCCCGCGCTATCCGCGTGGAGACGAGCGCCACCGAGGCCTACGGCCCCACCCGCGGCTTCTACGCCTCGATGAAGTACACCGAGGAGGCGCGGTTCCGGGATTTCTACAAGGTCGGGGATGACCTCATCATCCTGGCCAAGCGGCTCTAATCCGCGAACAAAACGCCGCCGCATCCGTTAAGAGGGGGGAGATGACTCGCACCCGTCCCCTGCTCCCCCTGCTGAGCCTGGCCGCCACGCTGCTGTGCGTCACCCCGGCGCTGGCCCAGGCTCCCGCCGCCTCCTCCAAACCGGCCGCCGCCAAACCCGCCGCCGTCTCCGACGTGCTCAAGGTCAAGCGCCCCAAGGGAGGCGAGTGGCTGGGGCTGTACCTGATGGACAAGAAGGTGGGCTACTTCTTCACCGACCTGTCCCTGGTGCCCGGCAAGCCGGACCAGGTGCGCAGCATCAACGAGCTCGTCTTCAAGGCCACCGTGGGCACCCGGCCGTCGGAGCGGGTGCACCGCGAGGAGCGCATCTACGAGGCGAAGCCCGGGGGCCGGCTGCTGTCCTTCGTGGTGGAGCAGCGCGGCGACGGCGGCAACCAGCGCCTGGAGGGCCTGAGCACGCCCCAGGGGCTGCACGTGGTGAGCAAGCGCCCGGGGCAGCCCGAGGAGGCGCGCACCTTGCCGGCCAGCAAGGAAGTGGTGGAGGACGCGGACCAGGCCCGGGTGGCGCTCTACCGCAAGGCCAAGGTGGAGGGCACCATCACCGATGGCACGGACCTGGAGAGCTACAAGGTCACCACCACGGTGAGCGCGCCCGAGGAGCGCATGGTGCGCGGGGTGAAGGTGCGGCTGGGCAAGGCGGAGACCATTTCCGAGAAGGAGAAGGTGCCGGTGGTGGCCTACGTCACCGACCAGGGCGAGATGGTGGAGGTGGACTTCGGGCAGACGATGAAGGCGCGCGCGGAGTCGGAGGCGGTGGCCAAGCGGCTGGACGTGGTGGAGGTGTTCGGGCTCACGCGCATCGTGCTGCCCCGGCCGCTGCCTGACGAGGCGCGGGCCGTGCCGGGCCGGGCGGTGCTGGTGATGACGGGGCTGCCGGAGAAGTTCCAGAAGCAGAGCGCCCGGCAGAAGTACGTGCCGCTGGCCAACGGGCAGGTGGAGGTGACGCTGACGGCGGACTTCCCCAAGGTGTCGAACCTCAAGTCCCTGCCGCTGGCGGACCCCGACGGCGGGGCCAACCTCAAGTCGACCATCATCGTCGAGAGCGACAACGCGGAGATCCGCGCGCTGTCCAAGAAGCTGGTGGGCAACGAGAAGAGCGCGCACGCGGCGGCCCGGAAGATCAACGAGTGGGTGGCCAAGAACCTGGTGAAGGACTACGGGGCGAGCG
The DNA here is from genome assembly GCA_036389955.1 of Myxococcaceae bacterium. Lineage (GTDB taxonomy): Bacteria > Myxococcota > Myxococcia > Myxococcales > Myxococcaceae > DATHBR01. Next base: position 6,377 of record DASVVJ010000437.1, read on the forward strand.
CGGACCGGGCCACGGACGTGCTGCGGCAGATGCGAGGCGACTGCACCGAGCACTCGCTGCTGGCGGTGGCGCTGCTGCGCGCGGCGGGCATCCCCGCCAAGCGGGTGGACGGCGTCGTCTACATGATGAACGAGGACAAGGTGCCGGCCTTCTACTGGCACGAGTGGGTCGAGGCCTACGTGGGCGAGTGGACCCAGATGGACCCGACCTTCAACCAGACGGTGGCGGACGCCACGCACTTCGCGGTGGGCGAAGAGGGCAACGCGGAGATCACCCCGCTCATCGGCCAGCTCAAGGTGGTGGAGGTGAAGGACAAGCCGCGCTAATTCCCCTCTCCCCCCGGGAGAGGGACGGGGTGAGGGTACTGGGCCCTCCCCTGAGTCAGCACGGGGAAACGGTGGCAGCGCCGAACCCTCACCCCAACCCTCTCCCGAAGGGAGAGGGGGCTACTTCTGGCTGCGCAGCAGATCCCGCGCGTACCACGCGAGCAGCGGCTGCTGGCTGGAAGCCGCCTGCCACAGCGCGGTGCGCGCCGACACCGAGAGGCCCGGGAAGGCGCTCAGCGAGCTGGCGGACGCCACGCGCAGCTCCAGCTCCATCAGCTCATCCATGATGATGCTGGCCAGCGCGTCCTGCGCGGCCTCATGGTGCGCGGTGGACGTGGAGTGGCTCAGCCGTGAGGCCGCCGCCACGCGCAGCTCCAGGTCCGTGGTGCTCAACAGCCGCACCAGCAGCTCCCACGCCTCGGGCCGGTTCTCGCCCAGGTCCCACACGAAGCTCTTGATGGCGCCCTGGATGTGCCGGTCCCCATCGTCCAGCCGCTGGATGAGCACCGAGAGCACACGCTCGGCGACGGACTGGAAGAAGCGCGCCTCGGTGGTGCAGATGCCGATGCTGGCCACCGCGCGAAGCAGCGCCGCCAGCGGCTCACCCGACACCGGCAAGGCCAGCGTTCGCGCCAACAGGTCCACCTGCTCGGGAGCCTCGGCGCAGATGCGCGCGATGGCGGCGGCGGCATACTCCCGCTCGGCCGTGTCGCTCTCGGAAGCGAGCACCCGCTCGATGAGGATCTCCACCGCCTCGGAGGCCTCTCTGCCGTAGCCGCCGATCTCCCGCAGCGCCCGGCCGCGCATCTCCGCGTCGCCGTAGCGCACCTGCAGTTCCAGGTCCCTCACACGCCCCAGCCGCGCCTCGGCATCGTCCGGCAGCGCAGGCCGCGGCAGGTCCAGGTGCTGGAAGTCGGTGACGAGGCAGACGGGCCGCCCGTCCTCGCCCAGCCCCCACCACGAGGAGTAGAGGCGCTGGGCCATCGACTCCTCGGCGAGAGTGCCCGAGGAGAAGGCGATGACATTGCCGCCCGACTTCGGATCCAGCGTCAGCGAGGTGCTGGACCACATGGGCGGAGAGTGCTTGGTGAAGGTGTCGACGAACTGGCGGCTGCGCTCCGGCACGCGCTCCACCACGTCCGCATCGAGGAAGGCGGTGATGTCCGGATCAGCCTGGTAGCCGTAGCGCTGGTGGGCCGGCAGCACGCGCGCGGGCTCACCGCGGGTGGCACGCTCCCAGCGCACGGGGGGCGTGTCCTCGAAGCGCACCATGGCCATGGCGATGGACTCGTGCGCCGAGGGCGAGCCCTTGCGGCTGGTGCGGATGACGCTGAGCAGTACCGGATAGCGGCCCGGAGGCACCGCGCGGGAGAACGGCTCGCGGTGATTGAGGGTGAGCAGCACCAGCAGGTGTGCCCCGGGCAGCGGGCGCGGCGGCAGCGTGAGCGGATTGCAGACGACGATGCGGCCGCTGGTGAGCGTCAGCGTGCCCGCGTGGTGCGTGAAGACCGCCACCGGCTTGCCCTTGGCGAGCAACAGCCTGCGGTCCTCGAAGGCCGACAGCAAATCCCCCCTGGCACTGCTCACATCCATGGATGGCCCCTGTGCACGGCCATTCTAAACCTTTTCTCCGCTTCAGGGTGCGCGCTGGAACACACTTTCGGCCAGGTGATAGGTGTCGCGCTGGCTCGGGTGAAATCCTGGCCGGAAGTACTCGAAGAAGATGGCCAGTGAACGTCCCGCCATCCGATCCGGGCCGAAGAGCAGGACCTTCAGGTCAGCCCAGGTCCGCTTGCGCAGCAGCTCTCCATCCTGGCGCAGCAGCATCGCCATGCCCACGCCGATGAAGCCCGCCACCACCAACCCCCCGAGCAGCCCACCCAGCATGCGCAGCAGGTAGGAGCGGTTCGTTCTTTTCAGCAGCTCGAACGCCATCTCCTTGTGTTCGATCTCCTCGGCGGCATGCCACTCCCACAGCTCCGCCATGAAGGGCTCGGCGTCCTTCAGTGTGCGGTTGGACAGCACCAGCTCGGACAGCAGCGCGGTGAGGTGCTCGAAGCCGGCGATCATCGCCAGGCAGACGCGCAGGCCCAGCCACTTCTCAAACACCTGGGTGAAGACGCGCTCCGCGGTGCCCAGGTACCCATCGATGCGGTAGCCCTGCCCCCTCAGGTTGCTCAGGAACTTCTCGTGCACGAAGGAGTGCGTGGCCTCCTGGCCCATGAAGCCGCGCACCTGGCGGGCGAACTCAGGGTCGTCCTTCAGGCGCGGAAGCTGGCCGCGCATCACCCGCACCATGAAATCCTCGAACGCCACGACAAACAGGTTGATGGCATTGAAGAAGTGCGAGCGGGTCGGACTGCCCGCCAGCCAGTGCCGGGGAATGGAGCTGGGGAAGGTGAAGGCGGTACGACGGGGGCGGAGGTGGGCGGGATCCAGCGCCCGGCGCTCGAACCGGGCCATCGGGTGGAGGTAGACGGAGGACTGAGAGCCAGCAACAGTGGACTGCTGCACCGCTGAGCGCGAAGCCGTCATGGTGTTACCCCCTGCGGCGGTTTTCCTCACCGCGACCGCTACACGATACGAGGGTGATCAGAAGGCGACTATCCACGCGGCAGCCGATACACTGTTGCCCGAGCGTTAATAATGCCCGGTACAGGCAAGCGGCTGGCTGTTTACTCACGATATGCATCCTGTCGGTATCCGCCAGGGGAGCCACGACGCGGCGCGCGATGCGCGGGGGGTGGACCGGTAAATCGACAGAGCGTTGACGGTGCGTCAACAATCCGGGCCGTGCTCAGCAGATTGGATGATGTCGTCATCTTCGTCGCGGTGGCGGACGTGGGAGGTTTCACGGCGGCCGCGCGGCGGCTCGGGCTCACCACCGCGGCGGTGAGCAAGGCGATTACCCGCCTGGAGAAGCGGCTGTCCACGCGGCTGCTCACCCGCACCACCCGCAGCGTGCACCTGACCGATGCGGGAGCGCGCTACTACACTCGCTGCCGGCCGGCGTTGGACGAGCTGGCCCGGGGAGAAGACGAGGCCCTGGAGGAAGCCGGCTCGATGCGGGGCCGCATCCGCGTGGATCTGCCCAACACCCTGGGCCGGATGGTCATTATCCCGGCGCTCGCCGAGTTTCTTCGCTCCTATCCGGACATCGCGCTCGACATCCGGCTGAATGACCGGTTCGTGGACCTGGTGGGCGAGAACGTGGACATCGCCGTGCGCTTCGGCTCGCTCAAGGACTCCTCGCTCAGCGTCTACCGGCTGGGGCTCACGCGCATCTGCCACTGCGCCTCCCCGGCCTACCTGGAGCAGTATGGCGTCCCGCGCTCGCTGGCCGACCTGGAGCAGCACCACCTGATCAACTACGTGTCCCAGCAGACGCGGCGCCCGTACATCTGGACCTTCCTGGTCGACGGGCAGAGCCACACCCTGGTTCCGAAGACGCGCGCCGAGGTGGATGACGCCGGCGCCAACCGGATGATGGGGCTGTCGGGGGTGGGCATCGTCCAGGAGCTGAGCTTCCACGTGCGGGAGGATCTGCTGGCGGGCCGGCTCGTCCGGGTGCTGCCGGAGTACGACTCCCCGGGGCTCGAGGTGTCGCTGGTGTTTCCCTCGGGCAAGGCCACGCCCTCCCGCGTGCGCACCCTCTTGAGGTTCCTGCGCAACCGGATCAACGCCTCCGCGCTCGATCCGAAGCTCTGAGTTCAGCTCCGCGCGGGCGCCTGGAGCCGCTGGACCAGTTCCTGCGCGTCCGTCAGCGGGCGCTCACAGGCAAAACCCCGGCACACGTACGCCGCGCCCTGTCCTCCCACGGGCTCGCGTCCCTCGAAGAGCTCCTTCACGAGCGGAGGCACCGGTGCGCCCGGCTCCTTCCACCCGAAGGCGAAGGTGGGGGTGAAGGCGTGGTTGGCCGCCGTGAGGAGGGGGGCCACCTGCTCGCGCGAGCCCGCGAAGGTGACGCCCGCGCCCCCGTCCAGGAACGCGTCCGCCACGAGCGCCAGGTAGCCGTACCCCATCGGGTTCTCCTCGATGGGCTGGCGCATCCTCGAGAGGTAGCGCTCGGCCTGCTCCAGGTGGGACTTGTCCCCGGTGAGCGCGGCGAGCGCCACCTGCGCCTCCGTGAGCGTGGAGGCTCCCGAGGGGTAGGCGTTGTCGAACAGGGAGTAGGTGGCCACCACCAGGTCCTTCTGGCCCTTCTGCGCGGAGAGGTAGGCCTGCTTCTCTGGATCCCAGAAGAGCTCCACCGCGCGCTTCACCAGGGCGGAGGCCGCCTCCAGGTACTTCACGTCGAAGGTGGCCTGGTAGAGCGCGGTGAGGCCCGAGGCCAGATCCCCATAGTCCTCGAGGAAGCCGTCAATGCGTCCCCGGCCCTCCTCATATGAGCGCACCAGCCTCGTCCCGTTCCACATTCCGGAGAGCACGAAGTCCGCGGCGCCCGCCGCGAGCCGGGCCCACTCCGGGCGGCCGAACACCCGCGAGGCGAAGGCGAGCCCGCGGATCATCAGCCCGTTCCAACCCGCGAGGAGCTTGTCATCCCGGCCCGGCTTCACGCGCTTCTCGCGCACGTCGAAGAGGGCAAGGCGGGCGGCGCGCAGCTCGCGCTCCACGGCCTCCTCGGTCAGCCCGCGCTCCTGGGCAAGCTGTGCCACGGGCACGGCGACCTCCAGCACCGTGGTGCCATGCTCGAAGTTGCCCTGGGGCTTGATGCCGAAGTGGCGCACCACCAGGTCGGCCTGCTCCGGGGGCAGCACGGCGCGCACCTCATCCGGGCGCCAGACGAAGAACTTGCCCTCCTCGCCCTCGCTGTCGGCATCCTGGGCGGCGAAGAAGCCTCCGCGCGCGTCCGTCATCTCGCGGCGCACATACTCCACCGTCTCCTCCACCACCTTGCGCCACAGCGGCCGGGGCTCCACCTGCTCCGCCTCCGCGTAGAGGTGCAGCAGTTGGGCGTTGTCGTAGAGCATCTTCTCGAAGTGCGGCACCAGCCACCGTGCGTCCACCGAGTAACGGTGGAAGCCGCCGCCCAGCTGATCGTAGATGCCGCCCAGCGCCATCTTCTCCAGGGTGCGCAGCACCGCGTCCTTGAGCGCCACGGGCCCGCCGCGCCGCCACGAGCGCAGCATGAAGGACACATCCATCGGGTTGGGGAACTTGGGGGCGCCGCCGAAGCCGCCGTTCACCGGGTCCACATGGCGCAGCATCCGCTCGCCCAGCTTCACCACGTCCGCCGCCGAAAGCGCCCCGGGTGTCGCGTCGAGCCCGTAGGCGGCCAGCTCGCCCAGTCCCTCGTGGAAGGACTGCGCCTGCTCCTGTACCTTGTCCTGCTGGTTCACCCAGGCGTCGTGGAGCGCCTCCAGCAGCCGGGGAAAGCCGGGCCGCCCGTACTTGTCGTGCGGTGGGAAGTAGGTGCCGCCGTAGAAGGGGCGCAGGTCGGGCGTGAGGAACACGGTGAGCGGCCAGCCACCGCCCTGCCCCATCAGTTGCACCACGCCCTGGTAGATCTGATCGAGGTCCGGCCGCTCCTCGCGGTCCACCTTGATGTTGATGTACCAGTCGTTCATCAGCTTCGCGATGGCGGGGTTCTCGAAGGACTCGTGCGCCATCACGTGACACCAGTGGCACGCGGAGTACCCCACGGAGAGCAGAATGGGCTTGTTCTCCGAGCGGGCCCTCGCCAGCGCCTCGTCTCCCCACGGGTACCAGTCCACGGGGTTGTGGGCATGCTGGCGCAGGTAGGGGGAAGGCTCGCTCGCCAGGCGGTTACTCGGGCCGGACGGCGAGGAAGGCGGGTGGGCCATGGGGCACTCCAAGCGCTACGGGGACGGGAACAGCCATACGGAGCCCTCGGCGGGCGGGGCAAGTGGAAATCCCGACAAGACTCCTCTAGCCAACGGGCGCCGGGTGCGCTTTGTCCGGGACGTGGCCAATTCCACTGCCCAGTCCGCCCCGGGCCTGAAGCTCTGCCTCGCCTTGCTGGGGGTGAGCGCGGTAGTGCGGCTCACGCTCGCGCTGGGCACGGAACTCTACTCCGACGAGGCGTACTACTGGCAGTGGAGCCAGCACCTCGCGTGGGGCTACTACGACCACCCGCCGCTCATCGCGTGGTTGATCGCCGCGCTGGACATCCGTCCCGCGGCGCTGCTGTGCGGCGTGGGCACGGTGGCGGCGGTGTGGGGGCTGGCCAGGGACGTGCACGGCAGCCGCGAGGCGGCCTGGCGCGCGGCGGCGCTGTGGAGCGTGGTGCCGGTGGGCGTGCTCAGTGGCGTGTGGGCGCTGCCGGACGCGCCCCTGCTGCTGTTCTGGACGCTGGCGCTGTGGGCGCTGTGGCGGGAGCGGTGGGTGCTGGCGGGCCTGGCCTCGGGACTGGCGCTGCTGTCGAAGTACCCGGGGGTGCTGCTGGCGGGCATCTTCCTCGTCACCGCCGTGCGCATGCGGAGGCTGCCCGCGGGGGCGTGGCTGACGGCGCTGCTGGGCGCCCTGCTCTTCCTTCCGGTGGTGCTGTGGAACGCCCAGCGCGAGTGGGTGGGGTTCGCCTTCCAGCTCAAGCACGGCCTGGGCGGCACTGGAGGGCTCGCAACCTTCGGGGAGTACCTGGCGGGCCAGCTCGCCATGGGTGGGCCGGTGCTGCTGCCGCTGGGCCTCTTCTACGTCGTGCGCGGCCCGCGGGAGCAGTTCCTCCTGAGGGTGGCGGTGCTGGTGCCGCTGCTGTTCTTCGGTTACGCGGCGGTGCGCACGCGGGGCGAGGCCAACTGGCCCTCGGTGGCCTATGTCGCCGCCTGCGTGGGCGTGGCGGGGATGCGGCCGGCCTGGTTCCGGGCAGCGGCCTTCAGCGGGCTGGCGGTGGTGCTGGGGGCAGGCTCGCACGTGCTCTTCCCGCTGCTGCGCTTCGAGCGGGACGTGCCGCTGCAGCGCACTCACGGCTGGGAGTTGCTCTCCGTGCTCGCCGAGCCCGGGCAACTCCATCCGGGTGCCGAAGCGAAGGACATCGCCGTCGTCTATACCCCCAACTACCAGTTCGCCTCCCAGGCGGCGCGCTACGCCGGCGTGGTGACGGACACGGCGGGCCCGGGCCGCAAGAGCCAGTACGACCTGTGGCCGCAGCCCGTTGTCCCTCCTGGGAAGGATGCCCTCTGGTTCTCCTTCGGCAATCCTCCTCCCGAGGAGTTGGCCTCAAGCTTCACCTCCGTGGAGGGGCCCGTGGAACTGCCCGCGAACTTCCGTGGCCAGCGGGTTCACACCTTCCACGTCTGGTGGCTCCGGGAAGCTCGATCCGAGCCACACACGCCACCGCCCGCGCCGCTCTGAATCTGTGAGACTCTTTTCACTTTGGGTGAAGTGTGACAGCGGGTCTGTGGACTATTACCGCCTGGGGTTCATCACCATGTGCTCTGCATTGTTGACTCATGCCAAGCGCTGCATCGACAGGCCCACCTACTGGGTAATCAACTGAGGGTGTCACCATGACAGACGCTGTAGACGGACATGTATGACTTCAGGCGGGTTACGGGGCTACTTCTTGTGGTGGCTCTGAATCAGCTTGGACGTATCTAGGGTGACATCTAGATGGTCGCAGAGCCTCTGACGTGTTTTGTAGGGGGTTTTGTAGAGATAGAGGTGGTCCACGACCAGCTGCTTGAGGATGCTGGACGAGAAGATGTTCTGGCTGATTTTACCGTAGAGATCTATCACCTCTTCTTCTGGAACAGGGCGGAAGTGATCTAGCTTGATGGCAATGTCCACGAGCCGAATGGCGACGTTGTCATCTCCGGAGAGCACTTCCTTGAAGGTCTCCTTCAAGTGCTTGCTGCCAACCGCCAGGGAGATTTTCTTGATGACCCCATAGGCAAGCCCGAGTTGGAGCTGAAAATAATATTGTTCGGTTCGTTTTGTCAGCGCCTCCTCATCCAGAGATGGATGATCTGAGCGGATGGCATCTTTGAGCAGGTTCTTAATATCGTCCCGGTGCTGCTCGAAGATGGAGAGCATCACGTTCAGGGTGCGCAGGCCGAGCAGATAGCTCTCCTTTGCGATTTCCAGTTTGACGTCCCCACCCAAGGAGCCTGGAAAGTTCCTTAGGATCTGACCCATAATTTGAATCGTTTTGAGAGCGACGTTTATCTTGACGATTTCATCGAATTCTTGGCGATCATTCTGCTCATCCTCAAGCTCCGCGAGAGCATTCGGGTGAGCATCATCTAGGCTACGCCTGTACTCTTCTCGTGCCTCTTGCTTATTCCGTTCCTCAAGCAGGAAATGAAGGGGGCCGCTGTTCGCGGACAGCGCACGCACATCGCTGTCGAGATCGCAAGGAAGGCGATCGGCGTAGAGCTGCCGAGCATTCTCTGTCATCTGCGTCATGATCTCAGCGTCCTTCGTGAGGTAGACGAGGAAGATCAGGATGTTGGCAAAGTCTTCATTATAGACCTTACTCGTCATGTCTGCGATAGCACTGCGCAGTTCTTGCTTATATTGGGCCGAGCTGAGATTCTCCTGGAAAAACTTTGCAACAAAATAATAATAGATGTATTTGTACTTGAATCGGTATCCGCCATCCGTCTCTTCAAGCACTAGAGCTTGGGTGAGGGACGTGAGCAGGCTCTCTTGCGGCAAGCGGATGCGATAGCGACGGTAATACTCATCGGTAATGCTCTGAATCTCGTCATGGGAAAGGAGCCGCTTGTTGAAGCGGAAGAGATAGTAGGCTAGTTGTGAGATGTAGGTATACTGGGTGTCGAGGGTGAGATCCTTGCTTGCGCCGGACAAGGCGGCCGTAATCAGCACCTCGTAAATGTACCCATATGCTCCCGAGGCGGTGCTCAGGTTCTTATTGGCCTCGCGCGATTGAAGAATGCTCAAGACGAACACGGGGTAAGACGGTAGTAGATTCTTGCCTAGGAGCGTGTCGATGGCGTGCTCGGTCTCGGAAATTTTCTGCTCAAGCTGGGCGTCGTCCGAAGTGAACTCCTGACCGATGCTGCACCACTTCTCAATCAATGAGCCACGCAGGCGATGTCCAAACTCCCTAATGGTGCATACGCGGAAAGAGAGCAGTAGATCATACATTTCGGGATGCGCTGCCTCTTCCATAATGAAGAGATCATCAGCGAAGATGATGATGTGCGCAAATCGCTCTTTAGCGGCTTCGATGAAGAGGTTGCGGCCTTTAGTATTG
>DASVVJ010000438.1:0-11973 GCA_036389955.1 Myxococcaceae bacterium
CCGGACACAGTCGCCCTCGGGGTCGGCGTCAACACGACGTCGTGGGTGTTGGGCCCCGCGAGCAGACGGACGAGCTCAGAGCGCCGATCGAAGCCAGGGGCGCTCGTGATGATCGTTGCGCTGCCAACCGGCAGGTTCCGAAGCTCGTATCGTCCGTCTGCGCCGGTCGTCGCGGTGGCGCTGCCGATGCTCACCGATGCGCCCTCAATGACGGCTCCGGTGGCGGCGCTGACGATGCCGGACACGATCGTCGGGGCCGGCGTCAACACGACGTCGTGGGTGTTGGGCCCCTTGTTCAGGCTGACGCTTTCGACCCGCTGACCGAAGCGCGGGGCGCTCGTGATGATCGTCGCGCTGCCAACCGGCAGGTTCTGAAGCACGTATCGTCCGTCTACGCCGGTCGTCACGGTGGCGCTGCCGATGCTCACCGATGCGCCTTCAATGACAGCTGCGGTGGCGGCGCTGACGGTGCCGGACACGGTCGCCGTCGCCGTCGGGGCCGGCGTCAACACGACGTCGTGGGTGTTGAGCCCCGCGATCAGACCGACGCTCTCTGAGCGCCGATTGAAGTCCGGGGCGCTCGTGATGATCGTCGCGCTTCCGACCGGCAGGTTCTGAAGCTCGAATCGCCCGTCCGCGCCGGTCGTCGCGGTGGCGCTGCCGACGCTCACCGATGCGCCCTCGATGACCACTGCGGCGGTGTCTCTTACGACGCCGGACACGGTCGCCCTCGGGGTTTGGCCGTCAGGGTTACCCCCGTCGCACGCGGCCAATGAAATCGATACGACCAGAGCTATTGCGACCGCAGGGATCGATATGAAGACTCTCATCACTTTTCGCTCTCTTCAGGGGGTCGAGCCCAAGCTCTTCGTGCAGCCAGTTATACCTATCGATGCCTGTTGGCGGTCGGTGCCGACCAGCCAGCCCTCACCTTCAACCGGCGCCAAGCGCTCAGGGAAGTCCGAGCTCCTCGGCCACCACGCGCTCAAGCAGCTCCAGCGGGAGGCTCCCGTGCGAGAGCACGGCACGGTGGAAGGCCTTGAGGTCGAACGACGCCCCCTTCGCCGTGCGCACGCGCTCGCGCAGGGCGCGCAGTCGCAGCGCGCCCGTCATGTAGGCGGTGGCCTGACCCGGCCAGGCGGCGTAGCGGATGACCTGCCCGTTGGCGGCACCCTGGGAGAAGCCCACGTTGTCCTGCATGAACTGGACGGCCTGGGCCTGGGTCCAGCGGCGGGCGTGAATGCCCGTGTCCACCACCAGCCGTGCGGCGCGGAACGCCTCCGCCTGCAGCCGGCCCACGTCCCCCAGCGCGTCGTCCTGGTACCAGCCCAGCTCGCTCGCCAGGCGCTCGGCGTAGAGGGCCCAGCCCTCCGCATAGCCCGTGAAGCCCACCACCCGCCGCACCAGCGGCAGCTCGAGGTCCTGCGCGACGCCCAGCTGCAGGTGATGGCCGGGGACGGCTTCGTGATAGGCGAGGGTGCGCATCCCGAAGAGGGCCTCGGGCCGGGTGGCGGTGGCGAAGAACGCACCGGGCCGCGAGCCGTCGAGCGACGGGGGGACGTAGAAGCCGCCCGCCTCACCGCCGACCACCACCACCGCGGCGCTCGGCACCAGGTCGAAGGCTTCACCCAGCCGCGCCTGGGCCTGCTCGATGATGAGCGTGTACGTGGAGACGACCTGGCTTGCCGGCACCGTGCCCCCTGCCTGGGCCGCGCGGTTGAGGCCCTGGGCGATGCTCTCCCCCGCCGGGAAGCCGAGCGCGGTGAAGCGCGCGCGCATCTCCTGATGAAGCGACTCGAGTTCGCGAAGCCCGAGCTGGTGCAGCTCCTCCGCCGTGACGTCCGCGGTCACGTGCCGGCGCAGGGTGTGGGCATAGTAGGCCTCACCGTCCGGTAGCTGCCAGACGCCGAGCGCGGCGGGGGCCAGGGGCTCCTGTGCCGCCAGGAGCCGAGCGAGCGAGGCGTACGCGGGCTGTACCGACGTCCGCACGAGCTCCTCCGCGCGCCCGAGGAGGCGCTCCCGGTCCGGCCCGGAGAGGAACGTGCTGCGCTCGAGCAGTGACGCGTAGAAGGGCGTGCTGAGCGGGCTCATGGTGGACAGCGACTGCAGCTGCGGGCGCACGATGCGCAGCAGCGGCTGGGGCAGGCGCACCCCCGCGGCCTCCTGCCTGCGCAGCGTCTCCTCCACCTGGCCGAGCTTCTCCGCGACGCGCCCGAGCCTGCCGACGTAGGACTCCACGTCCGCCACGTCGCGCAGCGGGTGGACGTCCGTGAAGAACAGCTCCATGCCGCCGTTGATCGAGGCGAGGGTCGGGTTGATGCGGTAGTCGTGCGCCTCGAAGCGCGCGTCTCGCTGGCGCTCCTCGAGCCACCACGCGTACACGTCGTACGTCACCTGCTGGGTGCGCGAGAGGGCCGCACGGTCGTGGCCCTTCAGCAGCTCGAGCACCACCCCCTGTTGGGCCCGCGTCTCCGCCGCGAAGGCGTCCGACACGTCGTCGAGGAACGTGCGGCCGACGTCCAGCTCGCGCTCCAGGCCGAGTTCTACCACGCTCTCCGGGCTGCGCCGGAGCAGGAGGCGGAAGGAGCGCTCCACGAAGGCGTCGAAGGCGAGCGGCGCGAGCTCCTCGCGCACCTCGTCCGCCGTGGGCAGCCGCGGCCGCTCCTCCTCGGGCGGAGCGGCGGTGTCGCTACACCCCGCGGCGAGGAGGAGCACGAGTGCAAGGTGGCCGATGGCGGCCGGGAAAGAAGCAGTGGAGACGCGACGCATGGAGACCTCGACCGTCCGGCCCTGACGGGGGGAGTGGAGGGAGCGAGCAGCTCGTGCCGCGCCTCCACGGTGCTCACTCTGATGCAGCAGGCACCCCGCGCTCAAGGGGGAGGGGCTGAGTTGCCGTCGTGAAGCGACTCAGTCGCCGTTGTCCGGGGCGGTGAAGCACATGTCGCGAATCTGCGACTCGAGTTCTGGCGAGACCTTCACCCGCGGCTCGAACCACGAGGCGAACATGGGTACCTCTCGTACCGGGCGTGGGAGCAGCCCAGTCTCGCGTGCGTCGACGGAGAGCACCTCGTCAATCCGTAGCTCCAGGACGCCGAATTCCCCCGCGCGCAGGAGCAGCGGAATCTCTGGCGAATAGAAGCGGCTCTCGACCAACGTCGCCGCCGTCCACCGCCGCACGGTGCATTCCCACAGCGCGTCTACCCGGGGTGAGGCGTCCTCGACGTCGATGAAGGGGCCGCTTTCCTGTACCTGCAGCGGTTGGCCATCCTGGGCCACGCCGTGCACAGCCACCCACTCAGTGGACATCCCGTCTTCGGTCGAGCAGGCCCAGAGCGGCACCAGCGTGAGGCTCTTCAGCACGGGCCCCACAAGCGAGCGCTCGGCGAGCGCGAGACAGCGCTCGTAATCGCGCCTGCCCCCGAGCCGTGGCTTTGCCTGCGCGACCTCACGAACGAACCCTGCCCACTCGCCGCGCTGGCACGCCCGCAGCGCCGCCGACGCATACATCCACCGTCCATTCAGGATCTGCTGCGCAATCTCTATGGCGGCCACGGGGCTGGGCATGGGGTGACACCACGGAATGATGGGGGGCAGCACTCTCGCGTAGCGAAGCACGGAGGGCAAGGCGGAGGGCTGTGCTCCCTCAAACCCCGCCCACCGCATCCGCCACGAGGCGCTCGGGTGCAAGCGTCGTCTCGATCGTCTCTTCGTCGAGGGTGACGTAGAGCTGACCTTCCGTGCGCGTCAGATTCACCTCGGTGTCGCGGCCTACTTTTGCCTCGAGCGCGTCGAGGAACGCGGGGCTGAACCGCCACACCTCGATCTCCTCGACTTTGTGAATGGCCTTGGTCGCCGCCTCGCGGCGCAGCAGGGCGAGCTCCACATGCGTGAAGAGTGCGACCCGCCGGGCCGCCTTGGAGGCTTTGTGCAGCCGCTCGGCGGACGGGGACCCGATGTCGATCCAGGCGAGCAGCACCCCGGTGGGATCGCGCACGGAGATGGGCGCCTCGTCGGTGGAGGAGATGCCGCCCTTGCTGAAGGAGATCCCTTCCTCGTACGAGAGGCAGTAGGCCAGGGTCCGCGTGAGCAGGTAGCGCATGCTCTCGGACGGGTGGCGGGCCAGGCGCAGATCGAGGGACTGATACACGCCGCGATCCACGTCCGAGAGGTTCACCCGCACGTGGTACATGGTCGCAGTGAGTGCCATGGGGCCCCGCTGTACGTCCGCGCCCCGCATTGCGCAAGACCCCTCCGCGCTGGCCGGCTCACCGCTACGTGACGCGCCGTACCCGCCTGGAGGCACGGCACTCATCGTGTGCCGTATGGGAACGGTGGAACACGCTCCTGGGGAGCGTGGCCAGTGGTAAGTGCAGCCCGAACCGCGGTGGGCATGATCGACCTGAAGGGAGAGTCGCGTGATGTCCTGATCCGCTGGAGCCACCTGGCAAAGCGGCCAGAGCCCCCAGCCTGTAGGCAGCGTGAGCCCTACCGGGTGCGTGCTGTCTCGGGATCCATACTGGTGGTAAAAATTTATCACTCACCGAGGTCAGCGCCCACGGCGACCCGGAGGAGTGGCTGCACTCAAGGAGACGACATGGACGAGAAGAAGCTGCTCCCGGACGACATTCACGCTCAGGTGCTGGTGCGCTCCTGGCGCGACCCGCAGTTCAGGGAACTGGTGAAGAAGGATCCCCGGCAGGCCCTCAAGCAGATGGGCTACGAGGTTCCGGATGATCTGCAGCTCGAGGTGGGCGACATGAAGCCCGGCGTCCTGCGGCTCGAGGTGGCGCAGCACCCCGCCGGGGCCCCTGTCCTCAAGAATGACGAGAGCTCGCCCTCGACCCGCGGAATCATCTGCAAGATTCAGTCGATGAGCGCCCACTGCACGAAGACCATCCAGTACTGCTCGAAGACGGTTTGCTGAGACGCTCAGCTCGGGGTCAGTGGCTCGACCCCGAGCCCCAGCAGTGAGGGGACACGCTCCGGAGCCGCGAGCCGGAGCAGCTGGTAGCCGATACCCGCGAGCCCGAGCAGGAGGCTGGGCTCGGGGGTACGGAAGGGCACGCCGGTACTCCAGCCGCCCGAGTGCCGGCGCCGCTCCAGGGCGCGCCGGGCCCAGGAGCGCGCGGTGAGCAGCAGCTCCGGCCTCCCGTGCGCGGACGCTGCAACGAGCAGCTCTGCATTGCCCAGCGAGCCATGGCACAGGCTCGCGTTTCCCAGCTCGCCCCGGGCGAGGGTGGCCGCCACCGCCAGGTCGACATCGGCCCTGGCTTCCGCGAGCGCCGGCAGGGCGTCGAGCAGGAGCAGCCGCGCCAGCCCTATCCCGGGAGCACCGTGGCACCAGGCCATGACTCCGCCCCGCGGGGACTGCCGCCCGGGCCGCAGGTCGGGCCAGTTTCCTTCCGCGGGATCGTAGAGCTGGCGCTCGTAGGCACAGAGTGACCCCAGCCGGTGCAGGAGGCGCTCATCACCCGTGACGGCGTGAAGCTCGGCCAGGGCCCACGCGAGACCCGCGGCCCCGTGGGCCGCACCCGCGAGCAGCGGCCTCGGCTCGTCGTCCGCCGGTCTCCGCTCGGGAATCCCAGGCCGCTCGAGTAGCCGGTGCGCGCACGCCTCCAGCACGAGCCGCAGGTCCTGAGCGTCGTCCGCCATGAGGCGGCGGGCCACGAGCGCCGTCCCCGCGACACCGCCAATGACGTCCAGCTCCTCGTCCGAGGAGGTGGCACTCAGCGTGGCGCGCACCATGTCGAGGGCGAGGGCGCGCAGCTCCGGCTCGCCCAGCAAGCCCGCGATCCGGGCGAGCGCATAGCCCGCGGACGACCAGCCCGAGAAGGCCCCCAGGAGGAGTCCGTCCGCTCGATGGCGGAACTGATCCGAGACGTGACGGGCCGCCTCGAGCGCCACTTCGGCGAACCTCGCTTCCCGGGTATGGGCGGCCAGCAGTGCCAGGAAGAGCGCGATACCCGAGCCCCCGCTGTAGAGGCCGGAGCCCACCGGCTCGTACTCCCAATGCTCGTCCGGAGTCTGTCCGAAGCCGTACCAGGTGGCCCGGCCACCCGCGCGTACCGCGAGCCGAAGCAGCTCGTCACCAAGCTCGATGGCCGCCTGGAAGAGTTCGTCTGGAGCGGCGGCCTCTTCCTGCCGGTCCGCCGGGCCCGCTGCCGCCCGGTGCGCGCCGCCCTCTTCGGAATAAGCCGCCTCGAGCGCACCGCGGATGAGGCGCGTCGTCTGTTCCCGGTCGGTGGGCCCCCATGCGGCGAACGCCTCTCGAGCCTCGTTCAGCGGCTCCCGGGCAAGCCGGGCGCAGGGCTCGCCCTCGCCGTGGGTGAGCAGCGTGTCGCCCGGCCGCCCGTGGAAGGCGGGCACGTCGCCTGCCCACAAGTCGCCCAGCTCGGAGCTTCGGATGCCATCTGTCGAGTGAGCAGCGGAGGTCTCGAGGTGCCGATTCAGGATCGCATCGCGGTCCGCGCCGTCGCGCAGGAAGTCCGGGTGGGTGGCATCGAAGAGCGCTGTCGCGTAGAGCCCGGTCGGCCGGAGGAGGCAGCGCGTGGGCACGTCTCGGAACGTGTCGAGCAGGCCTCCCGGACGGGCCAGCTCCTCCCTGCGCTCGACGAGGAGCGAGTACATTTCCTCGAAGCCCGCGACGAAGTCATCCGCGTATTCCAGCGGGCGCGTGTTCACCGCGGGCAGGTTTTGCGCCACCGGAAGCTCGGCCTCGTGCGCTCCGAGTGCCATGGAGTCCGTGCGTTCGCCGCCCCACGTCGGGACCTCGATGGGGATGCGCTGCTGCGGAAGGCCGCCGAGGCCACCCACCTCCACAGTTGCTCCCCCCATGCGCAGCCGCCAGGTCAAGAGCCCCGTCGACAAGACCGAGCGGTTCACCCGCCGCTCGAGGGGACTGGCCTCCGAGAGCTGCGCTGCGTCCTGGTGAAACAGGCACTCGAGATCAATGAGCACGGGCTGATCGCGGTGAGCGATCACATTCTCGTTGTGAAAGTCGACCCCGCGCAGCAGATGGACGAGCGCGAGCAGCCCTCCCTGCCGGTGATAGAAACGCGCAAGCTCGGCCTCGTTGGCGCACAACTCGTGGGTGATGTGCGCGGCGTAGCCGTTGCTGCCCAGGTCGAGCACCCGCGGCTCCAGCAGGGGCAGGCTGAAGCCGGCCTCGTTGACGGCCCGGAGCAGCCGCCCGAAAGCGAGATCAACGGCCAGCGACCTCGGCTTGTAGAAAACGCGCGAGCCGCTCGCGTACCGGGCCTCGCAGACAGTGCGGCCGCCACGGTGTGGATCCGACAAGCCCGGGGACAGCTCGACGAGGGGATCGTGCTCGCTGTCGATCAACCCAGCACGGGCCAGGTGCACTGCGTCGTTGGAGAGCCGCGAGAGCGTCTCGGCGACGAGCCTTGGGAAACGCTCGGCCAGCTCTTCTAGCAGCCGCGCCAGGACCGGGTACTGGCGCAGACACGCCGTCCAGGTGTCAGGGGCGTCGAGGAAGCGCGCGAACCGCTCCTCGGGAGTCGCGCCCTGGAGCTGGCCGAGCACTCGCGCCACGTTCAACTCGAGCACCAGCGCACGCCCTGCCAGGAAGTGCGCCTGGCGGACCACCTCCTGAAGCAGCGCGGGGCGAAGCGCAGGAGGAACGCCGTGCGCGGCAAGCCGCTCGGCGACTCCCGCGGCGAAACCCCGCAGGACACGGGCAAACGGGAAGGCTCCTGCCACGCAGGCCTGCTCAGCCTCGCTCAGCGCGACGGCGGACACCGCACCGCCAGCGGCTGGCACCGGGGAGGTGGCGGACCGTGGGCCCTCGCCCAGGAGATGGCTCAAGAGCTGCTCGGACAGGTGCTGCTCGGCCAGCCACGCCTGGAAGCAAGCGTCTTCGTCGAGCCCGGCGGTGGACCGGAAGTGCTGCAGCCGGGAGGGCTCGCAGGGTGGAGCGAGGCCGGGCTCTGCGAGGACCGACTTGCGCTCTGCCAGGCCGAGATGCTGCCAGCCCAGTGATTTCAGATCCGTGCCAGCCATCCAGTGCCTCGTCTCGCGGCGGTCCAGAGTATTCGGGCCCCGATGGACTTCAAAACTGGCGTCATCCGGGCTCACAGCCGATAGCGGCTGGGCGTCAGGGAGATCGTCACCTGCTGCTTGCCCTTGCGCTTGCGCACCTGGGTGATCTCTCCGCCTCCCTCCCTCAGAAGCAGCGCTGATTTCCGGAGCCCGTCCGAAGCCAGCGGCAACCTCGACAGCCGCTTCTTCTCCTCGGCGGACAGCAGCGACTCCAGACGTGCCCAGTACAGCCGCACGGCCTCCACCTTGAGCGCGAGCACCTCCTCGGGCGAGTACCCGATCGCCTTGCTCTTGCGGCCACTGAGTACGGTGTTGATGAGGTTCTGGGCATCCACCTCTCGAAGGTTCGGCAGGAAGTGGGCCAGGTAGATGCGCAGCATGGTGCGGTTGTCGACCGTGGGGTTCATGTCACCGGACAGGTACTCCGGTGCGAACCCGGTGAGCGCCGCCACGGTCCCTTTGACTCCCACCAACTGCGAGGTCAGCACCACCGAGCCGATGTCCTGGCGGACCGCGGCGTTGAGCGAGGCCACGACCGTCTTGTTCTTCAAATGCGCTTCGGCCTGGGAGATCAGCTCGCGCTGTTTCTCATCCGCGCGGGTCTCCGAAATCGTCCGGCGAGGCTTGAGCTCACGCGAGAACTGCTCGGTGAAGTTGTGTGGGATTCGCGGCCGCGTGCCCTCCGTCACGCTGGCCAGGCTCACGGCGGCAGCGCCGATGATTTGCAGCCCCCGGTCATGGTTCGTCTTCTTGCGCTGCAGACCTACCACGGTCTCGTACGGTTCCCCGAAGACCTGGTTGATGTCGTAGATGGGCTCCAGCTCCTGCCAGGGGATGTTGCCCTGAGTGATGAGGACATCGCCCACGGCTCCGGCTGCCATGGGTTCCTGCCCGAGCGCATAGACATACACGTCGGCGTCGATGGTGGTGGTGGTCGTCTGTTTCTTGAGCGTGTAGACGACACGGATGGTGTCCGCCGGCCTGGCAAGGATCTCGACATTGTAGTCCACGGAGATGGCGCGCTTGGCCAGCTCGCCCGCATGCTGGAGCCGGTGGCCGGGAAGGATGACCGGGTTGGTGGAGCCGATGAACCAGGTCACCCGCGCGCCCAGGCACGCCGCCCGCTCGACGGCATCAATGCCCGCGTTGGCGCCATTGACGATGATGTGCTTGCCCGCCAGTGGCTTCAGGTCTGAGCGGGGATTGGCGCGCATGAACTGATCGAGGTCCTGCACCTGCTGCTGGGCCTCCGGCTCGATCACCATCGTGCGCGGCTTCTGGTGAGGCCCCGCACCCATGCCAACGATCACCTTGCTGGCATAATAGAAGTACCCATTGGTGGCGAAGACCTTGTAGACGTCGCCAAAGGCCTTGATGGCGGACACGTGGTGCTTGATCCAGGTCACTCCTCTGGCCCGGTTGAAAACCGCGCGGTTCTCCGCCGCGAACTCGGCGCGCTCCATGTAGTCGGGGCTGAACACGGGCGCCTTCGGTCCCCAGTGGCTGATCTGGTGGCGCTCGTGGTTGATGAAGCCGTCTCCGCGTTCGGTGATGTCCCAGGCGTCGGTGGTGCCGAACAGGACGGCTTCTCGTAGCACGCGGTGCTGGGGGACCCGCGGTCGCAGCGACCCCCTGGGAGGATCCACGTAGGGAGCTCCGAGCGCGTTGAGGTAATAAGCGATGCTGCTGCCGACACCGACCAGCGCCAGCCGGTAGACGTAGACATTGGAGAAGTACCGGTCCCCGTTGTCACACGTGAAGGAGTAGTTGAAGGCGTTCGCCCGGAACGAGCTCTGGTGTTCATCCGAGACCCAGCCCCACTTCCCTGTCGCCTGACTCAGCGTGAAGATCCGCGGCGGTTTATCGATGGGCATGTCGTGACTCGGGAGAGGGCTGCAAGAGGTACTTCCTCCCGCAGCATAAGGACCTTTCTCCGCCGAGAAAGAAACCCAGCGCCGTGGGGTTGCCGGCGCTGGGGGGCCTTGGTCCTCCGTCCTCAGTGGGCGCGCGCCAACAGCTGGCTACTCCCTGCGCAGCGCCGTCATGGGGTCCACCGCGCTCGCGCGCCGCGCCGGCAGCAAGCTTCCCAGCGAGGCCACGAGTGTGAGGAACCCAGCGGCCGCTGCAATCATCCGCAGGTCCAGCGCAACCACGCCCTCGAGTCGATGGCTCATCAGCTTCGCCATGGCCAATGCCAGCGCGACACCGATGGCGAGGCCGGCGAGGATCGTCGCGCTGCTGCCGCGCACCATGAGGGCCAGCAGGTCTGCCCGCCGTGCGCCCAGCGCGCTGCGGATGCCGAGATCCCGCTCGCGCTGCGCCGAGGCGAAGGCATTCACTCCGTACACACCCAGGCCGGCGAGCAGCGCGGCCAGCACCGCATAGAGCCCCATGAGCCGTGTGACGAGGCGGCTGCCTGAGCCGACCTCTGCTTCCGCGTCAGCGAGCGTTCCGACGCGTGGGGGCGGCAGGGTGGCGTCGAGCTCGCGCAGCGCCGCCCGCACGGAGTCCACCGGCGAAGAACCGCCAGAGCGCACAATGAGGGAGAGGCGCGAGAGGGTGCGTGGCTCCTGCGCAAGCGGCAGGTACACCTCACTCACGGGCCGTGCCGGGAAGACGTCCGCTACCACCCCCACCACGGTGAGCCACGTCTCAGGCGAGTCCTCCAGGCGGAAGCGCTTGCCGAGGGCCTCCTCGCCTGGCCAGAGCTGCCGGGCGAAGGCACGGCTGACGACCGCGACGGGCAACGCGCCCGCGCTATCGGTGGCAGCGAGTGCCCTTCCTCCGAGCAGTCGCAGGCCGAGAATGTCGAGGAAGGGACCGGTGCCAGCGCGCACGAGGCCGAACGGTGCCTCCGCCGCGCTGACAGATGAGCCCTCGGCGCTCGCGCGGAGCGTGCAGCAGCCCCGCTCGAAGGGGGTGAACGTCATGACCGCCGCCGCGACGCCCGTGCGCGCCTCGACATGCGCCAGGGCCTCTTCGACGTAGGGCTGCCGCGCCGCGCGCTCGAGCCGGTGGGGCGATGGCTCCAGCCCGGCGGTGACGACCTCCTCGGGCCGGACCGTCATCCCGTGCTGCATGAGCTGGCCCGCGCTCTGCCCGACGAGGACGGAGGCCGAGAGCAAGGCCAGAGAGAATGCCAGCTGTGCGGCGACGAGTGCCGCCCGCGTCCGGGAGCCCGCCGCCGAGAGCGTGCGGCCCTCGGCCTTGAGCACCTCCAGGAGCCCCGGGCGGCTGGCCCACAGCGCGGGCATCAGGCCGATCGCCAACGACGCGGCGGCCGACACCCCCAGCGTGAAGAGCAGCACGTGGCGGTCGATGGAGAGACGAGACAGCCCAGGCACGGTCCGCACGGCTTCCGAGGGCAAGGCCGCGATAATGGCGCTCAGGAGCCACTCCGAGAGGAGCACTCCGAGCGCTGCGCCGGCGAGCGTCAGGAGGAGGCCTTCACAGAGGAGCTGCCGGGCAAGCTGCAGCCTGCTCGCGCCCAGCGCCGCGCGAACCGCCAGCTCATGCCTGCGGCGCGAGTGCCTGGCCAGGGTGAGGTTGGCGAGGTTCGCGCACGCCACCAGGAGGAGTGCCAGGGCGGCCGCCATGAGCAGGCCCATCCACACCCGGTTGGCGGGGCCGTTGTGCCAGTCGCTCAGCGGCATCGCTCGCAGCGAGCGCTCCGGCACGCTCACACTCCGCGCACGGAGCGCCTCGGCCAGGGCGCCCAGCTCGGCGTGCACCGCGTCAGGGGAGCTGTCAGGGCGCAGCCTCGCGAGGACTTGGAGCTCACGCACCGGCGTGCCCGGCGCGGGGCGCTCCTCGAGCGGGCGCCACACGTCTGTCGCCAGGGGATAGCTGGCCCCCGCGCGGGCCACGCCGACGACGGTCCACCCGCTGCCGTTGAGCTGGATCCGGCTTCCGAGG
>DASVVJ010000439.1:0-24242 GCA_036389955.1 Myxococcaceae bacterium
GGAGAGGACGTGGACGTCTTCAGTCAGGGCGCGAAGCATGGGCGGCTCCAGGACAGGGTTTCGACCTTCGCTCACTAATCTGACCGGCGGTCGAAAATTTCGCAACCCCTTCTTCCAGGCGGGCGACGCAAGGGGCGACGGGGCCGTTGATTTCCGGGTGGGCCCGGCGTAGGCAACCCTCCTCTTTCCACGACTTTCGAAGGGTGCTCCGCACATGGCCGAGAAGCTCACGCCCCGCGAGAAGGGCTTTTCCGAGTGGTACGTCGACCTGGTCCAGAAGGCGAAGCTCGCCGACTACTCGGACGTGAAGGGCTGCATGGTCATCCGGCCCAACGGCTACGCCATCTGGGAGAACATGCAGCGCGTCCTGGACAAGATGTTCAAGGACCTGGGCCACAAGAACGCCTACTTCCCGCTGCTCATCCCCGAGAGCTACCTGAAGAAGGAGGCCGAGCACGTCGAGGGCTTCAACCCGCAGCTGGCCGTCGTCACCCACGCGGGCGGCGCCAAGCTCGAGGAGCCCTACGTCATCCGGCCCACCTCCGAAACCATCATCAACCGCAGCTTCGCCAAGTGGATTCAGAGCTACCGCGACCTGCCGATGCTCATCAACCAGTGGGCGAACGTGATGCGCTGGGAGATGCGCACGCGCATGTTCCTGCGCACCACGGAGTTCCTCTGGCAGGAGGGGCACACCTGCCACGAGACGGAGGAGGACGCGGAGAAGGAGACGCTGCAGATGCTGGAGGTGTACCGCACGTTCGCCGAGGACTACATGGCGATGCCGGTGCTCAAGGGGCGCAAGAGCGAGACGGAGAAGTTCGCCGGGGCGCTGCGCACCTACTCCATCGAAGCGATGATGCAGGACAAGAAGGCGCTGCAGGCGGGCACCAGCCACAACCTGGGGCAGAACTTCGCCAAGGCCTTCGAGACGCAGTTCCAGGGCCGTGACGGCAAGCAGCACCACGTGTGGCAGACGTCCTGGGGCGTGTCCACGCGGCTCATCGGCGGGCTGATTATGACGCACTCGGATGACGCGGGGCTGGTGGTGCCGCCCAAGCTGGCGCCCACGCACGTGGTCATCATCCCCATTCTGGGCAAGGCGGCGGACGCGGAGAAGGCGCAGGTGCTGGAGAAGTCGCACGCCATCGCGGCGGACCTGCGCAAGGCGGGCCTGAACGTGGTGGTGGACGACGACGAGGCGAAGAGCCCGGGCTTCAAGTACAACGAGCACGAGCTGACGGGCACGTGCCTGAGGGTGGAGCTGGGGCCCAAGGACCTGGCCAAGGACTCGTGCGTGATGGTGCGCCGGGACGTGCGGCAGAAGGAGTTCGTGCCGCTGGCGCAGGCGGTGGAGAAGGCCAAGAGCATGCTGGACGCGATGCAGGCGGACCTGTTCTCCAAGGCCAAGGCGTTCCGGGACGCGCAGACCTTCGAGGTGAACACCTACGAGGAGATGCAGAAGCGCGCCGAGGACGGCTTCATGCTGGCGCACTGGTGCGAGAAGCCCACGTGCGAGGCGAAGGCGAAGAACGACATGGCGGCCACCACGCGGTGCCGGCCGTTCGACTTGAAGCAGGAGCCGGGCAAGTGCGTGGTGTGCGGCGACGCCTCGCCGGGCCGCATCGTGTTCTCGAAGGCGTACTAGCGCACGGGCTGGCGGCTGGGAATGAAGGTGGCTACCGGCTCGGGCTTGCCCGAGACCGGCAGCGGCGTGGCGGCGGTGAACTGGAACTCCTCGCCGCAACGCGCGCGCGTCACCTCGGACACCAGGATGGAGGTGCCCACCTTCTTCGTCAGCCCCTCGATGCGGCTGGCCAGGTTCACCGCGTCTCCAATCACCGTGTATTCGCGCCGCTGATCCGGGCCGATGGTGCCCACCACCACGCGGCCGGTGTGAATGCCGATGCCGATGTTCAGCGGCTCCTCGCCCCGCGCCTTGCGATCGGCGTTGAGCTGCTCGAGCGCTTGCAGCATCTGCAGTCCACACTCCACCGCTGCCTGCGGATGGCCGGGCAGCTCCAGCGGCGCGCCGAAGTAGGCCAGGATCCCATCGCCGATGAACTTGTCCAGCGTGCCGCCATTGCGGAACACCACCTCCACCATGCGCGACAGGTACTCGCTGAGCAGCGCCACCACCTGTGGGCTCTCCATCCGGTCCGACATCGTCGTGAAGCCCCGGATGTCCGAGAACAGCAGCGTCACCTCGCGGTGCTGACCCTCGTCCGCGGCGGCGCCCAGCTCGGCGATGCGCCGGGCCACCTGCGGTGAGAAGTAGCGGCCCAACCGGGCCCGCTGGCTCTGCTCGCGCGTCACGTCATGCACCAGCCGGAGGATCTGCCGGCTGACGAAGGAGGCCGCCGCCGCCCCCATCACCATCACCAGCACCAGGGCCGTGAGGTAGTCCTGCCACGCAATGCCGACGGACTCACAGAGCAGGGCCTCGAAGCCAATGGCGAGCCCGGTGGCGACCACCACGCCGCCCCGGGACAGCCCCAGCATCGCCACCATCATCACCAGGATGACGTAGATGGCGCTGGGCATGATCGCCGCCGCGATGGCGTTGGGCGTGTTCGCCGCGGCATTGAGCTGAATCAGAAACACCGCGGGCATGTCGATGCCCACCACGCCCAGCGCGGGCTCACGGGCGAGCACCCGGAAGCGCCGGGCTCCGGCCCAGAGCAGCAGCGCCATGACCAGGTACACGGCCAACATCGCCCGGGGCGTGCTCCACTCGAAGATGGAGGCAAACACGAGCCAGCCCAGGGTACCGGCCGTGCGGAAACGGTTGAGCCACTCGGTTACCGACGCACGGCGCTCGTCCAGACGCTGGAGCAGCAGCTCGTCGAGAGCGGACTCGGAAGGGGCGGGAGACACGGTTCCGGGAGGCTAGTCCAGAGGTACGGCACTCACCAGCCAGCCGCCAGCCTCCCCCACCCTGGCGCTCTCAGCTGGCGGCGAGCTGCGCGGTGGGGCGCTTGGGAATGAAGGTGGCCACGGGCTCGGGTTTTCCCGAGACCGGCAGCGGCGTGGCGGCGGTGAATTGGAACTCCTCGCCGCAGCGCTCGCGCGTGACGCCGGACACCAGCATGGAGGTGCCTACCTTCTTCGTCAGCCCCTCGATGCGGCTGGCCAGGTTCACCGCGTCTCCAATCACTGTGTACTCGCGCCGCTGGTCGGGCCCCACGTCGCCCACCACCACACTCCCCGTGTGCACGCCGATGCCGATGTTCAGCGGCTCCTCGCCCCGTGCCTTGCGCTCGGCGTTGAGCTTCTCCAGCGCCTCCAGCATCTGCAGCCCGCACTCCACCGCCGCCTGCGGATGGCCAGGCAGCTCCAGCGGCGCGCCGAAGTAGGCCAGGATCCCATCGCCGATGAACTTGTCCAGCGTGCCGCCGTTGCGGAACACCACCTCCACCATGCGTGACAGGTACTCGTTGAGCAGCGCCACCACCTGTGGGCTCTCCATCCGGTCCGACATCGTCGTGAAGCCCCGGATGTCCGAGAACAGCAGCGTCACCTCGCGGTGCTGGCCTCCGTCCTCCGCGCCTCCCAGCTCGGCGATGCGCCGGGCCACCTGGGGCGAGAAGTAGCGGCCCAACCGGGCTCGGCGTGACTGCTCGCGCGTCACGTCATGCACCAGCCGGAGGATCTGCCGGCTGACGAAGGAGGCCGCCGCTGCCCCCATCACCATCACCAGCACCAGCGCGTGCACGTAGTCCCCCTGCGGGATGCCTGCCTTGTCGCAGAGGACGATCTCGCAGCCGATGGCCACCGCGGTGGCAATGCCCACGCCCACCCGGGACAGGCCCAGCATCGCCACCACCATCACCAGCGTGACGTAGATGCCCAGCGGCATCAGCGCCACCGCCACGGTGTTGGAGGTGTGCTCGAGGGCCAGGAACTGGATGAGGCAGATGGCGGGCATGTCGATGCCCACCACGCCGAGCGCGGGCTGCTTACCCATCGCCGGGACGTACCGGGCACCGACCAGAATCGCCACCGCCAGCGCCAGGTAGGTCCCCAGCATCCACAGCGGCGTGCCCCAGTTGAAGAGGAAGGCGAACGCCAGCCAGCCCAGCGCCCCGCCCGCTCGGAAGCGGTTGAGCCACCGGTTCAGCCGCGTGCGGCGCTCGTCCAGCCGCTGTTGGAGGAGATCGTCGAGGCCAGGCTCGGAGGTGACCGGAAGCACGAGCCGCACGGTAGACCAGCGGGCCCCTATCCCGCCAGGTAGCCTCAGCGTGCCGGTTCCCTGGCTGCTGATGGACTATCCTCAAGGGCAGGTATGGCAAGCATCGGTCATGTGGCGGTGGGCATGGTGCTCGGCAGGTACGAGCGGAGCGCCTCCTCGGTGGGCAGGCTGGCGGCCAGCATGGGCTTCTTCTCCGCGCTGGCGCTGCTGCCCGACGCGGACGTCATCGCCTTCGTGTTCCGCATTCCGTACGCCGCGCCCTGGGGACACCGGGGTGCCACGCACTCGTTCGTCTTCTCCGCGCTGGTGGCGCTGGGCCTGGCGCTGCTGGCGCGCGCGTTCCGCTTCCCCGCCGTGCGCGTGGGCCTGCTGGCCTTCGTGGCCCTGGCCAGCCATGGCGTGCTGGACTCGCTCACGGATGGAGGACTGGGCGCGGCGCTGTGGTGGCCCTTCTCGAACGAGCGCTTCTTCGCGCCCGTGCGGCCGCTGCCGGTAGCGCCCATCGGGGCCGGCATGTTCTCGGCCCGGGGGCTGTACGTGGTCGCGGTGGAGTTCATCGTCTTTCTTCCCTTTTGGGCCTATGCGCTCTGGCCCCGCCGGCGCGCCGCCCGGGAGTCGTGAGCCATGCGTCTGTTCACCGCTGTCACGCTGGGAGGTGCCGTGGAGGCCAAAGCCACCGCCGGCATCGAGCGCCTGCGCGCCCTCTCGCCCCGGGCCCGGTGGGTGAATCCCCACGGAGTGCACCTCACTCTGGTCTTCCTCGGAGAGGTGGATGCGGCCCGGCTGCCCGAGTTGGAAGAGGTGCTCACGCGGGCCTCGGGGCACCATGCGCCGTTCACGCTCACCATCGAGGGCGGCGGGTACTTCGGTTCGCCTCGCCACCCGCATGTGCTGTGGGCGGACGTGAAGGGGGACACCGCCGCGCTGGGAGCGCTGCAGGCCGAGGTGGCCACGGTGCTCGAGCCGCTGGGCTTTCCCAAGGAGAAGCGCATGTACACGGCGCACCTCACGCTGGCGCGCTCCAAGGATCCGAAGGGGGACCCGTCCTTCGCCGAGTGCAAGAAGGCCCTGGAGGGCGAGCACTGGGGCGAGGCGCGCGTGGAGCATCTCATCCTCTTCGAGAGCAAGGGCGGCCGGTACGAGAAGCGGCTGGAGCTGCCGCTGACGGGCGGAGCGTGAGCCGGGCACCGGGGGCCGCGTCAGGAGCCCTCCCGTGCCGCCGTCCGAACTCCCCTCGCACGCCTCCTTGAAAGGAGCCGCCGCCATGATGACGCTCGACAGCCGTTTGGAAACCTTCGTGCAGCGCCACCCCTACCCGCTCGTGTTCATGACGGTGAGCGGCTCGCACATCTACGGCTTCCCCTCGCCGGACTCGGACTGGGACCTGCGCGGCGTGCACGTGCTGCCGGCGCGAGAGGTGGTGGGGCTGGACGTAGGCCCGGACACGGTGGAGCAGTCCACGGTGTACGAGGGCCTGGAGATGGACCTCGTCACGCACGACCTGTCCAAGTTCTTCAACCTGCTGCTGCGCCGCAACGGCTACGTGCTGGAGCAGCTGCTCTCGCCGCTGGTGCTGCGCACCTCGCCAGAGCACGAGGAGCTCAAGGCGCTGGCCCAGGCGTGCATCACCCGCCACCACGCGCACCACTACCTGGGCTTCGCGGACACGCAGTGGCGGCTGCTCGAGAAGGAGCGGCCCCGGCGCGTCAAGCCGCTGCTCTACTTGTACCGGGTGCTGCTCACCGGCCTGCACCTGATGCGCACCGGCCGCGTGGAGCCGAACCTGGTGACGCTCAACGAGGAGTTCCGGCTGCCGTACCTGCCCGAACTCATCCAGCGCAAGCTGGAGGGGACGGAGAAGGGCGCGCTGCCCGAGGGCGACTTCGCCTTCCACGAGCGGGAGTTCCACCGCCTGCGCGAGGAGCTGGAGCGCGCCCGGGACACAAGCACGCTGCCGGAGGCGCCCAGCGCCCGCGCGGGGCTGCATGACCTGCTCGTGCGTCTGCGGCTGGCCACGGTGCGCTCATGAAAAGCGCGCTGCCCAAGGGGGCCGGCTGGGCTCCCGAACCACGCCTCGATGACGCCCGGTGGGACAGGCTGAAGGGTGGCTATCGCACCCCGTATGACCCGCGCCCTGCCCTACGCCGCTTCGCCCAAGGCGATGACTCCAAGGTCTGGGACGAGCTCTGGGAGGAGCTGCATCACCAGGGCGACGTCGGTCAGGCGTCCTACGCCGCGGTGCCCCATCTGGTGGCTCTATACGAGGCGCGCGGGCTTGCGGACTGGAACGTTTACTCGCTCGTCGGAACGATCGAGCTCTGCCGCATGATGCCGGGCAACCCCCGGGTCAATCGATGGCTCGAGAAGGGCTATCACGAGGCGCTGTCCCGCCTGGCCGCGCTCGGACGGCGGCAGCTCGAGTCGGCTGCCGATGACACGCTCGTGCGCTGCATTCTTGGCGTCGTGGCGATTGTCTCCGGGCAGCGAGCCCTCGGCCGGGCGGCGCTGGAGTTCGAGGGGGATGAGCTCAGCGAGCTGCTCTGGCCGGACGAGGACGCATGACCCTGACGGGGCTCGTGCGCTGCGACCGGTGAACGCCCCCCTCTTTATCCGTGGGAGCCGCCACGCCGGGCGACCACGAAGCGGCGGGTGAAGCGGTAGGGCGTACCACGAGAGGTGGCGGGGTAGTCGGCGCGCAGCAACGGCCGGAGCGCCTCGAGGAAGGCCTTGCCCTCCTCGGGGCCGAGCGCCGCGAGCACCGGCCGCAGCGTGGTGCCCAGCAGCCACTGCAGCACGGCGTCCTCGCCCTGCAGCACGTGCAGGTACGTGGTGTCCCACGCATCCACGGTGAGGCCCAGTCCGGCCAGGTGCGCCTCGTAGAAGTCGAGCGGCTCGGCGTGGCCCCGGCGCACTGGAGCAAGCGTGGCGGCGAAGCGGGGCTGGGCGCGCACCTCGTCGATGCGCCGGTGCGAGGGTGCATCGAAGTTGGCCGGCACCTGGAAGGCCAGCACCCCATTCGGCGCCAGCAGGGACACCAGCCGGGACAGCAGCGCCGCGTGATCTGGCAGCCAGTGCAGCGCCGCGTTGGAGACGAGCACCTCCAGCGGCCTCGCGGGTGTCCAGCCCGCCAGGTCCGCCAATTCGAAGCCCACCCGGCCCGGAAGGGCGCGGCGGCGGGCCTCGGCAATCATCGCCTCGGAGGAGTCCACGCCCGTCACGCTCGCCTCGGGCCAGCGCTCGGCGAGCACGAGCGTCAGGTCTCCCGTTCCACAGCCCAGGTCCACCACCTGCCGGGGGCTCGCCACGTCCACGCGGGCGAGCAGCTCGAAGAACGGCCGCTTCCGCTCATCCCGGAAGCGCTCGTACTGGGTGGGGTTCCACATGGGCCCTCCGTGGGGTGGGTGCTCCCAAGGCTGGAAAACGAAGAGGCCGCACCTTGGAGCAAGGCGCGGCCTCTGTCAGGCACTGCACAGAAGGGGCCGTGCGGAGAGGGCCCCGGAGGTAGCTAGCGGGTGCCGCCGTCGCCCGGCATCGGCGTCGGCGTCGGCGTGCCGCCGTCGCCCGGCATCGGCGTGCCGCCATCGGTGGCGCGGGTGCGCTTGGCGCGCTCCACCGGAGCCGGCGGGTTGATCAGGGTCAGCGAGTTGAGGAACGCGTCCCCGGCGGGAGAGCCGATGCTCGGGTTGTAGAGGGTGAACAGGGTATAGAGGCGCGGGCCGACGAGGTAGGCGCGGCCCTTCAGCTCGCCGTTCTCCGAGCTGATGACGAACGCCTTGCCGGGGTACACGTTGTTGAGGGTGATGGCCTCCTCGCTCTTCAGCGTGCCCTTGAGCGCGGTGAGGAAGTCATTCTTGCTCTTGTTGAGGAAGGCATCGGGAGCACGGGCGGCCACGGTCTTCACCGGGTACTCGGCGGTGGACAGCGAGTAGGCGACGTTGTCCACGGTGGCGACCCAGTCGGCCTTCACGAGGTCACCGTCGGTGATGGTCTCCTTGCTGCGGTTGACCTGGGGAGTGCCGGGCATCTTCGCGGTGAAACCATCCTCCGGGCTGCCGAAGGTGTTGAGCTGCGGGCCAGCGGGGGCCGCGGCCGCGGCGCCACCGGTGGTGCCACCGGCCTGGTTCTCCGCGGGGAGTTCCTCGACCGTGGAGGAGCCACCGGCCGTGCCGCCCTGCTGAGTGGCGCACGCGAACGCGATAAGTGAGAAGACGCAGAAGGCTCCGAGGAGGCGGGACTTCAGTGACATGAGCGCACCCTTCCTTGGTGATGGGGGACAGGGCCGCGGACCCTAAACGAGTCCGCGGCGCCTGACCACCTGCGATTGATGAGACTGCCCGCTATTGGCTGCGGGAGCCGCGGCCCTGGCACCTAGGGACAATTGGTGATGGGGGTCGCGGGGTTGCCGGTGTTGCGAGCGTCGTGCTGGAACTTGGGCCAGGGCGCGTTGGTGGCCAGGCCCGGGCTGTCGACGATGAACGCGTACAGCTTCGTGGTGCCGACGAAGTACAGCGTGCCCGTGGTGGCCGTCACGGCGGTGCCGCTTGCATCACGCCGGCAGTCCAACGTCGGCGAAGAGTCCCTGGTTGCGGTCAGGTCCAGTTGCAGATCCACATCCCACAGGGGAGCGAGCGTGCTGGCCACCCGAGCGCTGACTTTCCCCTGAACATTCACGGTGTAGAGCCGATCGTTCTTGGCGATCACTGGCGCGGCTCGCAACGTATCGACGGCGGTCGCCCTCGTCGGCGCCGCAGGCGGGCTGAGCGGCAGCGCCAGGAGTTCGGCGCTCGTCGAGGTCTCCGCGCCGAAGTAGGCAATGTCACCTGCTCCAATGGCGAGATTGAAGACCCGTGAGGTGGCTGTCGACGAGGGATAGACGAGCGTGATCGGTCCGCCCGTCGTCGCCGATGTGGAGAACAGGCTCCCCAGCGAGGGATCATCCGTATTACCAGCCCCCGCGTAGATCTTGTCCCCAGAGATCGCGATGCCACGCGTGAGGTGGCTCGTGCTCTGCGGGAAGCCCGCGCGCGCGGTATTCGAGCCAAAGTCATAGCTGGTAATGCGGGTCCCCCCTGCGACACTCGTGGCGTAGAAGATGGTTTGATCCTTCATCACCAGAGAGCTGCCAAGGCCACTGGGCAAAATCGCATTACTCCCAGGTCCCGACGCCTCGGGGCACCTTTCGGCCAGCACCACATCTGGACGGATACCGACGACGCGCACGGGCGACCCGCCGTAGATGGCCACGCCTGTTTCAGTGGTAACGCCGAGGGTGACGATGGTTGCGCCCACCGCAAGAGAGCCTGGAACGTCCGAGGCACCGGTGTATGTGCACTTTGCCTCCTCTGCACCGGTACTACTGCGGAGAGCGTAGAGGAATGAGCCTCCGGGCGTTTTCCCAGGGGTGTATACGGTCTCCTCACCCGACGAGAAGGCTCCTACGGCAGGGCTTCCTGAAACATCCCCCACCGGGGCTTCCCACTTCCGCGAGCCATCGGGGCTGATGGCAAACAACTTGCCCTCCCCGGTGGTCACGTTCGTCCCGATGTACACAGTCCCGAGAGCCCCCACTGCGGGCGAGCCCACGAGGCTGCCAATCGCGTCATACGCCCACTTCCAGCGGGTCACCGGCAGGTTTTCCGTGTCCGAGCCCCGGTTGCCGGCGCCATCCTGGCCTTCCACCCGGAACACCATGTTGCCCCGGAAGGCGCTCATCTCCAGCGTGGAGAGATCCACGGTCGCGGTGACACAGTACGGACTGGCACCGCAGGTCCCCGCCGTCTGCAGCGTCAGGGTCTGCGTCTGTCCCGCGCTCCCGCCGGGACCAATGCCCGTCACCGTCAGCACGGCGCTGGCCACCGTCTCGTTGGCCGACACCGTCACCGTGACGGTCTCGTCCCTGCGGAACGCCAGATCGAACCCCTGCGCCGGATCACGCTGGTCGGCGATGGTGATGTTGCCCGGGGTCGCACGTATCGGAGGCGGAGAGAACGAGATGACGAAGGCGGGCGGAACCGAGTCCACCGTCACGGTCACCGTGCTGCTCAGTTGCGCGGCCGGGTTCGGGTATGCAGCGGTCAACGAGATCTGATCCTGCACCATCGGCAGCGTCCATGGCACGCTGTAGAGCCCACCATCGCGAGCCACGGTCCCAAACGAGCCCGCCGTACCCCCGCCGCTCAACGACGCGGTGAAGGAGAGCGCCGGCGGGAACTGCGGCGTGCCCGACAGGTTACGGTTCGCGACGAGCTCGGCCATCACCTCCACGGTCCCGCCATCCACCCCGCCGTCCGTGTTGTTGGAGAGGAAGGAATTGTTGGCCGGAGACAGGATGGAGACCCCCGTGAAGCGGGGCACGCAGCCACCGCTGACGGTACAGGCCTCGTAGTCCGCGCACGCGGGCGTGCATGTTCCGCCGTCGGGCGCTTCGATGTCCGCCGCGTAACAGAGGTTCTGGGCGGTGTCACAGCGCCCTTCGGGGGCACATTCCTCGTCCGTGGTGCACTTTCTGCCCTTCAGCTCCTCGCACCCCGCCAGCGTCGCCAGCAGCAACCCCATTCCCAGGAGTTTGCGCAGCATCAGACACCTCCCAAACCTTTTGACGGCCCAACGCCGGTGGATAGCATGGGCTCCCTGCACACGAAAGGTTGCGGTATGACCTTTCCCCGTCAGTGCCACACGCCCGACTGCTCCACGCCCGGCGCGGCTTCATGCGCCATTCTCGACGAGGCTCTTCCTTGGTGACCCGTCTCTCCCGAAACGGCCTCCTGCTGGCACTCCCCGTGCTGCTCCTGGCGCACTCGGCCTCCGCCCAGGCTCCGCAGCAGGACCGCATCGCGCTCCACCCCTGTGTCATTACCGGTGGCAAGAAGGCTGACACCTCGGAGATCGAGGCGACGTGCACCATCGCGGCCATCCGCCCCACCATGGACCTGGTGCCCTCGGCCGACGTCCTCAAGTTCTTCGAGGACGAGACCTGCGGCACCGCCAAGGACCGCGCTGCCTGCATCGCCAAGCTCAACGCGCCCGACAAGGGCCCCCGCGCCAAGGACAACCGGGGCTCCTGCGCCAAGGCCAAGAACCGCGATGCCTGCCTGGGCCGGCTCGCCACCGCCACCAAGGCCACCCGCACCCTCTACATCACCCTCAACCCCTACACCCCCAAGGTCACCCGCATCACCGGCATCGTGGTGGACACCTCGGGCAAGCGTGTCGAGGACCGCTCCATGGAGCTGCCCCGCATCGCCAGCCAGTCGCCCAATGAAGTCGTCCGCTTCGCCGTGGGTCAGCTGCTCGACAAGCTCGATGTGGCCAAGGCCCCGCTGCCTGAGCTGCTCCCCCCGTCGCTCACGCCCACCGACGAGCCCCAGCCGCTCTTCGTCGAGCCGGGTCCTGCCACCCCGCCTCCCGCGGTCACTCCGGCGCCCGCGCCTGCTCCCGCCCCTGTCATCGCCCAGGCTCCCCCGCCTCCTCCGGGGCGCACCTGGAAGACTCCGGCGGGCATCACCGGCATGGCGCTGGGAGCCGTGGGGCTTGGTGTCGCGGGCTACTTCGTCACCAGTTCCAACAAGGATGCGAAGGCCTTCAACGACGCCTTCAATAATCGGCTCCCGCAGCAGAGTGACCTGGGCAGCCTGGCCAAGCTGCGCGATGACGCCGAGTCCAAGCGCTCCACCGCTGTCATCAGCGCGGGCGCGGGCGGAGCGCTCGCCGTGGGCGGCCTCATCCTCTTCCTGATCGATCGCCCTTCCGCGGATGCTCCGGAAGAGAAGAAGGCGGGGACGGCCCGCATCCTTGCCGGCCCCGGCCAGGTGGGCGTCCTCGTCGTGCTGCCTTGAGTTGAACGGGGGGCGCCCGGGAACCCTCACCCCTGCCCTCTCCCGAAGGGAGAGGGGGCCTCCTGGGCTTACTCGCCGAGGTACGCCTTGCGGACCTCGGAGCTCTCGAGCAGCGCCTTGCCCTTGCCCGCCATCACCACCTCGCCCGTCTCCAGCACGTAGCCGTAGTGGGCCATGCTCAGCGCCAGGTGCGCGTTCTGCTCCACCAGCAGAATGCTCATTCCCGTGATGTTCACCTCACGCAGCGTGCGGAAGATCGTCTCCGTCACCTGCGGCGCTAGCCCCAGTGACGGCTCGTCCAGCAGCAGCAGCTGCGGCCGGCTCAACAGCGCCCGGGCGATCGCCAGCATCTGCTGCTCGCCGCCCGACAGCGTGCCTGCCAGCTGCTTGCGCCGCTCCTTCAGCACCGGGAACAGCCCGAAGCTCTTCTCCTGGTCCGTGGCAATCGCGTCCGTGTCCCGGCGCAGGTACGCGCCCAGGTCCAGGTTCTCCTGCACCGTGAGGTTGGGGAAGATGCCGCGCCCTTCCGGCGCGTGCGCCATGCCCCGGGGCACCAGCTGGTGCGCCTTCATCCCGGTGATGTCCTTGCTGTCCAGGGTGATGCGGCCCGCGCTGGGCTTCAGCATCCCGCTCACCGCGCGCAGCGTGCTCGTCTTGCCCGCCCCGTTCGCTCCGATGAGCGCCACCACCTCGCCCTTGCCCACCGAGAGCGACACGCCCTTCAACGCCTGGATGGCGCCGTAGTGGACCTTCACCCCCTCCACCGTCAGCAGCGGCGGACGCGGATCCCTGTCTCCCAGCGTCTTCACCGCCTCGCTCACGCCGCCCCTCCGTGCGTCTCCAGGTAGTTGTCGCCCAGGTACGCCTCGATGACCTTGCGGTCGCTGCGCACGGCCTCGGGCGCCCCGCGGGCGATCGTCTCACCGTGGTCCAGCACGGTGATCTTCTCGCAGATGCCCATCACCAGCTTCATGTCGTGCTCGATGACGAGGATGCCCAGCGAGAACTCATCGCGCAGCTTGCGGATGAGCACCATCAGGTCCGCCTTCTCGCGGGTGTTCATGCCCGCGGCGGGCTCGTCCAGCAGCAGCACCTGGGGCCGGGTGCCCAGCGCGCGGGCGATCTCCAGCCGCCGCTGCTCGCCGTAGGGCAGGTTGCGCGCCTCCTCGTCCCGGCGGTGCGACAGGCCCATCACCTCCAGCAGGTGCTCGGCCTGCCGCGTCAGCTCGCGCTCCTCCGCCATGAAGCCCGGCGTCAGCAGCAGCGCCTTCCACCAGGCGCCGTAGTTCTGCACCGCGCGGCGCATCTTCGCCCCCAGGTCCACGCCCTCCACCTGCAGCGCGCCCTGCGCCCGGCACGCCACCTTCACGTTGTCCAGCGCGGTGAGCGCGCGGAACAGGCGGAGGTTCTGGAAGGTGCGCGCCAGCCCCAGGTGGTTGATCTGGTGCGGCAGCCACCCGTTCACCCGCTTCTGCACCACCCGCACTTCGCCCTGCGTGGGCTTGTACACGCCCGTCAGCACGTTGAAGGCCGTCGTCTTCCCCGCGCCGTTGGGGCCAATCAGCCCCTGCAAATCACCCTTGCGGATGGCCAGGCGGAAGTCCGACAGGGCCTTGAGGCCTCCGAACTGAATGCTCACCCCGTCCGCCTCGAGCAGCGGGGCACCACCGGCCTGCTCCGGCGTGGCCTGAGGCGCGGTGCTCATTGAATCCCCTTCCGCCGCCGGGGCAGCCACCGCGGCAGCACGTCCCACATCTCCCGGGTGCCGAACAGGCCCTGCGGCCGCAGCAGCATCAGCGCCACCAGGAGCAGGCCGTACACCGGCATGCGGATCTGATCGACCTTCTGCGCCAGGCTGCCCTCGGCCCCCAGCATCGTGAAGGCCGAGCGCAGCGCCTCGGGCAGCAGCGTGAGGAACACCGCCGCCACGATGGCGCCCGTGGTCGAGCCCAGCCCGCCCAGCACCACCATGACGACGATCTCCATCGACTTCACGAAGGTGAACGAGCCCGGGTTGATGATGGGCACGAAGTGGGCGAACAGCGCCCCGGCGATGCCCGCGAAGAACGCCGACACCACGAAGGCGCGGACCTTGTAGCCCGTGGTGTCCACGCCCATGGCCTCGGCGGCCACCTCGTCCTCGCGGATGGCCCACAGGCTGCGGCCGTGGCTCGAGCCGGCGATGCGCCGCGCCACCAGCACCACCAGGAACACCCAGAAGCCCAGCATGGCCAGGTTGGACGTCTGCGGGATGCCCGACAGGCCCAGCGCCCGGCCGAACATGTCCGTGTTCTGCACGATGACGCGGATGATTTCCCCGAAGCCCAGCGTGACGATGGCCAGGTAGTCCCCACGCAGCCGCAGGCTGGGCAAGCCCACCAGGAAGCCGCACAACGCCGCCGCCGTGCCGCCCGCAAGCAGCACCACCATCAAGAACACCTGATCGCTCACCGCCACCGGCAGGAACGAGAGGGCCACTTCCTTGAACGCCAGCGACAGCACGCCGGCCACATAGGCGCCCACCGCCATGAAGCCCGCGTGGCCGATGGAGAACTGGCCCGTCATCCCATTCACGATGTTGAGGCTCACCGCGAGGATGACGTTCACCCCGATGATGGACAGCAGGTAGGTGGCGAACGGCGCGCCGGACAGCGCGAAGTGCAAGAGCGCCAGCAGCGGAATGGCCACCACCACCGGCAGAATGCCCTGGAGCGCGGGGGGAAGCCCACCAACCGGCGCTGGGACGGAAGAGGTCTCCATGCGGCCTACACCTTCTCCGCCGCGACGCGGCCGAACAGGCCACCGGGCTTCACGAGCAACACGAGAATGAGGATTCCGAAGGCCACCGCGTCACGCCAGGTGCTCGCCGCGTAGCCCACCACGAACTCCTCCACCAACCCCAGCATCAGCGCGCCCACCACCGCCCCTGGCACGTGGCCGATGCCGCCGATGACCGCCGCGACGAAGGCCTTGAGGCCCACCATCACCCCCATCAGCGGCGTCACCGACGTGTCCTTGATGGCGTACAGCAGCCCGGCGCCCGCGGCCAGCGCGCTGCCAATCATGAACGTCACCGCGATGACGCCGTCGGTGTGAATGCCCATCAACTGCGCCACCCGGTGGTCGTGCGACACGGCCCGCATCGCCCGGCCAAAGCGCGTCTTGAACACCAGGTACTGCAGCCCCACCATCAGCCCCACCGCGATGAGCAGCGACATCACCTGCCAGTTCCACACCACCACGTCGCGGTCGCCGATGATGAGCCACTCGTTGGGCCGGATGATCTCCGGGAAGGCCCGCGGCGCCGCGCCCGGCAGAAAGCCGATGTCGAGCTGGAAGCCGTACGAGAGCGCGAACGAGATGCCGATGGCGGTGATGAGCGCGGTGAGCCGGGGCTTCTCGCGCAGCGGCCGGTAGGCGAAGCGCTCGATGAGGAAGCCCATCAGCGCGCAGCCGCCCATGGCCACCAGGAAGATGAGCACCACGCCCAGGAACGTCTTCTGGTTCTGCCGCCCCAGCGTGTACGCCGTGGCGTAGCCCATATAGACGCCCACCATCATCACATCGCCGTGGGCGAAGTTGATGAGCTTCAGCACGCCGTACACCATCGTATAGCCCAGGGCGACGAGGGCGTAGATGGTGCCGGCGGCCAGGCCGTTGATCAGGTGCTGGAGGAGTTGCGCCATTACGGATTGACGGTCGTCTGGAAGTCCGACTTGCCGTCACCCACCTTGAGGACGACCGCGGGCTTCACCGCGTTGCGGTTCTCGTCCAGGGTGACGGTGCCAGCGATGCCCGGGAAGTCCTTCGTCTGGGCGATGGCGTCACGGATGGCCTTGCCCGAGGTGTCCGGGGCCTTCTTCAGCGCCTCGATGGCCACCTTCGCCGCGTCATACGCCAGCGCGGCCAGCGCATCCGGCACCGCGCCATAGGCGGCCTTGTAGTCCGCCACGAACTTCTGGATGCGCGGCTCCGGGTTGTCCGGCGAGTAGTGGTTGGAGAAGTAGCTGCCCTGAATGGCGCTGCCGCCCAGCTCGTACAGCTTCTCCGAGTCCCACCCGTCGCCGCCCAGCAGCGGCACGTTCAGCCCCAGCTCCTTGGCCTGGCGGGCAATCACGCCCACCTCGCTGTAGTAGCCGGGCACGTAGATGGCCTCGGGGGCCGCCTTCTTGAGGGCGGTCAGCTGCGCGCGGTAGTCCGAGTCACCCTGGCTGTAGCTCTCGATGCCGACGATCTTGCCGCCCATCTCCGTGAACTTGCGGGTGAACACGTCCTTGAGCCCGATGGAGTAAGCGCTCTTGTTGTCCTGCAGCACCGCCGCCTTCGAAATCTTCAGGCTCTCGCGGGCGAACTTCGCCATCACGAAGCCCTGGAACGGGTCGATGAAGCACACCCGGAAGATGTAGTCGCCCTTCTCGGTCACGGTGGGGTTGGTGGACGAGGGGGTGATCATCGGCACTCCGGCCGCCTGGGCCTTCTCGGCCATGGCCAGCGAGTTGGACGAGGCCACGTCCCCGAGGATGAGCAGCACCTTGTCCTGGGTGATGAGGCGGGTGACGGCCTGGGCGGCCTCCTCGGGCTTGCCCTGGGTGTCGTACACGCGCATCGCCAGCTGCTTGCCGTTGACTCCGCCGGCCGCGTTCACCTCTTTGACGGCCAGCTCGACACCGTTCCGGGTGGAGATGCCGAAGGTGGCCTGGCCGCCGGTGAGGCTGGTGGCCACGCCCAGCAGCAGCGAGTTGGCGTCCGCCGGCTTCGCGGGCGTGGCGGGCGGGGTGGCCGTATCCGTGCCTCCCTGGGCCTGCGTGGGCTGCTTTCCAGCCTGCGTGTCGGTGGGCGCGGGCTGCTTCTTCTCGCAGCCGGCCACCATGAGGGCGAGCGCGGCCAGCAGCATCGGAGCGAAACGTCGCATTCGGGAGCCTCCCCTACGTCAAAAGCTCCGGTCTTCTAGGAGAGGCCGACAGGTGGGTCAAGCGCGCAGCCGTGGCCCCTGGGCGCTTTTCACCCCGGTGCCGTGCGTCATGAATGCAGTCCGTCTACCGGCCCGTCGTGCAGAACCTCGCCCCGCTCCTGCACCTCGGCCGTCTCCCGGCGCACCGTGGTGCGCACGGACTTGAGCTCCTCACGCGCCGTCTTCTCCACCCGCACCTCCTGCCAGATGTGCGTGCTCTTGGTGAACTCCACCCGCTCCTCGCGTAGGGGAATGACGAAGGTGGCCTCCTCGAAAGCCCCCACCCCACCCGGCACCTGGGTGCCCTCCACCGCCCGGGCGTGCGCCGCGTCCTCCACCGGCACCCGCTCCACCACCAGCTCCTCGCGGCGCACCGGGATGCTGAAGTGCCGCACCTCCGTGCGCACCACCTTATGGATGCGCAGCTGGCCCACCTCCTGAATGACGGTGCGCGGGTGGGCCTCCTCGTGCGCCAGCTCGACGACGATCTCCTGCGGCGCGCCGAACGAGTTCAGCGGCACCACCGACTCGTGCTCGCGCCCCTTGAGCAGCGGGCCGGGGATCATGTCTTCCCGTGAACGCCGCAGGTGCACCGTGCCGTCCCGCACCT
Organism: Myxococcaceae bacterium; assembly: GCA_036389955.1. Classification (GTDB taxonomy): domain Bacteria; phylum Myxococcota; class Myxococcia; order Myxococcales; family Myxococcaceae; genus DATHBR01. Next base: position 17,589 of record DASVVJ010000439.1, read on the forward strand.
CGGAGACCTCCTCATAGCGGGCGATGAAGTCCCGGGGCAGCAGCCGCCCCTTGGCGATGACGAAGGTGTCCTCGCCTGTCCGCACCACCGTGCCCAACCGCTCCCCGTCCGACGTGTGGACCACCATTCCCTCGCGCACGTCCCAGCTCATGTCTCCCCCTTCCCTCGTGCCACCCCGGCCGTACCGGCTCAGGCGGTGTGGCTCGAGCTCTCCTGCCAGTACTCGAGCCGCTCGCGTCCATTGGGCCCCCGCCGGAGCGGTGCCAGCTCTTCCTCCTCTGCCTCCGGGTAGGCCTCCCACCGCGCGTCCAGTGCCGTGACCCGGATCACCTCGCCGGGGGCCTCGGCCCCCTCGGCCCCCTCGGGCCGGCGCTGGCGACGGGCCAGTCCGCCTCCCACCAGGGCGCCCACCAGGCCCGCCACCCCTCCCACGACGGCCACCGGGCCACTCTTGAAGCCCAGCATCCGGGCGGCTCCCGCCAACAGCACGCGCGCGCCGAGCCCTGCCACGCCTCCCAGCAGCGCCTCGCTCCAGCGCCTCCCGGCTCCGCTCGCTTGCCTGCCGTTCATGGGTCGCCTCCGTCAGGACGGACCGCGCTTTCGCGCATCGAACATTTGGGCCGGGGGGCCCTCCCCGGTAAGCCCGGGCGCCCATGCCACGCCCTGCACCTCGTGGAGCAGACGGAGAGGCAAGCGGTGCTGCTGGTGAGCAAGCGCGCCACCGAGCCATCCGGACGCACCCACGCTGTGGGGTGTCTCACCTGCTGAGAACTCCCACTTTGCGGGAGAAGGCCGGGACAAACCCTTCACAGGGTGAACTCCCGGTCTTCTTTCACACCAGCGGCGTCCCCGTGGCAGCGCGCTGTGCGCTGGGCGGCAGGCGCCTATCAAGGGAGGCAGTCATGTACGAGCGCAGCCACGTGCGAGAGGGGATGACGGTCCGGAGCATCGACGGGGAAAAGCTGGGCAAGGTGTTCGCCGTGCAGGACGGAGAGTTTCTGATCGAGAAGGGCCTGTTCTTTCCCAAGGACTATGTGTGCCGCTACTCGGAGATCAGCGACATCCGTGATGGAGAGCTCATCCTGCTGCACGGCATGGAGAGCCTGCGCAGCTTCTCGGTCGGCGAGGATCGGGGCGTGCTGGCAGGCACGGGTGGCACGGCGGGCGTGGGGCCAGGGGCGGTGGCTTCGACCGATATGACCACGGGCCTGGGCCTGGGCACGAACACCGCGGGGCTGACGGCCACCGCGTCGGCGCAGGGAGTCGAGCGGCCCATGGTGGGCCAGGACACGGTGACGGTGCCGGTGCACAAGGAGGAGCTGGACGTCATCAAGCGCGAGCGCCAGGCGGGCGAGGTGCGCGTGAAGAAGGACGTGGTGCACGAGGAGCGCGAGCTCACCGTTCCCGTGCGCCGCGAGCGGGTGAGCGTGGAGCGCCGGGACGTGAAGGACCGGCCGGCCATGCACGCCACCTTCCAGGAGGAGACGGTGGTGGTGCCGCTGCGCGCCGAGGAGGTGGAGGTGCAGAAGCGCGTGGTGGTGGATGAGGAGGTCATCATCCGCAAGGACGCCATCGAGGAGGAGCGGCGGGTGACGGAGACGGTGCGCCGCGAGGATGTGTCCATCCGCGGGGATGGAGACGTGGAGAAGCGCACGCTGAACCTGACGGACGACGACCCGACGCTGCGCCGCGGGTAATCACAGGGGCGCGACGGTTGAGCCGGTAATCCTCACCCCCACCCTCTCCCGAAAGGAGAGGGAGTTCCCCTCTCCCTCCGGGAGAGGGACGGGGTGAGGGTTGCGTGCTCCTGTGTCAGCGCGGGGGCTTCGCCGCGGGCCGCACCCGCGTCTGCTCCGCCTTGGACTTCTCGGCGGCGGTGCGGTCCAGCCGGGCCAGCTCGCGCAGCTTGTCCGGGAAGTGCGTGGCGACGAGCTTCGCCACCTCCGCGTCCTTCGCTGGAGGCATCGCCTCGGCCAGCCGGTCCGCCATCTCCTGGGCGGTCTTGAAACGCTCGCCCGCGTCCTTGGCCAGCGCCACGGACAACACGTCCCACAGCGGCAGGGGGATGAGGCCCGGCCGGCTCAGGTGGTCCTGGCAGATGGCGTACATGCTGGCCGTCTCCTCCTCCTTGTCGAAGGCGCGCTTGCCGGTGAGCGCCTCGTAGAGGATGAGCCCCATGGCGAACAGGTCGCTGCGCGCGTCCAGCCGCTCGCCGCGCGCCTGCTCCGGAGACATATAAAGGGGCTTGCCCTTGACGATGCCGGGCAGCGTCACCGTGCGCTGGTTGCGCGCCTTGGCCACGCCGAAGTCCAGCACCTTCACCCGCCCGTCGAAGCCCACCATCAGGTTGTGCGGAGACATGTCCCGGTGCACCAGCATCAACGGTGCCCCGTCATCTCCCCGGGTGGTGTGCGCCGCGTGCAGCCCGTGCAGCCCCTGGTTGATCACCGCCACCGCCAGGGCCGGCGGCAGTGGCTTGCCCATGGCCCGCAGCAGCCGGTCCAGATCCACGCCCCGCACCAGCTCCATGGCGATGTAGTACGCGCCCTGCGCCTCGCCCGTGTCGTAGACGGTGACAAGGTTGGGGTGCGCCATGCGCAGGCCGATGCGCGCCTCGTCCAGGAACTGCTGCACCATGAGCGGATCGGTCGCCAGGTGCGGCAGAATGCGCTTGAGCGCCACCAGCCGCCCCAGTCCCTCGGGCCCCCGGGCGCGTGCCACCAACACCTGCGCCATGCCGCCGGTGCCCAGCGGCATCACCACCTCATACCGGCCAATGCGGCCCTTGAGCGCGGGCGTCGCCTCGTCGTCCACCGTCAGTTCGTCCAGCCGCTCCAGCGCAGTGCGCCCATCGGTGAGCGCCAGGAAGCCCAGCACGGCGGTGTCCAGCTGCTCGCCAATGGCCTCCACCAACTTCATCACCATCCGCCCGCCGTCCTCGAAGCTGCCCTCCACCACCAGCCCCAGCCCGCCCAGGTTCAGGCTTCCCAGGGTGAGCTGCGTGCAGAAGAGCATCCTCCCGTCCGGCAGGCGCCGTGGACCGGACCACTTCGCCGCCTCGAAGACGTCGGCGCCCAGCTCGCCCAGCACCCGGGTAATGACCGGCCCCCGGGTGCCCCGGACGGACACGAAGCCCGCCACGGCGTGCACCATCCGCGCACATTGGGTGAGAAACACGTCCAGCCCGGTATCGAGGTCCAGGCCCCGCTCGAAGCAGTCCTCGATGATGTCGTCCGCCATCCGATGGACGGACGTCAGGCCCCGGAGGAACGCGACCTCGGCCTGCAGCGAAGGGAACTCCACGGCCCCATTGAACACCGGGAGCCCCTGTCCCGGGAAGGACCCTCTACGGCACCGTCTGGGGCTCGACGGACAGTTCCATCTCCGCCTCCCCGTCCTGCTCCCACCGGGGCAGAGAGAACCACAGCTCCCGGGCCCCCTGGACGGTGTAGCTGCCCGTCTGGAGCGCATAGTGCAGGTCTCCCTGGGGATGGCCGGAGACCCTGACGCGCACGCCCTCGCTCGAAGGCACCACCAGCATCGCCACGGCGCTCGAGGGCGCGCCCTGCTTGGCGCTGACCTCCACGGAGTAGGTGAGCCGCGGATCCAGCTTGCGCACCGAGTAGCGGTTCTCCAGCGCGACGATGTGGGCGAAGCGCTTGGGATCCACCGGGCGCGAGAGGTCCTTCCGGGCGCGCCGCGGGCGCACGTGGAGGGTGAGCGAGCGGTTCTGGTTGCGCTCGGAACTCGTGTTGGTGACGACGAAGGCGTGCAGCACCCGGGCTCCCGAGAAGTCGTACGGTGCGCCCGAGGCCGTGAACAGCCGCTCGCCCGCGGGCACACCGTCCCCCTCCAGGAAGATGTAGAGCTGAGAGGACTGGAACGAGGCCGGGCTGAGGCCCTGGTTCAGGTCCTGCTCGGGGGTGGGCGCGTCACTGATGTACTGGCCGGAGGTGCGCACCGAATACGCCCGCGCCGGCTCGAGCGCCTGCTGGAACGAGCGCCGGGTGGGGCTGAACGAGTGCCACTTCTCCTGCAGGGTGAAGCGGGCCGGCTGCGTGTCCGTTCCGAAGCGGGCCGCGAACGAGTCCTCCGGTTTGTGCTCCGGCTTGGACTCCGGCTTGGACTCGGGCGGGGCCGGAGCCCTGGGCTCGGGCGGCGGCGGCCTGGGTGCAGCGGCCTTCACCGGCTCCAGGGTGACCGTCAGCTCGTCGGGGAGCGTGCCGGGCGTGAAAATCTGCCCCCAGTCCTGCATGCCGGGCCTGGACAGCTCGACCTTGTGCGTCACGCTGCGTTTGATGCCCTGCACCGTCACCGGCGTCACGCCATAGGACGTGTCGTCCACCTCGACCAGGGCCCCCGGCGGCTCGGAGCGCACCATCAGCGGCGGGGCGCTGAAGATGGCCGGCCAGACCAGCTTGACGAGCACCGCCGTCGCCACCGCCACACCGATGACCCAGAGCCAGAAGTGCTGCACCCGCTCCGGCAGCGTGAGGCCTGTCTCCTCGTCCCGCTCCGGCGGCTCGTCCGCCGCCAGCGCCTCGCCCGTCGCGTGCGCCTTGTCCGTCGCTTCCGGATCATCCACCACGGACGCCCTGTCCGTTGCGGTGCGGGCGTGCTCCGCATCCGCCGTCAGTTGGGGCTGCTCCTCGGTCGCGGCGGGGGCCATCATCGACGCGGCCGTGCTGGTGCGCTTCGGCGTCTGCCCTCCCCGCGAGGCAGGCCTTAGCTGCTGCCGGGGCCGCGAGGGCGTGGGCTCCGGCGGGGAGGAACTGCCCCAGAGCGCCATCTGCTCCCGGAACTTGGGAGGAAGCTGCGGCGTGCGGCCCAGGGCGGTGAGCTCCTGCTCGTAGAGCACGCCCAGCAGGTGCTTGAGCGTGTGCACCGGGAAGAGCGGTGCGCGCGTGGCCAGCCAGTGCGAGAGCTGCTGGTGCAGGGCCTCGGCGCTGCGGATGCGCGCGTCGCGGCGGATCGCCAGCGAGTCCATGAGAATCTGCACCAGCCCGCCATCCAGATCCGGGTTGAGCTGGCGCGGATGGGTGTGCTGGCCCTGGACGACGCGCTGCATCGCCTCGATCTCCGAGCCCTCCACGGGCAGCCGGCCACAGAGCATGCGGTAGAGCACCACGCCCACCGCATACACGTCCGAGCGGGCATCCAGCGGCTCGCCGCGCATCTGCTCGGGCGACATGTAGAGGACCTTGCCCTTCACCATGCCCGCCTCGGTCACCGGGCGGCCCGCGAGGTGGGCCTTGGCGATGCCGAAGTCGGAGATCTTCACCTCGCCCTCGTAGCTGACGAGCACGTTGTCCGGAGAGATGTCCCGGTGGACGAGCCCCAGCGGGCGGCCAGCCTCGTCCGTGCGGGTGTGGGCGTGGTGCAGGCCCTTGCACATCTCGATGGCGATCAGCACCGCCAGCGGCGCCGGCAGCTTCGAGAGCCCCGTGGCCTGGGCCCGCTTGAGCACCGCCGACAGGGGCTGGCCCTCCACCAGCTCCATGGCGAGGAAGTACTCCCCGTCCACCTGCCCGAAGTCGAAGACCTGGACGATGTTGCCGTGGTTGAGCCCCACCGAGATGCGCGCTTCCTGGACGAACATCTCCACGAAGTCCGGATCCTCGGCGTAGTGGCTCAGCACACGCTTGATGACCACGGGCTTGATGACCCCGGGGGCGGCCGTGAAGCGCGCGCGGTAGACGATGGCCATGCCCCCGGCGCCCAGCCGCTCCATTAACTCATACTTTCCGAACTGGGTGGGGGAGGTGCCGATGCTCAAGGTATGGGCACTCTACCCGAGGAGTCCCTTCGCCCGAACAAGCTGCTACTCCCCCTCTACTGCGGGTGTGGCAGGTGTCAGCCTCCGAACCGGGGGAAGCGGCGGTAGCGCTCGCGAAGCTGCGCTGCATCATGCTCGAACCAGCGGCGGACCCAGTCCGAGTAGCCCGCCAGGGCCACGGGCCACGGCAGCGCTCCGGAGGAGGCTCTCACCACCGCGTGGCCCGCCATCATCCCGGACATGAACGCCTTGAGCACCCCATGGGAGGAGGCAGGATCCAACACCGCGGCGGCATCCCCCACCATGAGGTAGCCGGGCCCAGCGGGAGCAGCCACCCGGCGCCAGGTGACGTCCGCGCCCTTCACCCGCCCCACCGGAGCCCGCTCGCTCAGCCCGGGCGGCACCCAACCGGCGGGCACCGGCCGCCCATCCAGCGTCAGCCGCGTCCACTGCCGCACGCCGGGCCGCACCCGGGCCGTCCACGTCCACCCTTCGTCATCCGCGATGATCTGCGGCTCATCACCCGGCGCACCCTCGGGCTCCACCACATAACCGTAGGTGGCCACCAGCTTGGGAGAGGCCTCCACCCGGGGAATGTCGAGCTGGCGGGCCAGCCAGTGCGCACCGCCCGCCGCGTCGATCAGCACCCGCGCGTGCACCGGCCCCGCGTCCGTCTCCACCCCCACCACCTCGCCGTGCTCTCCCCGGAGCGGACGGAGCGCCCGGCAGGGCTGAAGCACCTCCACCCCCAGCGTGCGCGCCCGCTCCAGCAACAGCGCGTCCAGCTCCGCCCGCCAGGCCTGGAAGCCCCACCAGGGGCCGTTCGCGTCCTGCCCGAATGGGGCGAACTGGCGCGGCCCCTCCCACTCCACCCAGAT
>DASVVJ010000440.1:0-9606 GCA_036389955.1 Myxococcaceae bacterium
ACCGTGACCTTCGCCAGGTCCACTTCCAGCTCCTTCTTGCGCTGACTGAGCTTTGCGTGGTCCTCCTTGAGTGTCGCCGAGACTGTCACCAGATGATTGTGGAGTTGGTGGCAATAGCGGCTCAGATCGTCCAGGAAGCTCTGCAGCATCAGCCGGCCGCGATGCTCATAGATGAAAGCGAGGATCTCCTTTTCCAGCTCGGCCACCCGGCTGTTCGCGAGTAGCACGGGCGCTCGTGCCTGGCACTCCTTCAACGTCGCCTCTTCCATTGCCAGGCCGAAGACGATCTGCCGGAAGTCCTTCAACGACTCCTGAGAAGGGCGGCCCTGCGCAACCATCCGTGCGAGGAGTGCGCGCTCGGCAGCGACTGGGATGATCCGGTCCTGGGTGAGCTTGAGGCTGGGGAACTGACCGCGCAGGAGCTTCGTCACGTATGCCGCGGTCTCATCGGGTGACAGCCCGTTCCGGTTCTCCATATCGATCTTGTTGACGATGAAGAACAAGCGCTCCGAACAACGGCGGAGAAGCTCCGGACGCATCTCCTCGAGCAGCGTGAAGAGGGAACTCTCCTCAGCCGTCTTCAGCTTCGTGTAGTCGAGCACGTAGACGATGACGTCCGCCTCGCTCAGGACCTGCTCGACTTTCTGTTGGAGCCGGGGTGTCCCTGCCTCATTGGGTCCAGGCGTATCGAGGATCTCGAATGCCTGCTGCCCCAGCGGACGCCCCTTCAGCGCTACCAGCGGAGCTTCGAGCACCAGGTCTTCCTCGAGCGAGCCCTCGACCTGCCGGCCCTTCTCGTTGAGCAAACGCAGGTAGCGGTTCGTCTCGGCGGCACCGCGCTTCAGCACCTTGCCGTTCGACCGCAACACGCCTTTGGAAACCTGGGCATGGCGAACCCGGACAATCCGCGAGGTCTCCGGCGTGTTCGCGGCAGGCAGGTACTCCTGTCCCAGCCAGGAGTTGATGAGTGTAGACTTGCCCGACTTGACCAGAGCCAGCACCGCGACCTGGAAGCGCTGGGCACTCCACTTGCGCCGGGTCTCCGACAGCATCTCCTGCAGGTGGTCGAGCGCGCGGTTCTTGGGATCCAGCGTGCATGCGCCCTCGAGAATCCCGCCAAAGCTCTCCAGCAGGTTTCCGACTTGCTGCATGAGCTGTTCGAAGCGTTGAGGTTGCAGGCCGCTCGCACGCGATGGATTCGTCGCCATGATCTCTCCAGCCTCTCCATGGTCGTGTAGAGCGGGTGATACGCGGGAACGTTGTCCTCGTACAGCCCCCATACCGCCAAGCCGCTCGTTGGGGCATGCTTGGCACGCAGCCTTCCACTGCATGAGGGGGGAAACCCGTGTCCCTGCAACGTTGCATCCGGCCGCTGATCGCCAAGTTCCTCGCGTACGTGCGCTCGCTGAGCTCCCAGAAGCTCCAGCCCACGCACGTGGGCATCTTCCCGAAGCGGGGCTGAGGTCAATCCCCGTGGAGACCGTGAACGAGGAACAACGGCAAGCGCTGGAGGACCTCTACCAGCGGCTGGAGACGCGAGCGGCGGCTATTACCGGGGAGCGCACCTGGTGGCCCTGCCGCAAGGGCTGCGATCACTGCTGCCGCCACCTGGCGGACCCTCTGCCCATCACCCCGCTGGAGTGGGCTGTGCTCTGGGAGGGCTTCAAAAGGTTGCCTGCGGAGGTCCAGGCGGAGATCCGAGCCCGGGTAGCGGAGTGGGAGCACACCGGCGCGAAGCGCCCCTACACCTGTCCGTTCCTGGATCCGAAAGCGGGAGCGTGCAGTGTCTACGCGCATCGTCCCATGACCTGCCGCTCGTATGGCTTTGCCGCCAGCCGGGGACAGGGGCTTTGGTGCCACTTCATTGCCCAGGGCTTGGAGAAGCATGGCGAGGAGGGCATCCTCTGGAGCAACCAGGATGTAATCGAAGAGACGCTCCAGCGGCTTTCCGGCGCCCCGGCTACTTTCTTCGAGTGGTTCGCGGCCCATCCCGAGTGAGTGCCATGGCAACCTTCCTCTTCGCCCCCTACCCGGCCCGTGGCCATGTCCACCCCACCCAGAAGCTCGCCCGGGTGCTGCGCAGCCGTGGCCACCGAGTGGTCTACGCGAGCCCGCCGGATGCCCGCGAGATGGTGGCGAGCGAAGGAGCCGAGTTCATCCCTCTGCTGGAGAAGCAGTTTCCCGAGGGCAGCTTCCAACCCTCCGTGGCGACCCGGTTCCGAGACCGGCTGCGCCAGATACGGACGTGGGTACGGCGCGCTGACAACGCGCTCCAGGCCATGGCGGAAGGTGCGCTCGAGGACCTCTTCGAGCGGGTGCGCGCGGATCTGCTGGTGTGTGATCCGCAGTTTCCCTATCCAGCACTGGCGGCCCACGGCCTCAAGGTGCCAACCCTCGTCTTCAACACCAACCTGCCCCAGCCATTGATCTATCCCTTCCTCGCACAGCCCCACACCACGCTTTCCCGGAGACTGCGCGATGGGGCCATGCGCACGGGATTCATGGTAGCGAATCTGCTGGGGATCGCGCCAAGGATGCTCCCGCGCATCGAGCAGATGGCGCGCCGCTACGGCTATCCCGTCGACGCGCTGGCAACGGCTCCCGAGTTCCTCATCCGCGGATTGCCGGAGATGATCCTCGCGCCCCGTCAGTTCATCATGCCTGAGGGGAGCGTGGATCCACGCTATCTCCTCGTGGGCCCAAGCATCGACCTCGAGCGCGCAGAGCCTGCCTTCCCCTGGGAACGCCTGGCGGCGGACAAGCCGCTCATCCTCTTCTCGATGGGCAGCATGGGTGGCTACAGCCGTTCTCTGGAGCGGCAACTGCTCCACACGGTGCTCGCGGCAGCCAAAGCGCGACCCCAGTGGCAGTTTGTCTTCGCGGTGAACCCGACCCACGAAGCCACGAGCTTCGACGGGCTGGCACCTAACGTGGTCGCGGTGAAGTATGCCCCTCAGCTCCAGTTGCTCCAGCGTGCCGCCGCCCTCATCACCCACGGCGGCTTCAACACCGTGAAGGAGAGCATTCACTTCGGGGTGCCGATGATGGTGGTGCCGCTGGCTTATGATCAGCCCGCCGTGGCGCAGCTGGTGAAACGCCTGGGACTGGGCATCGTCCGCCCTCCCGAGAAGCTGAAGTCCCAGGGACTCGTGGCGCACCTGGACGAGCTGCTCGGCGAGCCACAATGGCGCTCCACCCTGGCCGCCATGCAGGTGCACTTTCACCAGAGCGAGCATGACAACTCCGCCGCCGATGCTCTCGAGCGCCTGGTCCGCTCGCGGCGCGGATAAGAATTGAAGAAACGCCGGAGCACGTCGTCGGAGGCACCATGCTCACGTCCCTTCTGGTGGCAACCCTCGTCTCAGCGTCGCCTGTCCAGGTCACCGTCGAGGCGGTGGAGTACATCACACAGAAGCCGCTCGTCGGCGCGAAGGTGAAGCTGCTCGAGGAATCGGCGGCATTCGGGGCGCGGCCGATCGAGGTGACCTCCACCACCGCCGCTAAGGGCAAGGCGCGCTTCGAGGTTCCCCACCTCCAGTTCAAGTTCGCGGAGGCCACAAAGGCGGGCTACCTCACCCGGGAGGAACTCGAGCCCTTCCGGGCATTCGTCGAGCAGAAGTATCTGGACAAGCGGACCCAGCAAGCCGAGGACGAGCTGCACTTCAAGGTCTGGCTGCTCCCTTCCAATTGGATCCAGGAGAACGTGAAGGTCCGCACGCGCGAGCAGGCGCTGGCCATCACCAACGACTGGGCCCGCGCCTGCTCGGGCAACGGGCCCACTTCGCTGGAGCGGAGCGGAGAGAGGTGGATCGCCGTCTATCCCTGCATGGAGGTGAGGGTGCTCATGCGGAACGGAGAGGTGTTCGTGCACACTCCCGACGTGGCGAGCGGCACACCGCTCTACCCACTGGAAGAGGCGTTGGCGGACGCGCTGTCCTCACCGCTGGAGTACGTGGGCACCGGGATATGGCCGGGCCAATTCAGGGTCCCATCCTGCGTCTACCGGAACAAGCAGGTCATCGTGGTCAATAGCTACTGCACCATCAAGGAGCTCAGCGCCACGGGCATCAAGGTGTTCCATCCGGAGAAGGGCCTGGTGGGATTCTACGCGGAGGCCCAGGATCCGATCAGCACCATCGGGCGCGAGGACTATGAGAATTGGAGTTTCAGCTCCTCCGAGCCGGTTCCAGGCCTTCACCTGAACATGAAGTTTGACGAGGTGGTGAAATACGAGGAGCGGCGCGTCAAGTTCGCCAAGAGCCTCTGTTCCGCGGGAATAGGGGTCAGCGTGGGCAAGAAGAATGGCAGCTGCTACCTGAAGACGCAGGCCATCGAGCAGTGGTGGGAGGGGCAGTACAAGCCGCTGCTGAAGCAGCCGCCCGCCGGCTGGCACGAGATCATCAAGGTGCTGCGCAAGCGCGCGCCAAAGGAGGGGCAGCCTGACCCTCGATGACAGGGTGGTCAGACCACCGGGCCTCCCTTTCCCTCAGACTACTGACGCAGCCACTGCCGACGGCGTCCCAGCAGCGCCATGCCGATCATCAGCAGCGGCATCAGCGATCCGGCCGCGGAGCTGTCCGACGAACAGCTGCAGCCGCCGCCCTCATCCCCGCCGCCACCCGTCTTCGCCGTCACCGTGATGGACACGCTGTCCTCGGAGAACTGGCCCCGGGCATCCGTCACCTTCAGTGAGAACGTGAGCACCGTGTTGGCCGACACGTCCGGCGCCGGGAAGTTCGCTGTCGCCGAGGCAGCGTCGCTCAACGCCACGCCCGGGCCGGCCGTCTGAGTCCACGCGTACGTCAGCGCGTCTCCGTCAGGATCCGTCCCACTGCCGCTCAGCGTCACCGAGGTCCCCTCCTCCACCGTCTGATCGGCGCCCGCACTGGCCGTGGGCGGACGGTTCGCCACCTCGTTGCGGACCGTGATGCTCACCGTGTCCGAGTGGGACAGCGTGCCGTCGCTCACCGTGAGCTGGAACATCAGCACCGTGTCCGTTGCCACGCTCGGCGCGGTGAACGTCGGATTGGCGGTGTTGCCACCCGTCAGCGCCACGTTCGGGCCGGACAGTTGTGACCACGCGTACGTCAGCGGGTTGCCATCCGGGTCCGTGCCGCCGCCCTCCAGCGTCACCGAGGCGCTCTCGTCCACCGCATTGTCCGGGCCCGCGTTGGCCACCGGCGCGCGGTTCTGCGCCACGTTGCGCACGGAGATGCTCACCGTGTCCGTGGCCGACAGTGTGCCGTCGCTCACCGTCACCTGAAACGTGAGCACCGTGTCCGCTGTCACGCTTGGCGCGGTGAAGCTGGGCTGGGCCGTGGTGGCGCCCGACAGCCCCGCCGGCGTTCCCGCCGCCTGAGTCCACGTGTAGCTCAGCGTGTCCCCATCCGGATCCGTGCCGCTGCCGCTCAGCGCCACCGCGGCGCCCTCGTCCACCGTCTGGTCGTTGCCCGCGTTGACCGTGGGCGCGCGGTTTACGTTGCGCACGGTGATGACCACCCTGTCCGCCGTGCTGCTGTCCGTCCCGTCGCTCACCACCAGGCTGAAGGAGATGACGCTGCTGCCAATCACCTCGGGAGCCGTGAAGGTGGGCTGAGCGGTGTTGCCACCCGTCAGCGTCACCGCCGGGCCGCTCAGCTGGGTCCACGTGTAGGTCAGCGTGTCCCCATCCGGATCCGCGCCGCCACCGTTCAGTGTCACCGTGGAGCGCTCGTCCACCGTCTGATCGTTGCCCGCGTTGGCCGTAGGCGCGCGGTTCGCGTTGCGCACGCTGATGACCACCGTGTCCGAGGCCGACAGCGTGCCGTCGCTCACCGTGAGCTGGAAAGTGAGCGTCGTGGCCGCCGTCACCTCGAGCGCGGTGAAAGTGGGCTGCGCCGTGTTAGCGCCGCTCAGCGTCACTGGCGGGCCACCTGTCTGGCTCCACGCGTACGTCAGCGTGGTACCCGAGTCCGGGTCAAACGAGCCACGGCCGTCCAGCGTCACGCTGGTACGCTCGTTCACCGTCTGGTCCGCCCCTGCGTCTACCACCGGCGCGCGGTTCACGTTGCGCACGGTAATACTCACTGTGTCCGTGGCCGACAGCGTGCTGTCGCTCACCGTCAGGCGGAAAGTGAGCACCGTGGTGGCCGTCACCTCGGGCGCGCCGAACGTGGGCGAGGCGGTGTTGGCGCCGCTCAGCGTCACCGATGGGCCTCCCGTCTGGTTCCACGTGTACGTCAGCGCGTCCCCATCTGGATCAGACGAGGCAGCGCCCTCCAGCGTCACGTTGCCGCGCTCGTCCACCGTGTTGTCCGGGCCTGCGTTGGCCATGGGCGCCCGGTTCACATTGCGCACGTTGATGACCACCGTGTCCGAGGCCGACAACGTGCCGTCGCTCACCGTGAGCTGGAAGGTGAGCGCCGTGCTCGCCGTCACCTCGGGCGCGATGAAGCTCGGCTGAGCGGTCGTGCCACCTGACAGCGCCACGGAGGCGCCTCCCGTCTGCGTCCATGCGTAGGTCAGCGCAGCGCCGTCCGGATCAGCCGAGCCACGGCCGTCCAGCGTCACGTTGCCGCGCTCGTCCACCGTCTGGTCGTTGCCCGCATGGGCCACTGGCGCTCGGTTCACCTCTCGCACGGAGATACTCACCGTGTCCGTGGCCGACAGCGTGCCGTCGCTCACCGTGAGCTGGAAGGTGAGCGTGGTGCTGGCCGTCACCTCTGGCGCGGTGAAGGTGGGCTGCGACGTGTTGGCACCTTTCAGCGCCACTGCCGGGCCTGCCGTCTGGCTCCACGTGTACGCCAGCGGGTTGCCGTCCGGATCGCTCGAGCCACGGCCATCCAGCGTGACGGCGCTGCGCTCGTCCACCATCTGGTCGGGGCCCGCGTTGGCCACCGGCGGGTTGTTCGCCACATCGCGGATGGTGATGCTCACCGTGTCCGAGTTGTACAGCTCACCGTCGTGCACCCCCAGGATGAAGGTGAGCACCGTGTCGGCGGTCACCTGCGGAGCGGTGAAAGTGGGCTGATCGATGTTGGGGTTATTCAGCGTCACCTGCGGGCCCGCGGTCTGCGTCCAGTTACGGACGATAATGGAGTGGGGATCCGGGTCCGAGCTGAAGGCCTGCATCAGCACCAGGGTGCCCTCGCTCACCGTCTGGTCCGGACCGGCATCCACCACCGGCGGGCGGTTCATGTGGTGCACCGTGATGTTCACCGTATCCGTGGCCGACAGCGTGCCGTCGCTCACCGTGAGCTGAAAGGTGAGCACCGTGTCGCCCTGCACCTCGGGAGCGCCAAACGTGGGCGAGGCGGTGTAGGGGCCATTCAGCACCACCACCGGGCCCGCCGTCTGCGTCCACGCGTACGTCAGCGGATCGCCATCTGGATCGTTCGAGCCGGTGCCGTTCAGCGTCGCGATGGTGCGCTCGTCCACCGTATTGTCCGGGCCCGCGTTGGCCACCGGCGGTCTGCTCGCGCCGCTGAAGACCAGGTGGTCGATGTCCCAGCCCACCGAGCCCACGGCCACGTTGGTGCCGATGCGAAAGCGCACTTGCACCGTCTGCCCCTGGTAGGCCGTGCCCAGGTTGATCGTGGCATTCAGCCAGGCCGGATAACCGGTGCTGATGCCCGCCACCGCCTGGCGGCCCTCCAGCGGGTTCAGCCCGCCCGTGGTGAGCGCCCCGACGTAGAGGGGCGCTCCGATGTCCGTCCACGTCGCGCCCTGGTCGGTGCTGATCTCGATGACGCCACCGTCATAGTAGGTGAAGGCGCTGGTCACCGGGTCCTGGTCCACCTCGAAGGCGTAGCGGTGCTGGAACGAGAAGGAGAAGCTTCCCGTCGGCGACACCTGCAGCGGCGGCGAGGTGAGGGAGATGTCCGTCAACGTCGGCGCATCCGCGCCGTAGTAGGAGTTGACGTCCGGCTCCTCCGTATCCCGCGTGGCCGCCCACGCCACGCGGTTGCTCTCCACGCTTCGCAAGTCCTTCGCGCTCGCCACCGACCCCCATGCCATGACGAGGCCGGTGATGGCCAAGACCCATCGCTTCACGGTTGAACCTCTCTGAAGGAGAGAAGCGGAAGCGCCTACGCTCTCCCCCGACAGGAGCGGCGCTTCCCGGCCTGGACCCCAACGCCCAGGACGCGCGGCACTGTACGCAATGCAGGTGATGTTTGAAATCCCGTGCGCTCAGTCACACTTGTCGGAGCCGCCCTTCTGCGGCGTGCAGCCTTCCGAGCAGGCGGCGGTGGCGGTCACGAGTCCGTCCGTGCAGGTGTAGAGCGTGTTCGCCTCGCCGCCAGAGAAGCCGTTGTCCGTCGAGGAGCCGCAGTAGGTCCCATTCGTGTAACGGAAGACGTGGCCGCAGGGGTTGCCCTCCGCGCAGTAGCCCTTCGCGTCGGTGTAGCGTTGAGACACGCAGTTGGAGCACGTGGACTTCAGGCTGAAGACGCCGTTGCTGCACTGGTAGACGTTGTCGTCGCTCAGCGGGGACGTGACCTGAGCGCTGCAACCGGACCACCCCTGGTAGTTGACGATGGCCAGACCGCAGTAGTCGCCCTCACCATGGAAGCAGCCACAGTCGGGCGGATTCGACGGCGGCGTGCTCGCCACCGGCTCGGGGTGGATCCAGCAGAGCACCTTGGACTTCGAGAACCAGGACTTGCTGGCATCCCAGCCGGTGCTGCCGGTGGGCTCGTTCATGTTCTGCTGCATGTAATAGACGTTCTTGTCGTCCTTGCCGGTGACCACGGCAACGTGCGCGATCGCCAGGCCGTTCATCTCTCCCGAAAAGACGACCAGATCGCCGGGCAGCGGCGCCTTGCCCTGGGTGTTCCGGTAGCCCGGGCCCCAGACGCTGTACTGGGGCATGGCCGCTGCATTCGGGCACATCGCGTCGGCCAGATCCGTGACGACATTGTCGAGGTTGGGGTGCTGGTAGGCGTCGCGCATGAAGCGATTGCCCAGCTCGTCGCACTGGTAATAGCCGCCGCCGGAGGGCTGACAGTAGGCGGGAATCCCCTTGAACGTGGCGCCGACGACGCCCACCGCGCCGGGAGGACACCCGTACACGACCAGCTCCGGAGAATTCAGCGCAGCCTGGCTGCTGCTCGCCTCCATGGGTGCGTTGGGTGTTTCGCGAGGATCCGCAGAGCAGCCACAGAAGAGCGTGGCGATCATGCAGGCCTGAACTGCAAAGAAGATGCGGAGGGGTCGTGACACGGGATGTCCCTTCTCAAGTGAGCGGCGTGGGGGGGAAAGCTGAACTCAAAGGTTTTGTCGGGCACCACCGGAAGGGGCGAGTCTCGAGGCTCCGGGTCCACTCAGCTTCGAGGATTAGACGTACCCGCGCCTCGCCAAGCCACCGCGAGGAAGGTCACGATCAAGAGCACGCTGAACTCCATGCCGCCCGTGCCAGCACCGACCACGAACCAACCTGCGTGGCGGTGCACCAGGACGATCCCCACCACGAGTTCCACGGCGAACCAGATCGCCAACGGCCTACGGAAGTGGCCAGCGGCAAGCGCCAGGCCACCGGCGATCTCGACGACCGTGAGAGTCCAGGCGATCAACGCTCCGGCGGGCAGTCCCTGGGTGGCCAGGAAAACACCAAAGGAGCCGACGATG
>DASVVJ010000441.1:0-9735 GCA_036389955.1 Myxococcaceae bacterium
GTGAGCTTCACGCCGGCGCCCAACTACAACGGCCCGGTGACCTTCACGTACACCATCTCCGACGGCAACGGTGGCACGGACACGGCCACCGTGACGGTGAACGTGACGGCGGTGAACGATGCGCCCAACGCGGTGGATGACTCCTTCACCGTCGTGGAGGACAGCACCAACAACGTACTCAACGTGCTGGCCAACGACACCGACCCGGAAGGCAATACGCTGACGGTGACGGCGGTGACGCAGCCGGCCAACGGCACGGTGACGCTGAACAACGGCGTGGTGAGCTTCACGCCGGCGCCCAATTTCGTCGGCTCGACGACGTTCACGTACACGATTTCCGACGGCAACGGCGGCTCCGACACGGCCACGGTGACGGTGACGGTGTTCGGGAGTCAAACTCCGCCGGACGCGGTGAACGACACCTTCACGGTGGCCGAGGACAGCGGAGCCACGCCGCTGAACGTGCTGGGCAACGACACCGACCCGGACGCGGGAGATACGCTGACGGTGACGGCGGTGACGCAGCCGGCCACCGGTGGCACGGTGACGCTGAATAACGGCGTGGTGAGCGTCACGCCGGCGCCCAACTACAACGGTCCGGTGACCTTCACGTACCCGGTGTCCGACGGTAACGGCGGCACCGACACAGCCACGGTGACGGTGAACGTGACGGCGGTGAACGACCCGCCCACGGGCGTGGCGGACACCTTCGCGGTGCCTTCGGGCAGCGGCCCCACGCCGCTGAACGTGCTGGGCAACGACACCGACCCGGACGCGGGAGATACGCTGACGGTGACGGCGGTGACGCAGCCGGCCACCGGTGGCACGGTGACGCTGAACAACGGCGTGGTGAGCTTCACGCCGGCGCCTGGCTTCACCGGTCCGGTGACGTTCACGTACACGGTGTCCGACGGCAACGGTGGCACGGACACGGTCACGGTCACCGTGAACGTGACCGCAGGCCCCAACACCCCGCCCGATGCGGTGAACGACACCTTCACGGTGGCCGAGGACAGCGGGGCTACGCCGCTGGACGTGCTGGCCAACGACACGGACGCGGACGGCAATGCGCTGACGGTGACGGCGGTGACGCAGCCGGCCACCGGTGGCACGGTGACGCTGAACAACGGGGTGGTGAGCTTCACGCCGGCGCCCAACTACAACGGCCCGGTGACCTTCACGTACACCATCTCCGACGGCACGGACACGGACACGGCCACCGTGACGGTGAACGTGACGGCGGTGAACGATCCGCCCGATGCGGTGAATGACACGCTGACGGTGGCGGAGGACAGCGGAGCCGCGACAGTGCCCGTGCTGGGCAACGACACCGACCTGGACGGCGATACGCTGACGGTGACGGCGGTGACGCAGCCTGCGGTGGGCGGCTCGGTGACGCTGAACAACGGGGTGGTGAGCTTCACGCCGGCGCCCAACTACAACGGTCCGGTGACCTTCACGTACACGGTGTCCGACGGCAACGGCGGCACCGACACGGCCACCGTGACGGTGAACGTGACGGCGGTAAACGACCCGCCCACGGGCGTGGCGGACACCTACTCGGTGCCCTCGGGCAGCGGCCCCACGACGTTGAACGTGCTGGCCAACGACACCGACGTGGACGGCGACACGCTGACGGTGACGGCGGTGACCCAGCCGGCCACGGGCGGCACGGTGACGTTGACCAACGGCGTGGTGAGCTGCACGCCCGCGCCGGGCTACGTGGGCCCGGTGACGTTCACGTACACGGTGTCCGACGGCAACGGCGGCACCGACACCGTCACGGTCACGGTGAACGTGACCGCCGTCAACAGCCCGCCCACCGCGGTGGCGGACACGCTGACGGTGGCCGAGGACAGCGGGGCCACGCCGGTGCCCGTGCTGGCCAACGACACCGACCCGGACACCGGCGATGTGCTGACGGTGACGGCGGTGACGCAGCCTGCCAACGGCACGGTGACGCTGACCAACGGCGTGGTGAGCTACACGCCCAACCCCAACTTCAACGGCACCGACACCTTCACGTACACGGTGTCCGACGGCAACGGCGGCACGGCGACGGGCACGGTGACGGTGACGGTGACGCCGGTGAACGACCCGCCCACGGGCGTGGCGGACACCTACTCGGTGCCCACGGGCAGCGGCCCCACGCCGTTGAACGTGCTGACCAATGACAGCGATCCGGACGGCGACACGCTGACGGTGACGGCGGTGACGCAGCCGGCCACCGGTGGCACGGTCGAGGTGGCGCCCAATGGCACCGGCGTGGTGTTCACGCCCGCGCCTGGCTACGTGGGCACGGTGACGTTCACCTACACGGTGTCTGACGGCAACGGTGGCAACACCACCGTCACGGTCACCGTGAACGTGGGCCTGGTGGACTCCGACAACGACGGCATCGACGACGCCACCGAGCGTGACCGCGGCCTGGATCCGAATGATCCGGACACGGATGACGACGGTGTTCCGGACGGCGATGACGGCCTCGAGGACACGGATGAGGACGGCACCATCGACGCGCTGGATCCGGACAGCGACAACGACGGCATCAACGACGGCACCGAGCGCGGTGTCACGCGCGAGACGGCTGGGCCTGGCACCGACCAGACCTCGCCGAACTTCAAGCCGGACGAAGACCCGTCCACCACCACCGACCCGCGCAACCCGGACACGGACGGTGACGGTCTGAAGGACGGCACCGAGGACGCGGACGCTGATGGCGCCGTGGACGACACCGAGTCGGATCCGAACGACGTGGACTCCGACGACGGCGGCGAGAGCGACGGTGCTGAGGCCGAGTACGGCGGTAACCCGCGCGACTCCTCGGACGACCTGGCCGTGGCGGGCCGCGGCTGCTCCTCCACGGGCACCGGGACGCTGCTGCCGCTGGCGCTGCTGCTCGCCGTGCCGCTGCTGCGCCGCCGCCGTGCCTCCCAGGGCATGGTGGGCGCGGTGGGGGCGTGGGGCGTGCTCGGACTGCTGGCCCTGGTGCTGGTGGCCATGCCCGTCAGCGCTCAGACCGTGGGGCCGGGCTCCCAGGGCATCGACGTGCAGCAGTACAAGCCGGGCCCCGGCCTGCGCGACGTGCTGGGCGTGCACAGCTCCCAGGTGGGCAAGCACCTGGACTGGAACCTGGGCCTGTCCTTCAACTACGCCAGGGACCCGCTCCACTTCCTCAACCCGCGCACCGACACCTTCATCTACGAGATCGTCAAGAACCAGCTCACCTTCGATCTGATGGGGTCCATCGCCCTGTTCGACCGCTTCGAGCTGGGTGTGGCGCTGCCCATCACCTCGCAGAAGTCGGGCACCGGCACGCCCCCAGCGCCGGGCTTCGTGGCGGGAGTGAGCGCCACGGGCGTGGGTGACCTGCGGCTGGTGCCCAAGGCGAACCTGCTGACCACGGACGGGGGCCTGCACGTGGGCGTGGCGGTGCCGCTGCTGCTGCCCACCTCGGGAGGCAAGGACTTCCTGGGCCACACGGGCGTGTCCGCCTACCCACGCCTCACTGGCGAGTGGGTGAGCGACGGAGGCACGCGGGTGCTGGCCAACGTGGGCTTCAACCTGCAGCCCAAGGAGCGGCTCTACAACCTCAACGTGGGCAACGAGCTGGCCTACGGCCTTGGCACCGAGGTGCCCTTCGAGCTGGGCAAGCACCGGCTGGCCGCCGAGGCCACGCTGGTGGGCGCGCTGGGCCTGACGCAGGCCAACAGCGAGGAGCGTCCGCTGGAGCTGCTGGCCGCGCTCAAGTACCGCTTCACGGACGCGGTGGCGGCGCACCTGGGCGCTGGCCCGGGTCTGACCCGGGGTTACGGCACGCCGGGCTTCCGGGTGTTCGCCGGCGTCATCTGGACGCAGGAAGAGAAGCCCGCCCGGGTCGAGCCTCCGCCCCCGCCGCCGGTGTGCCCGCAGGGCCCGGAGGACGTGGACGGCTTCCAGGATGACGATGCCTGCAATGATCCGGACAACGATGGCGACGGCATCCTGGACGGACAGGACCGCTGCCCCAATGAGCCGGAGACGAAGAACGGCTTCGAGGACGAGGACGGCTGCCCGGATGAGCTGCCTCCGCCTCCGCCGCCGGACACGGACGGTGACGGCCTGACGGACGACAAGGACCGCTGCCCGAACGAGGCCGAGGACAAGGACGGCTTCAAGGACACGGACGGCTGCCCGGATCCGGACAACGACAGCGACAGCGTGGTGGACGGGAACGACAAGTGCCCCACCGAGCCGGAGACCATCAACGGTGTGGATGACACGGACGGCTGCCCGGACAAGGGCAAGGTGAAGGTGCTCGTCGAGGGCGAGAAGATCATCATCCTCGAGAAGGTGCACTTCGCCACCAACAAGGACGTCATCCTGCCGAAGTCCTTCCCGCTGCTGCAGCAGGTGGGAGCGGTGCTGCGCGCCAACCCGCACATCACCAAGGTGCGCGTGGAGGGCCACACCGACAGCCAGGGCGACAACGCGTTCAACCAGGACCTGTCGCAGCGCCGCGCCAACACCGTGCGCCAGCGCCTCATCGAGCAGGAGGGCATCACGGGCGACAGGCTGGAGGCGGTGGGCTACGGCGAAACGCAGCCGGTGGACAGCAACAAGACCGCCAAGGGCCGCGAGAACAACCGCCGCGTGGTGTTCACCATCCTCGAGACGAAGAAGATCGAGGTGGAGAAGGAAGCACCGTAGCCGGGGGTAACCCCATTCGGACTCCTGTCCGTTGAAGCCGCAGCCCACGGCTCAACGGACAGGAGAACCCGAAGCGAAGAGGAAGCCCACTTCTGGCAACGCTCGCCAGGGTGGGCTTTACAGTTTGGACAGGTCCGCGCCCACGCGGATCATGAACCGCACCTTCCGTGGATCCGGCCCGCCCGCGCGGGCCACGTCCTGCGAGGAGAGGGAGCGGGCCTCACCCGAGGGCAGGGCGGACACGGCAGCCCGTGCCGCGCCGCGCTCGGAGCGGGGCTCCGGGGCCTTCCTGGCGCGCACGTGCCGGGCCTGGAGCGGGGGAACGTGGTCATCCACCGCCCGGCCAAAGAGCCACGCGCCACATCGCCACAGCACCTCGTGGCGCTGGTTGAGCAGGGTCCAGAACCGGTCCCGGAGCGCCGCGGCCACCAGCGCGGGCGCAGGCCCGCTTCCAGGTCCACTTCCCTGCGGCGAGAGCATGCCCCGAAGCCGTGAGGCGAGCTGCTCGGCCTCCGTCACCTCTTCCGACGTCACCGGAGAGCGGCCGGCGATGCGCGCCGCGTTGCGCTTGAGCAGGGCGGCCAGTGAGACACAGTCCTCGATGACGTCATGCCGGCCGGAGCTCAGCAGCGCCTCCACATCCGATTCGGCGAGCAGCTCCGCCACGGCGAGGGCCTCGGCGGCCTTGAGCAGCTTGCGCCGCGAGTGCAGGGCCTGCTCGAACAGGGGGCCGAAGTCGGCGGCGCGCAAATCCTTGTGCACCTGGAGCGCGGCGAACGCCAGCCCCTGCGCCAACTGCGGCAGAGCGTGCAGCTCCTCGAGCCGCACGTTGGGCAGTCCGCTGACGGCCGACTCCTGGCCCAGCACGCTGTCCACCCCTTGTCTAACGTTGTAGTAGGCCAGCGCGATGTCGGCCCGGCACTCCTCCACGGCACGGGGCTCCACGGCCTGCGCCAGTGCGAGGAAGGTGTCGTAAGCGCTGCGCGAACTGAGGGCTTCGAGCTCGGCCGCATCCTCGCCGCCGAGCCCCGCTGGCATGGACGCTGTCTCCTCTGGCCCGGGCATGGCGGACAAGCCTAATCAGGTGCGGATCAGACCCACAAGGCTCGCGGATGTCCCTGGGGCCCTGGGTCGAGGCTGCCTCAGCAGGCAAGGCCTAATGCACCCCGGGCAGGTGCTCTGTTTGAGTTTGAACATCGTGTATTCTGCGGGCCATCCGGTATCGAAGCCCATGCCGGGGGGGTGGGTGCTTGAAGGATCTCCTCCAAAGCGGAACGTCAGCGGACGGCGGTGTGGCAATGGAACAATTGCTCCACTTTGTCGCAAGGCTGAGAGCCAACGAGCCCAACGTGCGGTGCCAGGTGCCCGAGGGGCCGCTGAGCCCCATGGCCCGGGCGCTCAACGAGCTGGCCAACGAGATGGACCTGCGCCGGGCCTCCGCGACGGACGAGTTCGGGCTACGGGCGCTGTTCGAACAGGCCTCGAGCATCATGGTCACCTGCGATGCCGACGCGCGCATCCGCAACATCAACTTCACCGCGGCGAACACCACGGTCGAGTCTGTGCGAGGCAGACCCCTCTACGAGATGATCATGCCGCACGACGTCGAGCGGGTCCGCGCGATTCTCCGCCGGGTGCTCACGACGGGGCAGGCCGAGGAGTATGAAACCCAGACCACCCCCGACATTGGAAGCGGGTGGTACAAGTCCCGGGTGGGCCCCATCCGCTCGGGGGAGCAGATCGTCGGCTTCACGCTGATCTCCACGGACATCACCGACATGAAGAACACCCAGCTGCGCCTGGAGCAGAGCCTGCGCAAGCTGGAGCAGTCCAACCGCGAGCTGGAGAGCTTCGCCTCGGTGGCCTCGCATGACCTGCAGGAGCCGCTGCGGAAAATCCAGTCCTTCGGCGAGCGGCTGAAGTCCAGCACCGAGGGCGTGCTCAGCCCCGAGGCGCGCGACTACCTGGAGCGGATGCAGAGCGCCGCCACCCGCATGCGCCGGCTGATCGACGATCTGCTGGCGTTCTCGCGGGTGAGCTCCCAGGCCAAGCCCTTCACTTTGGTGGACCTCTCGCTGGTGGCGCGCGAGGTGATGGGCGACCTCGAGGTGGCCATCGAGCAGGCGGGCGCCTCCGTCACGGTGGGAGCGCTGCCCACGCTGAAGGCAGACCCCACGCAGATGCGGCAGCTTCTGCAGAACCTGCTCAGCAATGCCCTGAAGTTCCGCAAGGACGGGGTCTCGCCCCACATCTCCGTGATGGGCACGGTGGACGCGGCGGCCCGCCGCTGCGAGCTCAAGGTCGAGGACAACGGCATCGGCTTCGACGAGAAGTACCTCGACCGGCTCTTCAATCTGTTCCAGCGCCTGCACGGGCAGAACAAGTACGCGGGCACGGGCATTGGCCTGGCCATCTGCCGCAAGATCGTCGAGCGGCACGGGGGCACCCTGACCGCGCGCAGCGCTCCAGGCCAGGGCTCCACCTTCCTGATCCACCTTCCTCTCGAGCAACACCCCAGCCTCTAGATTTCACCATGCGATACTCTGCTCCGATCACCATTCTGATGGCCGATGACGACGAGGACGACCGCGACCTCACCCGGGACGCGATGCGCAAGGGCCAGTTGCCCAGTGAGCTGCGCTGCGTGGAGGACGGCGAGGAACTGCTGGAGTACCTCAACCGCAGCGGCCGCTACAGCAAGCCGGAGGACGCGCCGCTTCCCGGGCTGATCCTGCTGGACCTGAACATGCCGCGCATGGACGGGCGCACGGCCCTGAAGACCATCAAGTCCAACCCCGCGCTGCGCTGCATTCCCGTCATCATCCTGAGCACCTCGCGCCGCGAGGAGGATGTCGTCGGCAGTTATGACCTGGGAGCCAACTGCTTCATCACCAAGCCCGACACGTTCGAAGGGCTGGTCGAGGTCGTCAAGGTGCTGGACAAGCACTGGCTGCAGACGGTGAAGCTCCCGCACTCGGCCAGCCCATGACGCCTGTGTCCGCCTCCACTCCTGTGCGCATCCTGCTCGTCGAGGACGACGAGGACGACTTCGTCCTGGTGCGCGATGCGCTGCGGGCGTTGAGCCCCGGGCAGATGACGCTCGAGTGGGTGGACGACGCGGAGCAGGGGCTGGAGGCGATGGCGGCGGGCCGCCATGACGTGTGTCTGCTGGATTACCGGCTGGGGGCCTACACGGGGCTGGAGGTGCTGCGGCAGGCACGCGAGCGCGGAGTCTGCCTGCCCGTCATCCTGCTGACGGGCATGAGCAATGACGAGGTGGACCGGGAGGCACTGGAGGCGGGCGCGGCGGACTTCCTGGTCAAGTCTCAGCTCACCCCGGAGTTGTTGCAGCGCTCTATCCGTTACACGGTTCAGCACTCGCGCACGCTGCAGACGCTGCGCCGCTCCCAGGAGAGCTTCCGCGCCCTCATCGAGCAGCTGCCCGAGGGCTTCTGCGTCACGGACAAGGGCCGCATCATTTACGCGAGCCCCGCGTTCCTGCGGCTGATCCAATGCGAGTCGGCCGAGGAGCTGATGAAGCAGCACGCGGTGGACGCCCTGGAGTCCTACCTGCACCCGGAGGACCTGGAGGCGCTGCTGCGGGACCTGCCCGGCATTCTGAAGACGACGGACCCGATGCCGCCGCGGGAGATGCGCCTGGTGCGCAAGTCCGGCGAGCCCGTGCCCATGGAGATGGCGCGGCTGCCGGTGATGTTCGACGGGCAGCTGTGCGCGGTGAACATCCTGAGGGACCTGACCGAGCGAAAGCAGATGGAGGGCCGGCTGGTGCTGGCCGACCGCATGGCCTCGCTGGGGATGCTGGCGGGGATGATTGCCCACGACATCAACAACCCGCTGGCCTACGTGGTCGCCAACCTGCACACGCTGGAGGCCGAGGTGCTGCCGCGGCTGACGCTCTCGGCCACGGAGCAGAAGGACGTGCACGAGCTGGTGGGAGATGCGCAGGTGGGTGCCTCGCGGGCGAGGGAGATCGTCCAGCAGCTGCGGATGTTCTCCTTCAGTGACCGGCAGGCGCCGCTGGTGCCGCTGGAGGTGCACCGGGTGCTGGAGTCCGCGCTGCGCCTGGCGGGCAACGAGCTGCGCCACCGCGCGCGGCTGGTGCGCGACTACCGCGAGCCGCTCTCGGTGCAGGGCAACGAGGGACAGCTCGGGCAGGTCTTCGTGAACCTGCTGGTCAACGCGGCCCAGGCCATTCCCGAGGGCGCGGTGGAGAGCAACGAGGTGCGCGTCGTCACCCGGCCCGTGAATGGGCAGGTGGTGATCGAGGTGCATGACACCGGCACGGGCATTCCCGCGGAGCGGCTCCAGCGCGTCTTCGAGCCGTTCTTCACCACCAAGCCGGCCGGGGTAGGCACGGGGCTGGGCCTGTCCATCTGCCGGGACATCATCCAGGGCATGAGCGGGCAGCTGGAGGTGGAGAGCCAGGTGGGGCACGGCAGTGTGTTCCGCGTCATCCTGCCCACCGCGGCCGCGCCCTACGTGCCCGCCCGGCAGGAGCCTCAGCCCGAGCCCCAGCGGGCCCCGGGCCGGCGCGGGCGCATTCTCGTCGTGGACGACGAGCCGATGGTCAGCCAGGCCATCCGCCGGGCGCTGCAGCGCGAGCACGAGGTGGTGACGCTGACGAGCGCGCGCGAGGCGCACTCGCGGCTCTCGGCCGGGGAACAGTTCGACCTCATCCTCTGCGATCTGATGATGCCGGAGATGAGCGGCATGGACCTTCATGACGCGCTGACGCGAACTGCTCCCGGGCAGGCGGCGCGGATGGTGTTCCTCACGGGCGGCGCCTTCACGCCCAAGGCCCGTGAGTTCCTCGGCCAGCTCAAGAACCCCATGGTCGAGAAGCCGTTCATGCCCCGGGAGCTACAGGCGCTGGTGCGCTCACTGCTGTCCACCGCTGAGCAGCTCGTGCCTACCTCTGCTCACCCGGGAATCGCACGGCCTGAATGACGGGGAGTGAATAAGCCCTCGGCAATTGCGTCACATGCTCCGGTTGGCGCGGGGCGGGATGGGCGATTGTAGGGCTGA
>DASVVJ010000442.1:0-8618 GCA_036389955.1 Myxococcaceae bacterium
TGGAATGTTCCCACGGTGAGCGCGGCGGGCACCCGGGTGCTCCAGGCCCGCGCGCGCGACAGCCACGGCAACCAGCGCCAGGCCAGCCTGACGGTGACGGTGGCACCGCCCTCGACTGCGCGCCCCTATGTCCAGCTCGAGGCGCTCAGTCCCTCCAACGTCACCGAAGGAACCTGGGTGACGGTGAGAGCGCGCGTGCACTCGGAGGTCGCGATCACCAGCGTGCGTTTGGGGCTGGGATCGGAGGCGGTGACGCTCTCGCAGCCCCCGTGGGAGGCCAGTTTGCGCGCGCCGCGAGTCCCACCGCCCTTTCAAAGGGTGGCAGTCCGTGCCTCGGCGGTGGATCGCCTGGGGCGTGAGAGCGTCCCCTCACAGTTCGAGGTGACGATCCTGGACGATGGACGGCTGCCGGGCCCTGCGGCGCTGGACATGAACCCGGAGGGGCCCGCGCTGTTGGGCGGCTCCACGCTCCAGGTGGGGGCGCAGGATGGCGGAGTCCCCGTGGGGTTCGCGGTCCACGTGAACGAGGTGCCCCTGCCGCCTGGAGCCACCGGGGTTTACACCCTGCCGCTCGGGCCGGAGGCGGCGCCCGTGCGCGTATCCGCCCGCATGGATGCGTTCGATGGCGGAGTCTTCCCAGTGGAGCGGCAGGGCGCGCTGACGGCCTTCGCCAGCGGTCCAGCGGTCTCCACCCCGGCGGCGGAGGAGCCCGTGGTGGACCTGGCCACCCAGGGGGCGTGGGTGTTGGTGGCCAGGGATCTGAGCGGTGGGCACACGCGGCTCGAGCTCCGGAACGCGGCCACGCAGGCGCTCACGGCCGAGCGCTCGCTGCAGGGCACCGCGGTGGCGGTGGCATTCGAGCGGGGACGCGCGGTGGTCGCGCTGCGCGCCAGCGGCCGGGGCCGGGTGGAGCTGCTGTCAGTGCCCTCCCTGGAGACGGTGGACTCGTTCTCCCTGCGGCGGAGCCCGCGCGCCCTGGAGGCGATCCCCTCGGGCCTGGCGGTGGGCACAGACGAGGGCCTCGAGCTGTGGAGCAGCGACGGACAGCTCGCCTCACGGCTCCCCCTGGGCGAGGTGCTCGGGGTGTCCGCGGACGGCGCTCATCTGTCGGTCTTGTCGGGCGGCACGTTGCACGAGGTGGACGCGAGCGTGCCGCATGCTCCGGCCCTGGTGGCCTCGGCGCCCGCGGATGCGGCGGTGGGAGTGGCCGCGCTCGCGGGTGGCCGCCGGTGCGTGGTAGGCGCCACGGCGCGCTGCTTCCTCCTCGACGGAGCGGCCCTGACACTGCGAGGTGAGGCACGGCTGCCCGGCGCGGCCCTCGCTGCCGAGGGCCCGGGCCCGTGGCTGCTGGCGGGCACGGCCAACGGCTTGTCGGTGGTGGACGCGCGTGAAGTCCCCGCGACGGCCGGGTACTACCCGGGGCTGGCGGGCAAAGTGGCCATGGGAGAGGGCCGCATCGTCTCAGCGGAGCCAGGCCGCGTGTCCCGCATGGGACTGCGCAGGAGCATGGGCGCCCCCACGGTGCACCTGGAGCTGCCACCCTCGGCGGCCCCGGGAGCGCGGGTGCCCGTGGTGGCCAGCGTGCAGGGGCTGTCGGATCCCCGGGATGGGTACACGGCGGAGCTGCGCGTGCAGGGCACCGTCGTCCAGGTGCTGAAGGGACGGCTGCCGGAGTTCGTGGATCTGCCGAGCGGCGGGGCCTCGGCGCAGGTGGCCTTGAGGGTGGTGGATCTGGCGGGTCATGAAGCGCTCGCCCAGGCAACGGTGACGCTCGAGGACGATGGGACCGGACCGGCGCTGGCGGCGCTGCAGACGTGGACCGAGGTGCCCTCGGGAGCCACCTTCCCGGTGGCGGCGGTGCCCACGGATCCCGCGCGGGTGGCTGCGGTCGAGTACACGCTGGACGGAACGGTGCTGGGCCTCGCGGAGGCGCCGATGCTCTCCTGGAGGCCCAGGGCTCCGGTGGTCTCCGCTGACACCGCGGTGACGGTGAGCGCGGTGGCGCTGGACACGCAGGGCCGCCGAGGGGCGCCCGTGCAGGCCATGGTGTGGGTGAGGGCGGCAACGGGCACGGCGGCCCCCACGGTAACGCTGGCCCGGGTGGGCAGCGGCCCCATCCTCGAAGGCACGGCGGTGCGCGTCCGGGCGACGCTGACGCCGCCTACTCCTGGGACCGAGGTGCGCTTCCGCGTGGATGGCGAGGAGCAGCAGCGTCTGGGCTTCGCGCCCTATGAGGCGGTGCTGCGAATGCCGGTAGGCACGGGTTCGCGCGGCATCACCGTGGAGGCGGTGGCGGTGGATGCCCAGGGCCGGGAGTCCGCCGCCGCGCTCCTGCCACTGACGGTGGTGGATGATCTGACGCCACCGGTGGTGAGCCTCACGGTGGACCCTTCTGGCGCCGTGGTGACGGCGGGCGGCCGTGTGAGAGCCACCGCGACCGCGACGGATGCGGGAGAGCTCGAGTCCTGGTCGATCAAGGCGCTGCTGGCGAACGCCGAGCTGGCCAGTGGAGGAGGGCGGCTGGAGTTCACCGTGCCCGCGAGCACGCCGGTGGGCACGGCGCTGGAGATCGTCGCCACGGCCCGGGACGAGGCGGGCAACGTGGCGGTGAGCCGCGTGACGCGGGCCGTGGTGGCTCCGGTGCTGCCCGAGCCTGGCATCGTGGTAGCGGGGATCTTCGCGGGGGCCGAGCGGCTGATGCTGCGCGGGGATCTCGTTTATGCGACGACGCCGGGTGGACTGGCCGTGGGCCGGCTGCGGCGGGGCGCGAGCCCCACGATCGAGCCGGTGGGCTTCCTCGCGACGGAGCTGGCGCCCACCTCGCTGGCGGTTCGAGGGGAGTGGGCAGTGCTCGTGCTGCCGGGGCAGGGCTTGCGTGTCGTCAACGTCGCGGATCCGGCGCAGCCGCAGATGCGTGGCGCGATCGCGGGTCACTTCGCCAGTGTCGTGGCGGGCGACAGGTTCTACGCCCGGGCGGCAGCGATGTCAGAGTATCTCTACGAGCTCGATCTGGAGCAGCCCTCCGCGCCCGTCTTGAAGAGCTATGCCTATTCAACGGAGCCGGCCACGGAAGGCACGGCCGACGGCGTCGCCTACAACTATTATTACGGTCTGGCGGTCAGTGCCCGCCTGAGCAACGGGCAGCATGGGCAGCTGTCGCTCACGAATCCCCAGGGGATCCTGCGGACGGCTCGGTGGAACGACAGGCGGCTGCTGGTGGGAACGGATCGCTCCCTCGCCGTGCTGGTACGCCAGGGAGACAGCCTGGGCCTGGCTCAAGAACTGCCGCTGCCCGCCGGGGTCCGCGCCATGGCCGTGGCCGACGGGCTCGCCTGGCTCTCCTGCACCGACGACAAGGTGCGGTGGGTGGACGTCCGCAATCCTGGCGCGGCACAGGTCATCGCCACCGAGTCGTTCCCAGCCCGTGCAATCGAGGTCTCCGGAGGACTGCTGCTCGCCACGACGGCGGAGGGCATTTCCGTGCGCCGGCTGCCTCCCTCGGGGGCGACGGGCAGTGCCTTGAGCACTCCGCTGGGAAGCCTGGCCCTGGATGACGCGCCCCGGACGCTTGCGCCTTTCCGGAGGGGTGTGCTGGTGGCGGCGGGGCTGGCGGGCGTTCAGCGGGTGGCGGTGGATGACCCCGCGCACCCAGTCCGTGTCTCTCAGCCCGTGACAGGCCTGTCCCTGAAGCAGGTGGAGCGCATGGGTGAGCAGGTGTTCACCCTGAATGGCACGACCCTCGCGGGCTACGTGGAGCAGGTGAGTGGAACCCTCTCTTATGACAGTACGGCCTCGACCCGGCTGGCGGCGCTCGGCAACGTGGAGCGCTTCACCGTCTCCCCGCGGAGGCTGTGGGCTGTGTCAGGTGGCGCTGTGTCCTCGGTGGGACT
This sequence comes from Myxococcaceae bacterium, assembly GCA_036389955.1. Taxonomy (GTDB): domain Bacteria; phylum Myxococcota; class Myxococcia; order Myxococcales; family Myxococcaceae; genus DATHBR01. The sequence goes on from DASVVJ010000442.1 coordinate 3,891, forward strand.
GCCGGCGGTGGAGCAGCAGGTCTCGCTGCTGCTGGGTCTGGCCACCCTCGACGTGGCGGGAGACGAGGCGAAGGCGGTGGTGGCACTGGGACGCGCGGGCGCGGCGGTGGTGCAGGTGGATGCCGCGGGCACGCTGCGGCAGGGCGCGCTGATTCCCGCGGTTCACACGGACGCGGTGGCGGTGGATGGAACGCTGGCGCTGCTGGGCGGACCTTCGGGCCTGGCAGTGGTGGACCTCAGCGTCCCGAGCGCGCCCGTGCTGAGAGCCTCGTTGCCCACGGCGGGGCCTGTACGGCGCGTGAGGCTGACGGGACGGCTGGCCCTGGTGAGCGAGGGCGCGGCGGGCGTCGAGCTGTGGAATGTCTCGCAGCCGGACGCGCCCGTCCTGCTGGGCAGGCTGTCCGCGCCTCGCGCCGATGATGCGGTGGTGGCCGCCGGGCACATCGTCGTCGCGGACGGGCTGTCCGGCGTGAAGGTCTTCTCCCTGCCGGCGGGGGCGGTGAGCCCCTCGGCCCGGCTGTTGCCGGCAGCCTCCACCGTGGAGGCAGGCGCCTGGGTGGAACTCTCCTCGCGGGTAGCGGGAGCCGGAGTGGATACCGCCGAGCTGCTCATGGATGGTCAGGTGCTGGGCCGCCTGGACGAGGGCACGGCGCCAGGGCGCTACCGTGTGCCCCTGCAGGCGCCGATCGGCCGGACGCTGGCGTTCCAGGTCAAGGCCCGGACGGCGGCGGGTGCCGAGACCCTCTCGGCTCCGCACCTCGTCAGGGTCTCTGCGCCGTCGAACCTGCCAGAACTCAGCCTCTCCATGTCCTACCCCTATTCTGGCAACGCGTACCACTCCGGGGCTGTCGCGTACGTTGCTGCGAACTTCTCGGGGGCCGTAGCCCCTGTCACGGCCTCGGTGCGCTGGGCCGGCCAGGATCTGGGAATGCTCGCCCCCTACTATGGCTACCGCGTCGAGGGGTACGTGCGCCTGCCGGTGGTGGCGGCGGACACGGCCGCGCCCCTGGAGGTCGTGCTCATGGATGCCGCGGGCCGGACACAGACGGCATCCGTGTCCATCACGGTGCTGAAGCTGCCCACGTCTCTGCCGAGCAACGTGTCGGGGTTGCCCACGGTGTTGTACGGGCCGCCCTACCTCAACACCTTCAGGATTGACGCCTACTGCTACAGCGATTGCACCCTGCGCCTGGAGAGGAATGGAGTCACCGTCGCCAGCAACGCCACCGCTGGGTCAGGGTGGCAATACGCGTATCCATCCTTCGTTCTGCCAGAAGAGGTTGTGGGAACGCAGCAGACCCTGGTGGCCATCGCCGAGGATGCAGCCGGACGGCAGACCCGGTTGGAGAAGACGTACACCGTCCTTCGGGATGATCTGGCTCCGACGGTTTATTTCTCCTACCTCCCCACTTCCGCCGTGGAGGGTTCGACTTGGACCATCTCCGTGAGTCCGTCGTTCCCACCTGGACACCAGATCCGGTCGCTGCGCCTGTTGGTCAATGGGGCCGAGCATGCCTCCACGATGACGTCTGGGACGTGGAACGTGTCGTATACGTTCCCAAGCGCCAGCGTGGGCCCGGTCCTCTTCGAGGCCATCGCCACGGATCACCTCGGAAGAGAGGGCCGGGCTCAGAGAACGGTGACTGTGGTTCCGGACGTTCCGCCTACCGTGAGTACTTATATCTGGCCGACCAACACCCGCCTGGTGGTCGGTCAGCCCTATACCGCGTGCATCAGCATGTCGGACGACGTCCGAGTGGCCAGTGCGCGCCTGCGCGTTGGCACTGAGCAGCTGTGGAGCTGCAACGGCGATTGCTGGAGCAGGTGCTTCAGTCAGACCACGCCGAATGTCTCCGAGTTGGTGCTCAGCGCGGAGGCCACGGACTCTCGCGGGCAGACCCGGACCGTTTCGACGGCTTACCCCGTCGTGCCGGATCTGCCCCCGCAGGTTCAGGTTCGAGCCACCCCCGAGCCCTTGTTCGGCGGGCGGCCCTTCCGCGTGTGTTACACCGCGACGGACGAGCTCGGCGTCTCCAGCGTCAAGCTGAAGCTCAATGGAGCCGAGGTCTGGAACTGCTCCGGTAGTTCCTGCGCTGCCTCCTATGAGTCCTGCCCCGTCAGGCGCCCGTCACCGAGCGGCAGTTCGCTGCAGGTGACCGTGGAGGCCACGGACACCACCGGGCAGCACTCTCAAAGCACGCAGACCTATGAAGTAGGCGTGGATCAGGAGCCGCCGGTGGCTTCGTTCCAGAACACCCAGTACCTGCCGGTCTTCATGATCGCGGGGACTGAGGTCTCGATGAGCGTCGACTTCAGTGACAACAGCCACCTCCAGGCGTACGACTTCCGGGCAGACGGCACGATCCTCCAACAGTGGCAGTCGACCGGGGACTACAACACCACGACGGCTCAGGCGGTGGCGTATTACACGCCGGCCACGGCAGGCACCACGCTGGTGACCGCCCAGGTGACGGATGGGGCGGGGCTACAGAGTACGGCGCAGCGAAGCGTGCAGGTGTTTCCGCCGGGGACGGGAACCTGCAGCCAGCCCTTGCCTTCCTGGCTGGGCCTGCCAGGCAAGCCCATCTACGCTCCCGGAGCGAGTACATATTGCGGAGGCTCGGGGGCTTGGTACCAGCTGCCGTTTGACGGTCCGGTGAATCGCATCCGGCTCGAACGGCCGGGCGCCTATTACTTCTACGGCTTTGAAATCGCGGATGGCTGTGCCGGTGGTGCTCAGGCCTACTGCGCCTGGCCGGATCACGTGCTTCGATACGACGTTCTCGAGGCGGGGCCGTTGTCGGCGGACGCGCGAGTCTTTGTCGCGAGCAACTACCCCTATTCATTCCCAACCATCGTCTGGGCTCGCCTGGGAACCGGGGCGCTCTGTGACGTCAACTCCACCCACATCGTGTGCGAGTACGGCAGTTGCCTGGAGCAGGACGATGGGCAGTACCGCTGTGTCCCCAGCGCGTGCAACGACGGTGTGGACAACGATGGTGATGGTTCGGTGGACTTCCCCCAGGAGCCCGGGTGCACGGAGCGCGGGGACAACGACGAGCAGGATCCCCCGGTGCCGCCTGCGTGCTCCAACGGCCTGGATGATGATGGCGATGGACGGGTGGACTGGCCTGCCGACCCCTACTGCCTGGGCCGGGGCCAGCTCGCGGAGGACGGCCTGGGCGATAGCTGCGTGGAGCCCCGCGAGCTCCGCGCGTTGACGCAGCTCTCGTTCGCTGGGGCCGCCGACGATCTGAGCCTGTCCTGCCAGCCCACGGCCGCGAAGCCGGATCAGGTCATGTCCTTCACCCTGCAGACGTATGCCCACTCGTTCTCATTGCAGAGCCGAGGCTTGACGGGCATTGCCCTCCAAAAGAGCTGCTCGAATCCGGCGACCACGGAGTTCTGCTACGACGGCTCCTACACGCTGAATTGGTGGTCCAACCTGCAACCTGGCACCTACTTCCTCATCGCCGAGGGCACTGGAGAGGCGTTCATCAGGCCGGACGCGAGTCTCGGGTGGGGCGCTCCTTGCGACCCTGCTGTCTCGTGGCTGCACTGCATGTTCCCCGAAGCCTGTTTGCCTGCCGCGGGCGGAGGGTCCGCCTGCCGGACGCCGGCCTGCGCCAACTCCAGCGACGACGATGGGGACGGGCAGGTGGATCACCCCACGGATCCGGGCTGTGCCTCCAGGAATGACGATGATGAGACGGATCCCCCGGTGCTCCCCGAGTGCGCCAATGGTGTGGATGACGACCTTGATGGGCTGCACGACTACCCCGCGGATCCGGGCTGCGCGAGCAGGGCGGGCCTCACCGAGCAGGGCAGTGGAGAGAGCTGCGCCGAGCCCCTGCAACTGACCGCGTCCCAGGTTCACCTTCCCCTTGGCAGCTCGTTGGATGACGAACTCCTGACCTGCGACCGGATGACCCGGCGCGACAGGGTCCTGTCCCTCTCCATCCCCAGCTGGGGCTACCTCAGAGCTTCTGGAGTGGGGCTGACGGGGATCGCTCTCAGGTCGCAGTGCGCCCATGAGCGGTCGGATGTGGTGTGCTCGGCGCCACTGGGTCAAGAAGCCTACGCGATCAACACCCATGTGGACCGTGGCACCCACTTCCTGATCGCCGAAGGCCCGGTGGACACGGACCTGAATGTGTCCTTCATCATTTACGGAGGAGCGCCCTGCGATCCGGCCATTTCCTGGGCGTCCTGCCACTATCCCTATTCCTGCCTCCCTTCACCTGTTCCTGACGGACCGGGCGCCTTCTGGTGTCAGGCCCCGGCGTGCGCCAATGGGCGGGATGACGATGGCGATGGGCTGGACAACTATCCGTTTGATCCTGGCTGTACGTCGCCGACCGATGTGGATGAGGCGGACCCCGCCGAGGCTCCCGCGTGCGCCAATGGCGCGGATGACGATGGCGATGGGCTGACCGACTGGCCCTCGGAGCTCGGGTGCGCGAATCAGAACGACACGGATGAGGCGGATCCCGCCGAGCCACCCCAGTGCTCCAACGGGGAAGATGATGACGGTGATGGCCAGATCGACTTCGGAGCCGATGCGGAGTGCTCCAGTGCCGGCTCGGACAACGAGGGCCTTTTCCGTGGGGTGCTGATGAAGCATCTGCCCTCGGAGCCGCTCCCCGTTCAGGTGTCCTTCCAAGCCACCAGCCGGGAGCCGATGATGGAATGCTTCCAGTCCAACCGCGCCCGTAAGCAGACCTTCCA
>DASVVJ010000443.1:0-2233 GCA_036389955.1 Myxococcaceae bacterium
TGTCTCCCGGCCGGCTGTAGGTCCGCACCAGCGGCTCCAGCACCGAGAAGGGCTTGTGGTGCGGGTGATTGCCCCAGCGCTCCGCCTCCGCGTCATCGTCGTAGCCGCCCACCACCGCCCAGACGGTGGGCGCATCCGCCAGCCCCAATTCGGGCGCGAGCGTGCGCGAGAAGACCAGCCCCACCTCGTACACCCGCAGCAACTGCTCGTTCGCGTTCTTGTCCGTGGTGCGCTTGCCCCAGGTGTACTCGCCCAACAGGTGCGCGTAACCCAGCCCCCGCGCCACCGTGGTGATGGGCTCCTTGCCCAGCAGGTTCGTCCAGATGACCAGCCGGGCCTCGGGTGTGAGCCAGGACACCGCCTGCTTCATCCACGCCTCGGTGAAGGCGCGGTAGTCCTTCACGGTCTCGAAGCGGACGATCGGGTTGCGATCGATCTTCTTGTGAGCGCGTGGGTCGCGCTCGTCCCCGCCCTTGCGCCGGCGCGTGAGCAGGCAATACGGCGGATCCGTCAGCAAGAACTGCGCGCGGCTGTCTCCCAGGGCCGCACGGTAGCCTTCGGCCTCCCGCGCGTCGGCGCGGTGGCACTGCAGGGCCTCGGGGGAAAAATCGATGCTCATGCCGCCGCGCACCCTACACCCGGCAGCGCCACGCTCAAGGTGTGGTGTTCGGCTCCGCGCGGGTGACGGCCAGGATGTCTCCCACTGGAACCCGGGGGTGCGCGCGGAAGACGGCGAAGTCGTCTCCCTGCTCCGTCACCACATCCACCACCTGATCGGTGAAGGACGCTCCGCCTCGGAGCTCGACGGCCACCTGCCGGCGCCGCAGCACGGCCTCCTCGAGCACGTCGATGAAGTCGCACCGCCCCACGTCGTCCTGGCACATGCGCGTCATCCACGCCTCCGTCCGGCATTCCGGCCCCGGAAGAGATTCCAGGGCCGGAGCGAACTTCCCTCTCCCTTCGGGAGAGGGCCGGGGTGAGGGTTACCGGGCCCTCACCGTGTCTCAGCGTCTAGCGCTTACCCGCCGCGTAGTCCGTCGCGTACTCCTTGACGGTACGCCCGGGCCGGCCGAGCACCTGCTTCACGCCATCGGCCGGCGCCGCCGCCCAGCCCTGCTTGATGATGTTATTCAGCTCCATCATCCCATCCACCATGTTCTTGGGCATGCCCATGTCCGACATGGCCTTGCTCGCGGCGGCCTCGGGCACGTCCACGTAGTTGTACTTGTGGCCGAACGCCTGGCTGAAGATGGAGACCACCTGGTTATTGTCCAGCGCCTCCGGGCCCGTCAGGTCGTACGCCTTGCCCTCGTGCCCCGGCGTGGTGAGCACCGCGGCGGCGACCTCGCCCACGTCCCGCGGGTCCACCCACACCGTCTTGGCCTGGCCGTGCGGCAGGTACACGGTGCTGTCCTTCTTCGGATCCACACCGTAGAAGGTGACGAAGTTCTCGGTGAAGAAGGTGGGCCGCAGCATCGTCCAGGCGATGCCGCTGTCCTTGATCGCCTTCTCGCCTGCCTTGTGCATCCGCCCGAAGTAGATGCCCGGCTCGTTGTCCACGCCAATCACCGACAGCTTCACGATGTGCTTCACGCCCGCCTTCTTCGCCGCGTCCACCAGGCTCTTGGCGTGCTGGTCCTGCTTGTCGGACGTGGGCGTCAGCAGGAAGAGCTTCTCCACTCCCTGGAGCGCCGGACCAAACGTCTCGGGCTTGTCGAAGTCAAAGGCGACCGTCTCGACGCCCAGGTCCTTGGCCTTCTCCGGGTTGCGTACGGCGACCTTGAAGCGCGCGCCCTTGGCCTTCAGCGCCTTGACCGTCGAAGAACCGATGGTGCCCGTGGCACCCGTCACGAGAATCATTTTCCCCTCCAGACCGCGATGGACAGCCCGCGCACCATGCCACAAGGCCACCGGGTCCGTCAGCCCACCCTGTGTCACGGTCAGGTCACCCTATCTGATCAGTCTCGTGCCGCCAGCCGCTCCTGACCGTAGGGACACAGGTGCAGCACGGGGCAGCGCTCGCACGCGGGGGACTGGGGAAAACAGCAGCGCTTGCCATGCAGCATCAGCACCTCGTGGTGGTCATACACCTGCTGCGCGTCCCAGCCGGCAGGCAGCAGCGCCGCGAGCACCGCATGCGAGGGGCCCACGGGAACCCGCGGAGAGACGCGGCCCAGGCGCACCGCCACCCGGTAGTGGTGACTGTCCACCGGCATCGCGGGCATCCGCAGGC
>DASVVJ010000444.1:0-8155 GCA_036389955.1 Myxococcaceae bacterium
CGGCGCGCATGTCGAGGAGGTCCTTCACCTGGACGGGCGTGGGCCGGCTGGCCGTCGTCCCGTCGCCGAGCCGGCCGGACCCGTTGTCGCCCCAGGCCCACACCGTGCCTTTCGAGCTGCGCAGCGCCAGGGAGTGTTGAGCGCCCGCGGCCACGGCACTCACCGGGAAGAGTCCGTCCACCAGCGTCGGCACGGTCCGGCTGATCGTCGTCCCATCGCCGAGCTGGCCATAGCGGTTGTTGCCCCAGGTCCACACCGTCTGGTCGTCGCGGACGGCCAGGGAGTGGAGGCCGCCTGCCGCCACCGCCGTCACCCCGGTGAGCCCCGTCACCTGGACGGGCGCCGTCCGGTGGGTCCGCGTGTTATCCCCCAGCTGTCCATTGCCGTTGTATCCCCAGGCCCACGCGGTGCCGTCACTGCGCACGGCCAGGGAGTGGACGAGCCCTGCCGCCAGGGCCCGGGCGTCCGTCAGGCCGGAAGGCGCCACCGGCCTGGAGGCATGAGGCGCGCGCCCATCGCCGAGCTGGCCGTATTCGTTCCACCCCCAGGCGCGTACCGCGGGTTCCCCGTCGACCCACGCCAGGCTGTGAGAACCCCCGGCGGCCACCGCCACCACCCGGCTTCCCTCGGCGCCGAGCACAGCGACCTGCACCGGCGTGAGGCTCTGCGTGTCCGTCCCGTTGCCGAGCTGGCCGGACGTGTTGTCGCCCCAGGCCCATACCGTGCCGTCCTGGCCGAGCGCCAGGGAGTGGCGAGCGCCGGCGGCCACCGCCGCCACCGCGGGCAGGCCGGTGACGAGCACCGGGGTGCGTGCGGGCTCGGTCGTCCCGGTGCCCAACTGGCCCAAGCTGTTGCTTCCCCAGGCCCACACCGTTCCGTCCTGGCGCACCGCCAGCGAGTGGTCGCCCCCGGCGGCCACCGCCACCACCTCGGTGAGTTGGAGAACGGGCGCCGGAAGCCGCCGAAGCTCCGTCGTCCCGTCCCCGAGCTGCCCCAAGGTGTTGCTGCCCCAGGCTGACACGGAGCCGTCTGTGTGCAACGCCAGCGCGTGCCCGGGGCCGGCGCTCACCGTCTTCACCCCGGAGAGACCGGGGATCGGCTCCGGGTGTGCCCGGAAGGCGTCCGTCCCGGTGCCCAGCTGCCCGCTTTGATTGCCGCCCCAGGCCCACACCGTGCCGTCGCTGCGCAGGGCGAGCGCATAGGTGTCCCCGGCAGCCAGGGCGACTACCTCCGGGGAAGCGGGGAGGAGTACCCGCACCGGCTCGAGGCTGGCCTGGGTCGTCCCGTTGCCGAGCTGGCCCGAGGCGTTCCAGCCCCAGGCCCACACCGTGCCATCCCCCTTCAGGGCGAGGGAGTGCTCCGCTCCGGCCTTCACGGCCACCATCCCGGTGAGCCCGGAGATGGACGCGGGGGTATCTCGATACGTTTCGCTCCAATTGCCGAGTTGCCCGCCCGCGTTGCTGCCCCAGGCCCACACCGTGCCGTCGTCGCTCAGGGCCAGGGAGTGGGCCCAGCCCGCGGCCATCCTCGCCTCGGCCGGGGCGCAGGGGGTGGGGTTGCGCTGGCAGGGATCCTCGACTTCTTTTTTGGGGTCCTCCGTACAGCTCACCAGGCAGGCCAGGAACACCATCCCGCTCAGCAGACGGCTTGGGAAATCTCGGTTCGGCATCGCTTGCTCCTTTTGCCCCCAGGGCGTTCAGTGAGCATAGAAGAAGGATAGGGGCAGTGTTGAAGGGAACGGGCGAGAACAAAGCGGCAGAGGAGTACCGCTGACTCTGGCGCTCCAGGGGGCGCGCTGCCAGACTCGGGCGTGCTCCGAGCGCTCCCGCTGTCAAGCGTGGCCGACAGCCCCTCTCTCGTAAGGACATCGCCATGCTTCACCGAACATGCATCGCGCTCCTGAGCGCTCTCTCGGCTTGCGCAACGACGAATCCAAGTCCGTGAGCGAGGGAGGATCCGAGCCCGAGATTCGCCACCCTTCAGCGGGCAGCTCAGTACCCCTGGACGGACGACGGGCATTGCGTGGTGCGAGAAGCCTCCAACGAATGGCCTGTCCTGGCGGAGCGGTGCTTTCACGCGCTCGATCACGACAGAGTTATGTTTCGCGATGTCACGGGAAGATGCGCAGTCGCCTCTGCGCCCGCAGCCGCCGCGACGCTGGGGGGCATCGGGATCTGCCTGCTCGCGTCTCCGGCCGTTGTCACTGGAGCAGTTATTGTGATTGGCTCCGTGGTGGTCGCAGTCGCTATCAAAGAGGGGATTGATGCCTATGAACGCAACGCATCCCGTGAGCGTGCGAAGCCCAAGGCTCAGACACGACCATCCAGTGAGCAGGAACCCGTGGCAAACAGAGAGCCCAAGCCAGAAGGGTTGGGTAGGGATTGGCTCCCCCCGTATCATCCGAGCCCTCGGAGCGTCCTGAGTGCAGGCCCATCCCTGTGCGGCACGCGGGCGAAGATGTCCCGCATAACGAGTGCGCCGATAAGTTTCCGCCCAACCGGTATCCCGGCATGGACGTATTCGTGGGCGGTGAGCGCTTCGATGCTCTGCAAGTCGGCGTGCGTGTGCTGTGGGAGATCAAGACCCATCAGTTTGACTCGTACAATGACTTTATCCAGGATCGGGAGATTGAGAAAGAGATCGCGCAATTGACTAAGGAACGCGACGCTGCTCGGGCCTGTGGATATGACTTCGTTGTTGGCGTGAGCAGCGCCGCGCACAGACTCGCGCTGCTCAAGCAGGAGCCCACCTTCAAGATCGTCGTCACGGGGTGCAAAAGATGACCTCTCAAAGCCCCCTCATTCTCAATGTCTATGCGCCTGCGCTTGCGCGAGACGACAACCGCACACTCGCTGCTGTCCATGGCTTGGAGCGGGCCTTGCCTGGCCTACGCCTGGAGTGGAGAGTTACCGAAAGGCGACGGCTTGCCGCGCTGCCACAGCGTGATGTGTGGTTAGCTGAGGTGACCAAGCGCGGCGAGTTTCCGCTACTATGCAACGGCGACAAGAGCTACCCAGTGACCATTTCCGGGCGCCAGCGCTCCGCGTATGTGAGCCCAGGCGGTCGGCCACAACTCCAAGTCCATGCCAAGCTGCCACTGGACGCGACCGTTATCACGGCAGCGGCGGATGTGCTTGAAGCCGTGGCAGAGGGCACACGCGCGTTCTGGGGGCATGCGACGCCGGACAGCGCTGCGGGGGACATTGCGGAGCAGATAGCACCCACGTTGGAAGGGCCACCGGCTCCGCCCCGTGGGCTACCCGCCCTCAAACTCTTCGAGCATATCCGCGCGCCAGAGATTCCCTATTACCTCGGGTGGCTGAACTATTGGTCCGCAGCAGCCGCACGAGCCATCGGGTTCCCGGATCCTGCTCGCGATGCCGAACTGCTCACGCGAGCGCGGCGCACGGCCTCGGGGGGGTGGGTCGTGCAGCTTACCAATGCGCCGCTCGATCTCGACAATCCCGCCCAATTGGAAGCGCTCAAGCGGGCCTACGAGCGATTCCCGGAGATCGGCGGGCGCGCGGCACCGTGACCGCTCAACGCGGGGCGCGGGCGAAGGCGGCGGGTTCGATTCCCGCCGCCTCGATTTCATATCCCAGGCTCCCTGACAGGGGCCCCCAGGTGGTTCGGGGCTAGCGAGGCTTGTGCTCGGACAACTCCAGGCGGCCGGTCTTGGCGTCCAGCTTCATCTCGAAACGAGCGAGAAAGCTCAGTCCCAGCAGTCCGTCCAGGTCGGGGGGCAAGTTGGAGCTGACGTGCACGGTGACGCCCCGCGCCCGTGCCCCCTGCAGCTCGATGCTCTGCGCCATGGCCACTTGCGCTGTGGTGGGCCCGTTGGCAGTGAGCACCTGGACGGTGGGGGCCTGGGTGAGGTTCAGCCCCAGCTTGTCGGCGAACTGGCGCGAGATCACCACCGCGCTGGCTCCGGTATCAACGATGAACTTTCCCCGGTGCTTGCCATTGAAGAGCGGTTCCACCCACAGCCCGCCCTTGTCTTTGGAGATGACCACCGCCGCGCCCTTGCCGCTGACATTGCACGAACCCACGGCCTCCAGCATGGCGATGCGCTCGAGCAATTCGCGCCTGCTGGCGTGCTCGCCGTCGGTCTGAAGGTGCTCGAGCAGCGTCAGCATCGCGTCGCAGGGCTTGCTCTGCCGCTCGTAGGCGCTGGCCAGGTGGTTGGCCACATGGGGTGCGCCCGGCTGCAGGAGGAAGGCCTGCTTGAAGTCCGCGAGCGCTTGCTCGGGCTTCAGGTCAGCCTCGAGCGCCATCCCACGCCAGAGCCAGTAACCCGCGTTGGAGGGGGCTCCCTCAATGAGTTCCGCCGCGTCCCGCGCAGCCAGCTCGAACTCGCTCAGCCGGGTGTGTGCCGTATAGGTGAGCTGCCGCAGGGGAACGAACTTCCCACACCGGGTGATGAAGTCATCCGAGGTGATGAGGGTTCCCCGGAAGTCACCGGCGTTGAACATGAGCTGAACGAGCTCCAGTGTCTTGGTCCGGTCGCAGGGTTCCTTCTTCAGGAGTCGGCGCAGCCCGAAGACCTGGGCATTCTGGGCCCCGTAGTTGAACTCATGCTCTGGCAGCGAGTCTTCACCGCCTCCTTTGAGCGCCAGCCAGAGGCCAGCTCCCGCAAGGCTCAGCACACCCACGGTGAGGAGTGCCACCGAGCGGAGCCTCTTCGCGCGCCAGTAGCTGGCGACACACGCCGGGCAGCGATCGCGGCCGCCCTCGAAGGTCGTGCACGGGCCACAGACAGGTTTGCCGCAACCGCCGCAGCTCGCGGTCGCCGGTACCTCGGGGTGTCGATAGCAGGGGGCGCTGTTCACCCGGTGGCTTGTAGCGTCTGGTCCTCGGACCGGTCAAACCGTGAGTGCGCGACGCTACCTCCCGCCAGGAGGGCTGCGCAGCCGCGTGTACAGCGTCTCCGTGAGCAGGTACCAGAACTGCACGTAGCCGAAGCTGAGAATGTCTCCGTCCCGCAGCGCCGCCTCGCGATCGGCGATCGAGGCCCCGTTCACGAAGGTGCCGTTGCGCGAGCCCATGTCCTTCACCGTGCACCGGCGCTCGGCCTCGTTCCAGCGCAGCTGCGCGTGGTTCTTGGACACCGAGCCATCGTCCAGCACCACGTCACAGTCCGGCAGCCGCCCGATGCTCAGCATGTCCGTGGCCTTCAGCGGCGGCAGCGTGGCCACGAGCAGATCCTCGAACTCGAACAGCAGCGACAGCATCCCCAGCTCCATCGTCCCGGGATCCGCCGCGCGAGTAGGGGCCAGCACCGCCGAGGAGGCCTCGCTGGGCGGGCGTTGAATCAGCGCGAAGGGCCCCAACTGGCGGCGGAACGTGCCTGCCGGGAGGGAGGCGCCGAGCGCTCGCAGTTCCTTGACCGAGATCACATCCGCCTCATATGCCCTGGCTCGCGCGCAGCATGCCCAGCAGGGAGGAGTTCTCGAGGAAGCAGAACTCCGCGTCCCCGAAGCTCAGCATGTCCCCGTCGCTCACCAGCGTGTTCGGGTCGCGCACGTAGTCGCCGTTGATCATCGTCCCGTTGCGCGAGCTCAGGTCCCTCACCGTGCACCGGCGCGCCACGTTGTCCCAGCGCAGCACCGCGTGGCGCTTGGACACCGACGGATCGTCCACCACCAGATCGTTGTCCGGCAGCCGCCCCACCGTCAGCTCCTCGCTGCCGTGAATGGGGGGCAGGGTGGCCACCACCAGATCGTCCAGGTACTGCATCAGCTCGGCCATCATCAGCTTGGAGTCCGCCGAGGTGCGTGCCACTTTCGTGCGCTGCACGCCCAGCCGCACCGCCACCCGCTCCACCACGGGATCTGGCGGCCGCCGGACTAGAACGAAGGGCCCCACCTGCCGCCGAAAGTCCTCGTTCGACAGGTTTCCCGCCAGGGCTTGGACCTCGCGGACCAGAAGCATGCCTGCCAGCCTAATGGGTTGTCTGCCCGACACCCAAGAGTCTCTTGTACCCCTTAGGCGGCTTTCGTTTGCCCGCTTGGCAAACGTTGCCTACATTCCACACCTTCTTTCTAGCCAGGGTGGAAGGAGCGGTTTCGATGAGCGGCGGCAACATCCCGATGACCCCCCACGGTCTGCGAAAGCTCAAGGCCGAGCTCAAGCACCTTCAGACCGTCGAGCGCGGGAAGATCACTCGGGAGATCGAGGTAGCGCGCGCGCACGGTGACCTGAAGGAGAACGCCGAGTACCACGCCGCCAAGGACAAGCAGTCCCACATCGAGGGCCGCATCCTGGACCTCAATGACTGGATTGCCCGTGCCGAGGTGATCGACACCAGCAAGCTCAAGGGCGACAGCGTCGTCTTCGGCGCCACCGTGGTGCTGCGCGACACGGAGACGGACAAGACCGTCACCTACCGGATCGTCGGAGAGCTGGAGGCCGACATCAAGAAGCGCTGGCTGGCCGTCACCTCGCCCGTGGCCCGGGCGCTGATTGGCAAGAAGGTGGGCGATACCGCCACCGTGCGCAGCCCCGGCGGCGAGAAGGAGTACGACATCGAGGAGATCCGCTTCGAGGATCCTCCGGACGACGACGCCCCTCACGGCGCGTGACGCCTCGCCGCCATGGCGGCAGCCGGGGGAGTGAGCCTGTGCTCGCTCCCCCGCTTTCATTTCGTGCGGGATGTCATTCCCGCTCTTTACGATGAGCGCTCGGAACTGCCCGTGAGCCATCCCTTCGCCAGCCTTGTTGGACCCCTGCGCTACGCGTGTCAGCGTGACTTCGCGCACCTGTCCACCGTGAGGGATCTGCGTGGGGTGTTGGAGCGGGCCCTGGCGGGGGCGAGTGGGGTGGATGCCCGCGCGCTGACGCAGCTTCGGTCGGCGCTGCCTCATGTGGATCATCCCACGCTGGAGCGGCGCAAGGCGGCGCTGCGGCAGGTGGTGGGGGCGCTGAAGCTCAGTGGGCTGGTGCTGCCCTCGGAATTGGAGCAGGTGGCGCAGGGGAACCCTCACCCTGGCCCTCTCCCGGAGGGAGAGGGGAAGGTGCCTGCCTGGAAGGACTCGACTCCTCCGGCTCCCCGGCCTGCTCCGCTCGTGTTGACGCCGGTGCCTCCTCCCGCGCCTGCTGCTCGCACGGCTCCCGCCGCCAAGAAGGCCGCCCCCAAGAAGCGCAAGCCCGCCGCTGGCGCCGAGGAGTCCCGCGCCGAGGCCAAGCTGCTCTCCATTGCTCCCCGCTCGGGCCCTCTGTCCATGCCCCTCAAGACGCTGGGCAAGCGGCTCGGCCCGCGGCTCCTGGGCGCCCTCAACAAGAAGGGCCTGCGGCGCATGGGCGACATCCTCTTTCTGTTGCCCCGTTGCTACGAGGACCGCCGCCGCCTCAGGACCATTGCCGAGCTGGACCCCGGCGAGCGCGGGGTCATCGTCGGCATCGTCAAGCACGCCGACTATGTCGCCGGCCGCAACGGCAAGCGCTACTTCAGGGCCGTGGTCGCCGACCGCTCGGGCTCCATCGCCGCGACCTATTTCCACTCGGGCCCCTGGCTCAAGGCCCGCTTCACCGTGGGCTCCCGGCTCGTGCTCTCCGGTGAGGTCCGCGCTGCCATGTCCGGACGGGAGATCTCTCACCCCGAGATCGAGCCCGCGGAGGATCTCGACTCCTCCACCTCCGTTCACTTCAACCGCATCGTTCCCATCTACCCGGGCTTCGAGCGTGGGGATCAGCGCTCGTTCCGGGAGATCGCCGCCCGCGTCAGCGAGGGCTACGCCCAGCACATCGAAGAGCCGCTGCCTGAGTCGCTGCGCAAGCGCCTCGGGCTGATGTCCCTCACCGAGGCCCTGCGCCGCATTCACTTCCCCGAGGACGATGCGGACCTCGACCGCCTCAACGCTCACCGCAGTCCCTCGCACCGGCGGCTGGCCTTCGATGAGCTGTTCTTTCTGCAGCTCGGCGTGGGCCTCAAGCGTCAGGGCGTCAAGGCCGAGAAGGGCATTGCCTTCGATGTCTCCGCGCCACGTCTCGGGAAGGCGCTCGGCGCGCTGCCGTTCAAGCTCACCGGCGCTCAGCAGCGGGTCGTCGAGGAGATCCGCCACGACATGGCCCGCGCCGAGCCCATGAACCGGCTCGTCCAGGGCGACGTAGGCTCCGGCAAGACGGCCGTGGCGCTGGTGTCCGCGTTGATCGCCCT
>DASVVJ010000445.1:0-1585 GCA_036389955.1 Myxococcaceae bacterium
CAGCCGCAGGTAGCGGATGAACGAGCCCACCAGCTCGTAGTCCTGATTGAGGCGCAGCGACCAGATGTCCTTGGTGATGATCAGCACCGCCACGCTGTCCGGCGCCTCGCCCTTCACCGCCACCACCCGCACCGCCGAGAAGATGCTCAACGCACGCAGGTTGCGTGCCGTCTCCTGCGCGAGCGCCTCCGAGTACGGCGCCCCGGGCTCCAGCAGCACCTCGCGGCGGATGACCTCCTCGCGGGTGCGCACATGGAAGATGTTGAGGAAGTTGGGGTACGGATCGCTCTCGGCCACCACGTCCTCGGCGGCCACCAGCACCGCCTCCAGCCGCTTGCCCTCGGGTTGGGGCTCGAGCTCTCGCTGGTGCTGCTCGAGCCCCCAGGAGACGAGCCGCTCCTCGTACCCCAGCGCCGGGACTCCTACCTCTGGCGAGGTCGCCGTCAGCGGTGCGACCAACAGGGTGAGCAACGCGAGCGGCACTCTTGCATCTTCTCACGGGCCTAACTGTTCGCGGTTAGAGATTTCCAGCCCCCGAGGGGGCGGCGGTGGACAAAAAGCTACCGCTGGTCAACAGTAAAGTGCTCCTCGCGGGGATCAGAGCTGCGGCGGAGCTGGGACGTAGCGAAGAATGGGCACGGCCAGCAACTTGGGGCAGACACCGTGGACTATCACTCCGCAGCAAAGATCCTCCTGATCGAGGACAACGAGGACATCCGCGAGGGTCTGAGCACCTTGCTGGAATCCGAAAGTTATGACGTCGTGGCCGTCGGCTCCGCCGAGGATGGGCTCGCGAGCCTGCGCCGACAGCCCTTCGATCTGGTCATCACCGACTACATGCTGCCCGGTGAGAGCGGTGGCTGGATGGTGGAGCAGGCCCGCAGGGAGTGCCGGCTCGACTACACGCGGCTGGTGATGATCACCGCGCACCCGCGCGTCGTTCCCCCCGCGGGAGTGCGCATTCTCCACAAGCCGCTGGATATCGACGACTTCCTGCGCGTGGTGGCCGAGGAGCTGCGGGCCAGTCCCCGGAACATGGCTCGGACGGGCTGAGCCTCTGGCGGCCAGCAGCTCAGGCCGCGCGCAGCTCTCCCGGACGCAGCGGCTTCAGTTTCTCGCCTCGGGCCACGGCCGCCACGATTCGCGCCAGCTGATCCACCCCGTCCGTCAGCGCCGCCGGACCGGGCTGGAGGATGAAGCTGCTCTTCACCTCATAGAGCTGGTCGTCCACCACCGCGCGCACCGCTGCCCAGCCGGGGCGCGAGACGATCTTCTCGCGCTTGGCCTTGCGGCCGCACCAGCTGGCGATCACCGCCTCCGGGTCCCTACGCGCCACCTCCTCGGGAGCGAAGATCCGGCCCTTGGCGCCCTGGTGCTCGCGCGACTCGCGGCACACGTCCTCGCCGCCCACCAGCTCCACCAGTTCCGAGCACCAGCGGATGCCGGAGATGAGCGGCTCGTGCCACTCCTCGAAGAAGATGCGCGGCCGGCGCGGCAGCCGGTCCGCCGCCTCCGCGTGCCGCTCCAGGTTCGCGCTCAGCGTGTCCGCCAGCTTCTGGGCCGCCTCCGCCCGCCCCACCAGCGC
>DASVVJ010000446.1:0-2157 GCA_036389955.1 Myxococcaceae bacterium
TCGAAGACGAGCCGGGGACCGCGCAAGAGGGCGACGAAGACGACGGGCTGGGCGGCCAGTGCCTCGAGCAGCCCCTCCCGTGTCAGCTCCGCCACCTTGCGCTCGGTGATGTCCAGCACGGTGCCGAAGAAGCGCTCCGCCTTGCCGCGAGCATCGAAGTAGGCCTGTCCGCGTGCCTCCAGCCAGCGCACGCGCCCGCTGCCGGGGTCCACCACGCGGTACTCCAACAGGTAGCGCCCCTCGTCCTTGCCCCGGATGGCGTTGGCGATGGCGGCCTTCGTGGGGGGAATGTCCTCCGGGTGGATCCGGGCAAGGAAGGCGTCCAGGTGCCGGGCTTCCTCCGACAGGAAGAACAGCTCGAGCAGGCGCGCGTCCGCATCAATGGCCTGGGTGGCAAGCTCCAGCTCCCAGGTGCCCACCTGGTTGGCGTCCAGCACCCGGCGCAGGTACGCCTCCTTGCGGCGCAGCTCCACTCCCACGGCCTCGGCCTGGCGCAAGGTCTGCAACTCGGCGCGGTCCGCGTCGCCCCGCTGGCTCAAGCGCATGAGGTGCGTCACGTTCTCCACCTGGTGCATGAGGTAGCGCACGCTCCCGTCCTCGGCCAGGAGCGGGCTGTTGAGGGCATTCCAGTAGCGCTCCTCGAAGCTCCCGTCTGGCAGGGGGATGTCGTACTTCTGTACCGGCAGGGTGTCCGGAGCCCGGGTGGCCAGCACCCGCTCGAGCGAGGCGCGCAGGTTGTGCGTGCCGGTGGCGTGCCGGTCCTCGGGGTTGTCTGGGAAGGCCTCGAAGAGCCCCCTGCCCACCAGCTCCTCGCGCCGCCGCAGGGTGGCGCGCAGGTAGGCCTCCGTCACCGCCACGATGGTGAAGGCCGCGTCTGGCGCGAGCACCAGGAAGGCGGCTGGGCTCTGCTCGAAGAGCACTCGGAAGTCGGTCACGTTCGCACGTAGCCTCAGTGAGCGCGCGGCAGGCGCACGGTGAAAGTCGTGCCGGCCTCGGCGGTGGACGTTACCTCCACGCGGCCGCCGTGCGCACGCACCACCTGGTCCACGATGTAGAGGCCCAGGCCCACGCTGCGCACCTCGGACACCTGCGCCACCCCGCGGTGCATGGGCTGGAACAGGTGCGGCAGCACCTCCGGCGGGATGGGCGCCCCGGAGTTGTGCACGGTGAGGACCAGCTCGTTCGGGTCCCCATGCAGCTCGATGCGCACGGGGGAGTCCGGCGGGCTGTAGTGCACGGCGTTGGAGAGCAGGTTGCTCACCAACTGGGCCAGGCGATCCCCGTCCCACGCGCCCTCGCCACTCCCCTTCTGCACCAGGCGCAGCGCCCGTCCGGGGGTCGACACCTGGCACTCCTCCACCACCTGGCGCAAGATGGCGTGGAAGTCGCTGGGGACGCGCTGCACACGGATGCCGCCACCCAGCCGCGCCTGGGTGAAGTCCAGCAGGTCGTGAATCATCCGGTTGGCGCGGCCCGCCGAGGTGAGAATGCGCTCGGCCGTGCGCCGCTGGCGCTCCTCCATGTCCGGCCGTCTCAGCAGGGTGGAGGCCCCCATCATGATCGCGGCCACGGGGTTGCGCAGGTCATGGCTCACGATGCCAATGAGCTGCTGCTCGAAGCTGGCGCGCTCCTTCTCCAGCGACATCAGGCGCTCGGCTTCCTGGCGCGCGCGCACCATGCCCGTCACGTCCTGGCCCATGCACAGAATGCTGTCGTAGCCGCCATCCCGGCTGCGGATGGGCTGGTGGACGAAGTGGTAGAACCCCTCCCCCTGGGTGCCGTCCGCACGGTAGAAGCGGGCTGGCACTTCCCGGCCCACGTAGGGCTCTCCTGTGGCGAGCAGCCGGGCGAAGTGCATGTCCAGGCCCTGGCCCGCGAGCTCGGGCAGCGCCTCGAAGAGCGGCTTGCCGAGGATGTCGCGGCCGCTGGCGATCTGCTCCAGGTAGACGGCGTTGGCCATCTCGAAGACGAAACTCGGCCCGCGCAGCACGCAGACGTTGAGGGAGGGTTGGGCGGCGAGCGCCTCCAGCAGCAGCTCCCGCTCCGCCTCCATCTGCTTGCGCGCGGTGATGTCCACGCCGGTCCCGAAGATGCGCACCGGCTTGCCGTCCGGGCCGATGTCGGCGTGCCCCCGCGCCTCCACCCAGCGCCACCGCC
>DASVVJ010000447.1:0-5783 GCA_036389955.1 Myxococcaceae bacterium
GTACAGAGACGGACTGGACCGAGGTGGAGCTGGGCGTCTTCCATTCCTGTGCCCTGCGCGGCGATGGCAGCTTGTGGTGCTGGGGTGGGAACTCGCGCGGCCAGCTGGGCACCGGCACCGAGGACAACAGCGCCGTTCCCCAGAGGGTGGGGACGGGGACGGGCTGGACCGGTGTGTTCCTGGGCAATCACCACACCTGTGCCACGCGGACGGACGGCACCCTGTGGTGCTGGGGCGATAACTTCAGTGATCAGGTCGGCAGCGGCAACGCCAGCCACAGCAACACCCCCGTCAATACGGGGATAGACGGGGGCTGGGTTCGCGCGAGCCTGGGCATGTCTCACACCTGTGCCACGAAGACGGACGGCACCCTGTGGTGCTGGGGTGACAACTCAAGCGGCCAGCTCGGCAGGGGCTACACGGGCGGTACCGGCTTGCCTTTCCAGGTGGGGACGGGGACGGACTGGGCTCAGGTGGCCCTGGGCTCCCGGCACACCTGTGCCACGAAGACGGACGGCACCCTGTGGTGCTGGGGTGACAACTCGAGCCGCCAGTTCGGTACCAGCACCCCCGGCAGCAGCAACGTGCCCCTCCAGGTGGGGACCCGGGGAGACTGGGCCCAGCTGAGCCTCGGCGACCGCCACACCTGCGCCACGCGGACGGACGGCACCCTGTGGTGCTGGGGCTTCAATGGAAACGGACAGCTGGGGGATGGCACGGCCTTCGTCCTCTCACCCCGGCTCGTGGTTCGCTGACGGTGGCCCGGGGGGCAGGGAGTGCGCCTCCCCATACCCAGCGCTCGCTGGCTCCATGCCTTGTTCAGCGCCTGGCGCGATTAGCCGGTTCGACTGAGGATTCCCTGCCGGGATAGGGGCATTGCCTCTATGCTCTGGCTTGTCGTCAACCTCTTGTCATGGAGCTGCCATGAATCTGCGAGCGTGGTTCGTCGCTTCTTCTCTGTTTCTGGCGTCGGCGTGTGGAGGCCCTGTCGAGGTGGAGCCGCAGGAGCCCGCGCCTGTGACTGACGCGGCGCAGGCTGCCCCCGAGGACGGTAACGTCTCTGCCCAGTGGATTTCCTGTCCGCAGAAAGATGGGACGTCCTGCACGACTCCCGGCTCGTATTTCAAGTGCTACAACCAGTACCCCTACGAGCCCGGCATCTGCCGCTGCCAGTCGGACTACACCTACCTCTGCAATTGAGTTTCGTTGAGGTGGCCCTCGGGCACGGAAGCCCGAGGGCTACCTCTTCCTGAGGACCGGCTCGCGCCCGTGGGAGCGGCACTCGTTGGACTCGATGCAACCACGGTCACTCCGGAGGCTGCCCAGCCGGAGATCCCGCCTGTTCCCGCGGTGCTCAACGTCCCTCCTTAGGCTCCTTCACCGCAGCCCCTTGTAGATCATCTCCAGGTACATCGGCTCCTTGATGAAGCCAGCGCCCCAGCTCTTGTACTTCTCCGGCACACCCTGGGCCTGCACCTGCTCCAGCGTCTTGCCCGCGTCCCTCTGGCTGCGCACCAGGGCGACCGTCTCCTTCAGCATCGCCACCATGCGCTCCAGCTCCTCCTTGCCCGCCAGCGGCCCGTGGCCGGGGATGATCTTCACCCCTGCGGGCAGCGTCTGCAGCAGCTTCTCCAGATTGCGATGGAAGCCCTCCGGCGAGCCCCCGTTCTCCAGGTCGAAGATGGGGTACATGTCCACGACGAACTGATCTCCCGTGTGCAGCACGTTGGACGAGGTGAAGTACACCGCCGTGTCTCCGTCCGTGTGCCCCGAAGGCAGGTGCGTCAGGCGGATCTCCTCGCCGTTGAAGAAGATCGACATGCTGTTGTCGTAGGTGATGACGGGCAGGCCCTCCTTCGGAGTCGCCGGGAACTTCATTCCGATCATCTTGATCTGGCTCTCGACGGCCATGCGCTTGCGCACCGTGTCGTGCGCCACGATGAGGGCCTCCTTGCCGAACGCGGGGTTGCCGCCCGTGTGGTCGAAGTGCCAGTGCGTGTTGAGCACGTACTGGATCTTCTTCTTGCTCAGCTTGTCCACCGCCGCGTTGATCTTCGGCGCCAGCGGCCCGAACTGATCATCCACCAGCAGCACGCCGTCCGGGCCCACCGACACCGCCACGTTGCCGCCCGCGCCCTCCAGCATGTGGACGTTGCCGGCGACAGGCGTCGTCTTCACCTGGACCTTCGAGAAGTCCGGCATCTGAGCAAAGGCAAGGGCGGGGGCCAGGGTAAGCGCGGCCAGGAGGGCTTTCATCGGGGGAACTCCGGGAGAAGGAAACGCTGCGGCGCAGCACCTTACATGGAAGCGGCGGCAATCGAACCTGCCGCTCCGAACTCCTGGCGAGATCAGCGGTTCTTCCAGCCCTCCACCAGCGCCTCGGGGTGGTGGTCGATCACGAGGCGGGGCTCGATGCCGTGCTCGAGCCAGAACTTCGCGCCCGCGAGCAGCGAGGTGAACCCGCCCATCGAGTCCAGCGCCGCCGCCATCTGCGCTTCCGGCGAGCCTTTGAAGCCGCGGTTCTCCACCGCGACGCGGGTGCGGTCCGCGCCGCGCGAATCGAAGGTCCACTCGACCTCGGTGGGGTTCTCGGGGCCGCCCCACTCCACGAGGATGCGCTTGTTCGGCTCGACCGCCTTCACGCTCACGTTCGCGCCGACGCCGTACATCTCCCAGTCCCAACGGAGCTTCGCGCCAGGGACGACCTTGCCGCTGCTCTTCGAGAACCAGAAGTGGGTGGTGATCGCCGGGTCGGTGAAGGCCTCGAAGACCTGCGCGACGGGTTTGCGGATCACAAGCTGGGCCTTGGCGACGGGGCCGGTCATCGACGATTCCTCTCGAGGGGTTTGGGGCCGCGCAGCCTCGCACAACCCGTTTTGCTCTCTCAAGCGGGTGACGTTGCGACGGTAGCGTTCGGGGGTACCGTGATCGGCGTCCTCCAGTACCAGGCGCGCTACGGCGCGGCGAACGTCGTTCCCACGAGCGACGTCATGTTCCTCCAGGAGCGCGGGAGCGGCGCGGCGCCAAAGGGGCCGGGCCCGACGAGGCGGCCCGTCAGCGTCGCGGTCGCGAGCGGCGAGCCCACCGGGCTGGTCGACACGCGCTCCGGCGCGCTCCGCTGGAGCCGCCAGCGGTCACTGACCTGAGCTGCCGCCGAAGCTCAGTACCAGCCAGAGGTGATGGACCAGAGGTCGACTGACCACTGGGTGTGGTTCCAGTTCTCGCAGTTTGCCTTTGCCTCGACCGGTCCGGAACAGAGCACGGCAAAGATCAGCCCGGTGTTATTGACCGGTGGAAACTGAGACGGATTGGCATATCCCACGAAGCCCGTGCTCTGCCCAGTGGCCACGTTGGTGAATTGGAGCGAGGTATAGCTGGCGGTTGCGTGAATGTTCACCGCGTACTCCACGCCATCCTGAAGCGGGACCTGCCGTGCCGGGCTGGGATAGAGGAGCTCGCTGTTCGGTTCTCCATATCCCAGCCTGAACCGCTCACCCATCATGCCGCCGTACGCTGGCAGCAGGGCCATGCCGATTCCGTCATACTTGGGGACTGTCGCGACCGGAGACATATAGAACCTGACGCCAAACACCAGGTGATCGATGATCCCTGATGAGATGAAGTTCGTCGTCTTCAGCCGGAACGACAGCCACTGCGTTCCCCATGGCCCCCCATTCGAGCAGTTCTGGACCTGCACCGGGCCGTAAGCCTGATTCATCTGCCAATTCTTACCAGTCCTGTAGCCAGGCTGAGGTTGCATCTCTGTCAGGGCGCCCCCAGGGTACTGAACATGGCGCTTGATTCCATAAAGGCCGGGCAAGGCGATCGCGCTGTTGGAGAAGAGGACGCGAGTGGGGATCGCGCAATTGTTCAGCTCGTGGGACCCCGCATAAGTCTGCGCTGAAGCCGTGCCAACAAAACCCAGCAGCACGGCCATGACCCAAAGCCCGGGTCTCCGCACCTGGCACACCGACTGGACCGCACGGAGGGCTGGCTTCCACTGCGCCAGCAGATGAGTGAGCTTCATGAAGCTTTCCTTTTCCTGAGAGGTCGTTCTAAAGAATCCCCCCTCGAACAGAAGGCATCGGCTCCTGTAGTCCACGGGGAACATCATCTCGCTGGCCTGGGCCCTACCCAGCGAGCGCCTGTGCTCAGCGGCTGGCCGCACGTCACTTGGGCGAGCGTGGCGGCGGCTGTGTGAATGAGCGCGGCTGGCCCACCACGGGTGCCCCCACGCCAGGATGGACGGGAGCCGGTGGAGGACGAGCCGTCGTTGGCCTTCCGTGAGGCCCCAGCCCAGGACATGATGGAGAGCGCGTGCCCCCGCTGCCCCCAGGTACTCAAGTCGGAAAGTGGCGAGTGAAGGCCTGGCAGGGCCAGGGCGCCTACGGAGCCGTGTACCGAGCCGAGCGCGTGGGCTGGAGGCGCTCGGAGCCCGGAGCGCTCAAGGCCTCATTGTCCCTGTGGAATTGGCGCATGGAGCGCGAGGTGGAGTTGCTGTCGCGGCTGAGCCACCCGAGTATTCCGCGTCTGCTGGACCGGGGCGGTGCGCAGCCGCCTGGCAGTGGCGAGTACCCGTACTTCGTCATGGAGTGGGTGCAAGGCACTCCTCTGTATGCCTGGGCTGAGCAGCACGCGCCGTCGAGTCAGCAGCTGTGCCGGGTGCTGGCGCAGGTGGCCCGGGCGCTGGAGGCGGTGCATGCCGCCGGAGCGGTGCACCGGGACGTCAAGGGCGACAACATCCTGGTCCGGCTGCCGGACAGGGTGCCGGTGCTCGTCGACTTTGGCTCCTGCCACTATCCGGGAGCCCCTCGGATGACGTGGCAATCGCTGCCGCCTGTCACGCTGGACTATCTCTCCCCTCAGGCGGGCCTGTTCCACGTCCGCTCTATGCACCAGCCCGACAGCTATTACCCGCCCTCTCCGGCGGATGACCTGTACGCGCTGGGAGTGACGGCCTATCGCCTGGTGATGGGCCAGTACCCTCCGCCCTGGGTGGCGCGGAGGGATGAGCAAGGCATCTGGCGGATGACGAACCCTGACGTCAGGCCGCTGCTGGAGAGCAACCCCCAGGTCGAGCCGCCGCTGCGGGAGGTGATTGCCCGGCTGCTGTCGGAGGCTCCGGAGGAGCGAGGCACGGCGGCGCAGGTGGCCGAAGCGCTGGAGGCCAGGGCGGGTGGAGCGGAGCGCCCCGAGCGTTCCAAGCCTCCTGCACGTGCACGGGCCTGGAAGCCCTGGCTGGCCCTGGCGACCGCGGGAGCGTGCGCGGTGCTCCTGTGGCACGCCAAGCCGGTGCTCGTACCGCCCAGCCCCAGCTTGCGCGTCCCAGACGCGAGTACGGCGGCCGTAGGAGACACCTCGCCCGCCAAGCCTCGGGCGTCCACTCCGCCTGACACGGAGAAGAAGCCCCTGGCCCAGCAGCCGCTGCCCGAGCCGAGCCCAGAGCAGCTCCGGCCCGACAAAAAAGGCCAGTGTCCAGATCGCAAGCAGGTGCCCATCAATGGTGGCTGCTGGCTCGATGTGAGCCCCGTGGTAGACGCCCAGTCCTGTGCGAACAGCGGCTACGTGTTCTTCCAGGGCAAGTGCTTTGTCCCTGCGCTCGCCCCCCCCAGGAAGCCCCAGCCCACCTCGAGCCCGGCGAAGGCACGCTGAGTGCTCACGCCTGGGGCACCAGCTGCGTTCACCGCATGGCGCAAGCTTGGGATATGCCAGCGCCGCAGGCCTGCTCAAAGAGGGTGGCGGCCCGGCGCTCGTCCTTGGGCACTCCGAGGCCCTGGGCGTAG
>DASVVJ010000448.1:0-5503 GCA_036389955.1 Myxococcaceae bacterium
GTAGGAGACGATCTGATCGTGGAAGCGCTGCAGGGTGAAGGCGTCGCCCCACCGCGTGCGGGCCTCCTCGCGCAGATCCATGATCATCTTCTTGCCCAGCGCGTACACCAGGTAGGTGGGATCCGAGGTGCCGCGGCGCGCCTCGCGCTCGGCGTTGGTGCGCGTCATGTACGCCTCCTCCTCGAAGAACTTCACCGCCTGCTCGTACGTCATGCCCCGCGTGTGCAGCGACAGGCCCACCATGTAGCGGGCCAGCCGCTGCAGGTAGAGCGCCAGCTGGTTGAGCCGCAGCTTGTCCGCGCGCACGCCGGTGCCACCGCCGTAGCCCTCGTCGAGCATCATCTGCTCGGTGTACAGGCCCCAGCCCTCGCTGAAGGAGCCCGAGCCCATCAGCCGCCGCACCTTGGACTGCACCCGGTTGGTCCACAGGAACTGCACGTAGTGGCCCGGGTAGGCCTCGTGGATGGAGACGATCTCCAGCGCGGCGTGGTTGTAGAAGCTCATGTGCTGCTCCACCTGCTCCGGAGACCACGAGGGATCCGGCGGCGTCACGTAGTAGTAGGCCTCGGTGGCGCGCGTCTCGAACGGGCCGGGGATGCTCATGCTGGCGAAGGAGAGCGCCCGGCTGAACACCGGCGTCTCGGCCACCTGCGCGCGCACCTCGCTGGGCACGGTGATGATTTTCCGGTCGATGAGGAACTGGCGGATCTGCTCCAGCGTCTGGCGCGTGGCGGGGACCAGCTCCGCTGGGGCGGGGTGCTCCTTGCCCAGCGCGCGGTACACGTCCATGGGCGCCTTGCCCGGGCCCAGGCGCGCCGCCACCTCCTGGAACTGCGCCTGGGTGCGCTTGAGCTCGGCGCGGCCCCAGGCCAGCAGCGAGTCGATGTCCTCGGTGACGCCCTCGTCGTACTGGAGCTTCTGGCGGTACACCGCCTCGCCGATGGCGAAGTCCCCGTTGGAGCGGGGCAGCAGGTCCTCCTTCAGGAAGCGGATGTAGCCGTCAATCGCGGCCAGGCAGCGCGCTTGCTCCGCCTTGAACTGCTCGTGCAGGGCGGCGTCCTTCACCGGCTCGAAGGCCGTGGGCAGCGTCTGCGCGTACAGGGTGCGGGTGCCGCCCGCCTGGGAGAGGGCGATCTCGGTCCACAGCTTCGGCGGGTTCTTCAGCGTGGCCTGGCCCTCGGCGAACACCTCGGGCACCCGCTTCATGCGGCCAATGGCCGAGCGCATGCGCTCCTCGAGCGGCGCGAAGTCCCGGTTGATGAGCTGGAAGACGGCGCCCGAGGCGGCGAAGAGGTACGTGTTGGGGTTGCGCTCCCAGCCGCGCACCACCTCGACCTCCAGGATGCGGCCGCGCAGCTCGTTCTCGAGGATGTCGTAGTCCGCCTGGTCCTCCGGAGGCAGGGCGGCCCGGTCCACCTTCTGGGGCAGGGCGGCCAGCTCCGCCTTGATGTGGGCCAGGTTCTCCATGCGCTCCTGGGCGGTGAAGCCGCGCAGCTCCGCGTCATACGTGTGGATGCCGGCATGGGTGGCGAACGTCGGGTTGCGGCGGAACTGCTCCTCGAAGTGCGCATCCACGAAGGCGCGCAGCGCCACCTGCGCCGGGTTCAGGTTCTCGGAGCCAGGCTGGGTGGCGGAGCGGGAGGCGGTACAGGAGGAGAGCAGCAGGAGCGCGGCGAGCGCGCTCGTGACACGCAGGGCGGACATGGAGCCTCGGGGCGAAAAAGTCGCGGGAGCCTCGCCGATTCATTCTTCCGGGACAAGGCAATGCCACGCTCGGAGATAATCTCCTCACCCTGCGCGGGAGCGACTGGTGACGTCCAACCTGCTTGAGCTGGACTGACCGAGGCTTCATGAAGTTCTACTGGCTTCACGAGATGAGGCGCGAGGTGCTGGAGCCTCATGGCTTGGGCTTGATACGCCCCCATAGCGGCTGGATATCGAGGGTCACAGTCCCCCTGCTCGGGATCTCCACCTCCTCGCGGTGCAGCTCCAGTCCGGGCTCGTGCCAGTCGCGCACGGCGAAGAGCGTGTAGCGGCCCGAGGGCACCTTGTGGAAGGAGACGCGTTGCTCCCGATCCGTCCGGCTGCGCCGGGCGACGACGAAGGTGCTCCAGAGCTGCTCCCAGGTGCCGGGCCACGGTGGCTGGCCTGGCACGAGGAGCAGCTCATCCACCGGCTCGGAAGCGCGGAGCTCCACGGTG
Organism: Myxococcaceae bacterium; assembly: GCA_036389955.1. GTDB lineage: Bacteria > Myxococcota > Myxococcia > Myxococcales > Myxococcaceae > DATHBR01. The sequence continues at coordinate 2,202 of DASVVJ010000448.1, forward strand.
GCGCCATGCTCCTGCGCCTCAAGGTCCAGCCGCACCGTGCCGCTGGCCGGTACCTCCACCGATTTTGGAAGGAACACGGGAGGCGGCCGCAGGTCATCGGAAGAGTCCGCTTCGACGATGTAGCGCCCCGCCTCGAGTGGCCCCGCCGAGTACATGCCGTCGCTGATCGTCGCGTAGTCAAGGGTCGTCCCCTGGAGCGTCTTCAGCATCACCGCGCCGGATTCGACGAGCCGCTCTCCCGCTCGCACCTCTCCCTCCAGCCAGGCTCCGCCCTGCAGCGCGATCGTGATGGCGCTCTGCTCGCTTCTCAACGGCGCGCGGGCATCCAGGTAGTCCGCGTGCTCCACCCGGAGCAGCAGTGGCCGGGCCTCTACGTTCGGCAGCGTCACCGTCCCGTCCTGTTCCGTCTGGATGAGGCGGGGAGAGACGTATACCGCCTGCCCGGGTGCGGCCTCCGGAGGCTCATCAGGCATCCGAAACAGCAGCGAGCGCTCACGGTCCGGCTCCACGTCCGCTGGGTCCCTCAAATCCACGCGGGCTCCCACCACCGGCTCGGCCGTGCGCGCATCCACCACTTGCACCCGCACCGAGCGCCCCGGCGCCAGCTTCACCTCGCCGAGATCCACGTCCACGCTCTCGCGAACGGGCACCTTGCGCACGGTGCCGGCCAGCCCTGGCGCGGCGAAGGCCAGCACCGCCTCGCCCGTGGAGAAGATGGGCCAGCGGAATACCCCTTGCTCATCCTCCTGGAGACGCTCGTTGAGCTGGAAGCGTGTAATGGGCGAGCCGTCCGCGCGCACCAGCCGGCCCTGCACATGGCCCACCCGCGCCAGCACCAACCGCACCTCGCTCGCCCCGGCTTCCACCAACACTCCGGACAGGGGGCCCACCGAGCGCCGCTTGCCTCCCGTTGCCTCGGCGTCGAACGAGTACCCCTCCTTCAGTGCCGTCACCAGCCACGTGCCTGAGCGCAGGTGGGGCACGGAGAACCGCCCCTCTGGTCCCGTCAGGCGCGGGGAGTCCAGCCCGGAGAACCACTCGGACTCGAGCCGCTCGGCGATGGGCGCCAGATCCGCATCCTCGTACTCCCGCGAGCCCACCATGGCCGCCGGCGTGGCCCGTACCTCCGCGCCTGCCACGGGCTGACCCACCGCGTCCACCACCACGCCTGACAGCCACAGGCCCTCCTCGAATTGGAGGCGCGCCTGCCGCCGCTCCGAGCCCTGGAACTCCATCTCGCGCCCGATGGTGCGCGCAGGCTGATCCACCGGTGTCGAAGCCACCAACCTCTGCCGGCCGGGCTCCACGCCCCGCAGAGTCACCCGGCCCGCCTTGTCCGTGAAGCCAGTCCGTCCGCGGTAGCTCCTCACCTCGGGCGCCGTGGGGATGAGTTCGACATAGGCCTGGGCCACGGGCTGGCCGGCCTCATCCACCACTTCGACCTCCACGGACGCGCCGGCTCTCAGCACCAGTCGCACTTCCCCGGCTGGAGCCGCCATGGCCTCCTCGGTTTCGAGGAACTCCGTGTGGCTCAGCTTCACGCGGTACCTACCGGGCTGCGGCGCCTCCAGGGAGAAGGTGCCTGCCTCGGAAGTCTCGGTATGGCCGAGCGAGCGAGGTTTGCTCTGCGCCGTGGAGTCGAACAGGAACAGCGAGACACCGGCCACGGGCTTCCCATCCTCGCTCACCACCATTCCCCGCACGAGCACGGCTTCCTGGGCCTGGAGATCGAGTGTCTCTGGCGGGGAAGTCATGGAGTGTGAGGAGCGTTCCCTGTCCAAGTCCCCTGACGCCTCGGTGGAGACGAGGGAGATGCCTGCTGTCGTAGCCCCGGCTGGCCTTGCCGCCAGCCAGGTGTACCCGAGTGCTGCCGCGAGCAACGCGACGCCGAGAAAGAGGAGCAGCCATCGCCCTATGCGTGGAGTTCCTGAAGCCATACCTATGTCAGTGCTCGCTGTCCGCGGGCTCGGAGGTGGGTTGGCGCTGGGACGCGGGGATGGGGTAATAGCAGCCACCCTGGTAGCGGTACACGTCGTGCCCACGGCATTCGTCGGGCTCGACATCCAGCTTCACCCAGCAGCCGCCGTTGATCGCGACCTGTTTCTTGCGGCAGCGCCCCTGCTCATCGGGCCGGAGCTGGCCAGGCCTCGGCTGTTGGGGGAGCTCCTTCGCGAGGGCGTCCTTGGGCGCCTCCGCGGGTGCGTCCGAAGAGCTCATGGCGCTCTCTCCGAGAGAGACCGCATCGCCCTCAGTGTTGGAGCCACCTCGATCCGTTGCCGGTGGGGCCTGGGGGCGCAGCCAGCCTGGCCTTCCTGGCCACAGCCCGAGCGCCATGGCCGCCGCGAGCCAGGGCAGCCAACTCCGGGCCTTCCCCCGCCTGACGGGCACCGCCACGTTTCTGTGGCGCGGACGGTGGCCCCGCACTCGGGCCTCCGCGCGCTCCTCTTCCGTCCATTCGTCGGGAGCCTGGGTCTCCCACTCGAACAGCGGCGTATCCGCCGAGGGGCCCGCGTACGCGACGCCTCGCTCCATCGCCTCGGCCAGCTCGCCCGCGGTGCCACGCTCCTCGGGCCTTGGCGACAGCATTCGCAGAATGAGCGCGTTGAGCTGCGCATCCACCCGAGGGTTGAGCTGGCTCGGAGGCATGACGCCACCGGTGAGCCAGCGCTGCCCCTCCGGTGTGCACGGGTCCGTGAAGGGCGGATACACATCCGTCACCAGCCGGTAGGCCGTGATGCCCAGCGCGAACACATCATCGGACGGCCGGGCCATCAGTGGAGCGGTGGCCTCCGGGCCCGCACGCTGGATGTACTGCCACATCTCGGGGCTGCGGTAGGCGGGAGTGCCCGGCAGCACGGGCATGGGCGTCAGCCTCGCGGCGCCGACGAAGTACCCGGTGCCAAAGTCGGTGAGGAACAGCCGGCCATCCGAAGCACGCACCAGCATGTTGTCGCCCTTGACGTCGCGGTGGACGCTGCTCACCTCGTGCGTGGCCTGCAGCGCGCCGGCCGCCTGGCCCAGCAGGGCCAGCATCTGGCGAGAGGAGGGGTTGCGCCGCTCGGCCCAGGTGTAGAGCGGCACCCCCTCCACGCACTCCATCACCACGAACGGGTAGGCGCTGCCGGAGGGAGCCCGCCACAGCCCGGCATCGAGCAGCCGGGGCACGCTGGGGTGACGGATGCGCGAGAGCAGCTCGGTTTCACGCTCGAAGCGCGGGTCCGCCGGGTAGATGGCCAGCTTGAGGGCTGCGTGCCCGGTCTGCTCAGGGGCCGCGTGCTCGACGACATACACGGTGCCGTAGA
>DASVVJ010000449.1:0-3396 GCA_036389955.1 Myxococcaceae bacterium
CCACCTGGGCTCCGTCCGCCACCATCTGGACGAACACCTCGGCCTCCAGCGAACTCTCACTGTCCATCGGCGGAGCCACTTCCTCGCTCCCCGCCTCGCCGCTGGCGTCGAGCAGCGCCGAGGCCAACACCGTGCCCGAGCTGTTCACCGCCTGAATGACCAGCCGCTGCTCCTCCGCGGGCACCTCGAGGGTGTAGCTGCCCTGGGCGGACACCTCCGCCTCGCCCACCAGCGTCAACTGGCCGCCCGAGCCCACGGTGCTCGCACGCACCATCGTCACGGCGGACACCGTGCCCGAGCCTCCAAGACCCTCTTCACCGAAAGCGCTCAGCCGCTGCTGCTGCTGCGTGCCTTCCCCGTCGCTCACCTTCCCGCGCACCTCGACGGTGTCACTCCCCCCGCAAGCCGCGAGGACCAGCGTTGCCACTGCTACCCACAGTTGATTCTTCAGTCGCACCACGTTGCACCTCTCCATGGTCACGGAGCATCCCCGGCCAGGACGCCACCTCGTGACACCGGCAAATTGAAAAGAGCCCAGGTGCCTGGATCTTCCCGGAGCCCCCGAGCGCGTCTGCCCAGAGAGCCAGCAGGTTGAACTGTTCTCGGCTTTACAGACGCGCGGTCCACTCGGAGCGAAGCAGTCCCCACATCTGCTGATCCACGCGCTGGCCCTGGACGACAGTGTGCCCGCGCAGCACGCCTTCCAGGGAAAAGCCGAGCTTGCGGGCCACGGCCTGCGAGGCGAGGTTCTCCGAGGTGGTGGTCAACCACACGCGGTGGAGCCACGGCTGGGAGAACAGGCGCTCAAGCATGAGCGTCACCGCGCGGGTGCCAATGCCGCGGCCGATGAACTCCTCGGCGAGCATGTAGCCCACCTCCGCGCGCCCATGCGTCCGGGACAGCTCGCGGGCGGACACGGTGCCGGCGATGCGGCCATCGGCCTCCACCATCCACCGGAAGCTTTTGGCGTGGGGATCCGTCACATCGCTGCTCCCCTCGCGCAGGCGCTTGAGCAGGCTCTCGGGGCTGTCCTCGTCCATGGCCACCAGGCGGCGCGAGGTGGCGCCGGCGCGGATGGCGATCCAGGCATCGAGGTGCTCGGGCAGCGCGGGAACGAGCCGGACTTCAGGGGTGCTCATGGGAGGCGCAGCGTACCGCCTGCGCCTCCCGGCTGGGAGCGGCTCAGAGCGGGGTGATGGTGCCGTTCTGCACGCGCAGCTGCTGACGGGTGGCCTTCTGCGTCAGCTCCTCGGCGGACCTGAGCGAGTAATCCTTGCTCACCTCCTCGCTGGGAATGAGGTGGTAGGTGGCCACCGCCTCATTCGACTTCACCTCCAGCACCACGAAGCCATGGGCATCGGTGTTGGAGAAAACGAGGCCGGGGTTGCCCTCCTTGAGCGTCTTGTCCAGCTCGACGGCGAGATAGCGGTGGATGGAGCTGCCCGGGGCATAGCCCGCGCCGAGCACCACGTTGCCCGCCTCCTCCTTGATGGACCCCGAGGAGATGGCCGGCGCCGTCAGCGTGGGGATGCCGCTCTCCACCGAGGCGAACGAGGCATGGATGTCGCCGGAGATGAACATCGCGTTGTTGATGTTGTTGGCGCGCAGGGTGCCGAGCAGCTCCTGCTTCTTGGTAGGGAACCCGTCCCACTGGTCCGTGGTCAGGTAGAAGCGCTGGCGCAGCGTGGGGTCCAGCACGTCCTGCTTGTTGCGCAGGTCGAAGATCAGGGCCGTGAGGGACACGGAGCTGACGATGATCTTCCAGGTGTTGGCCGCCTTCACCTGGTCCAGCAGCCAGGCCTCCTGGGCATTGCCGAGCACGTTCTCGCTGGCCTTCTGGGTGGCCGCGTAGCGATAGGCCGCGTACAGGTCGTACGTGTCCTTGATGACGATGTTGCGCGTGCCGCGCGAGTCGAACAGGTTCACCTTGCCCATGTGCACGAAGGCCATGCCCCGGTCCTTACCGCCCGTGGAGATGGCCAGCTGCGAGAAGCCCGCTCCCGCCAGCACCTGGTTGACGTAGGCCAGCGCCAGGTTGCCCTTCACCATCGCGCCCGCCTTGGCGGTCGCCTCGGCCTGGGTCAGCCCCGCCTGCTGCGCCTGCGCGACATACGCGCCCTGCAGCACCCCCTTGTGCTGCGCATACGCCGCGTCGTCGATGTTCACGTACGCGAACAGGTCGTTGGCGAACTGCGCGGCGATCTGGTCCTTCACCGGCTGGGGGAAGGGCAGGCCAGCGATGGTGCCCGCCAGCACGTTCTTGTCCATCGCCACCGCGCCCGGGTAAGCGTCCTCGGGAACGAGGTGGTCGGGCCGGTACGTGCGGTAGTCGGTGACGATGAGCTTCAGGTTCTTGCCGAACTCGAAGTCCCGGTAGATGCGCGTGTCCGGGTACCGGGGCTCGCTGTCCGGGTCGATGACGCCCTCGCCCACGCCTCGGGGGTCAATCGCGAGGTACTCGAAGAACGCCTGCTCCGCGTTGCGCCGGCGCTCGTCCTGCCTCTCGTCCCGCTTGCCATTCTCGTACGTGGCGTTCGAGCCCCAGCAGTCATTGGAGAACTCGTGGTCGTCCCACATGACGATGAACGGGTAGCGCTCGTGCACCCGCTGAATCACGGGATCCGAGCGTAGGTTCTTGTACAGGTCCCGGTAGTTCGAAACCGCCGAGGCCGCCTGGTACTGGAAGATGCCGTTCTTCTGGGTAATAGCCCCGGCGGGCTCGCTGAACTTCACCTCGCGCAGGGTGTTGGGCGACTGGAAGGCCGGGTCGCCCGTCGTCTCGTAGATGTAGTCACCCAGGAAGGCGACGAAATCCAGGTCCTCGTCCAGCTGCAGCAGCCGGCTCCACGAGTTGAAGTAGCGGCCCACGTAGTCCTGGCAGCTGGCGAACACGAACTTCACCGGCACGTCGTCACCCGCCGCCGGCGCCGTTTTCGTGCGCCCCACCGCCGACACGTACCGCTCCCCGTCATGCTCGAAGATGAAGCGGTAGTAATAGGTGGTGCGCGGCTCGAGGTTGGTGACTTTCACCTTGATGGCGTTGTCGTTCGCCAGCAGCGCCGTCAGCCCGGCCTGCTGCAGCACCAGGTTGCCGAAGCCCTCTTCCTTCGACACCTCCAGCGTCAGCGCCGTGTCGCCCGCTCCGTGGCCGTGCTCGCTGTCCACCGCGCGCGTCCACACCACCACGCTGTCAGGGCGCGGATCTCCCGAGGCCACTGACTGCGGGAAGAACTTGCGGCTGGCTGCCGCCTGCTGCTCCGTCGTCTCTTCGTCGCTGCAGCCAAAGGCAGTGGTCGCCGCGACCGCGACGACAGACTGCAAAATGGTGCGGCGGTGCAGTTTTTGAGACACGTTCCCCTCCGTTGGGCCGGGCCATGGGGCCTGCGGCGCGGGCCG
>DASVVJ010000450.1:0-5682 GCA_036389955.1 Myxococcaceae bacterium
GTCGACGGGTGCCTGGGCGGGTCCGCTGTCGCTGGCGATCGGCGAGACGAAGTTCTTCGGCTTCTCCGCCAGGTCCACCAAGGTGGAGCTCTCGGATGACTCGGTGGTCTCGGTGCGGACCTCCCGCAGCGGCGTGGAGCTGAGCGCCAAGAACCCGGGCGTCACCCACGTGACGCTGCGGCTGCGCGGCGGCGAGACGTACGAGTTCACCGTGCACGTCACCCCGAGCGGCGCTCACCTGTACTCCACCAACCGTGCGGAGCCGGAGCACTCGGAGTTCAGCCTCACCCGCGCCCCCGCGCCGGCCAAGCGCCGCGCGCAGGTGGCCCAGTCCCAGAAGGACACGCCCCGCACCGCCCAGAAGGCCGGGAAGGCGGCGAATCCCCGGGCATAAATACGAGCAATCCTCCAGGCAACCCTTCGTAAGGCTGCTCGGGAATGTGCGGATAAGATCCGTGTTCCTCCCGCCTTACCGGCGGCCGCTTGGAGGTTCCCACGTGAAGATGATGAAACTTGCGCTGTGCATCGGGGCTGGACTCTTCGTCGGCTGCGCGACCACGTCGCCCAGTTCCCAGAATGCCCAGAGCACCTCCACCGCGCAGGCGAGCCTGCAGCAGGACGGGGCCAAGACGGCCTTGGCCAAGAAGAAGACGTCCAAAGAAGGCCTGATCTGCGAGAGCTACAAGGTCACCGGCAGCCACATCCGCAAGGAGATCTGCCGCACCAAGGAGCAGGTCGAGCGTGATCGCAAGCAGGCCGAGGCGCTGATGCGTGAAGCGGACCGCGCCCGTCCCGCGGACGGTAACTAGCCGTGACTCCCCGGGACACGGCGCCCACCCGCGCCTGTCCCGTGTTTCCACCTGCAGTCCGTAGGAAATCCCCAACATGAAGACTCGTCCCCTGCTGGCCCTGGTGTGGCTGGTGGCCTCGGCTTGCGCCACCACTTCCTCGACGACTCCCGGCACTCCCGGCGCTCCGCCCTCGGGCACCGCCGAGGATGCGCGCTTCAACGCGCTCCTGGCGGAGGACTGGGAGCGGGATCTGCGCGAGTACCCCTTCCTGGCCACCTTCGTGGGGGACCCTCGCTACAACCACCTGATGGGGGACAACTCGCTGGCGGCCATCGAGCGCCGCAAGAAAGAGTCCCGCGAGCTGCTCGAGAAGGTGAAGGGCATTGACCGCTCGCGCCTGTCCGAGGCTCAGCAGCTCAACTACGACCTGTTCCGCCTCAACGTGGAGCAGGGCATCGAGGGCCAGCGCTTCCCAGAGGAGTACGAGCAGCTGAGCCAGCTGGGCGGCGTGCACGACATGATGGCGTCGATGGCGCAGAGCGTGCCCAAGCGCAACGCCAAGGACTTCGAGGACTTCGTCCAGCGGCTGCACGCGGTGCCCCGGGTGGTGGACGAGTCCATCATCCTGATGCGCAAGGGCATGGAAACCGGAGTGACGCCACCCAAGGTGACGCTGCGGGACGTGGCGGGGCTCATCCGCAACCAGATCACCGACACGCCCGAGCAGAGCCCCATCTACAAAGCACTCTTCGATGGCATGCCGCCGTCGCTGAAGCAGGACGAGGCGCGGCTGCGCGGCGCGGTGGCCACGGCGATCCGCACCCTGGTGGTGCCCTCGTACCGCAAGCTGCTCACCTTCTTCGAGACCGAGTACCTGCCGCGCGCCCGGGAGACCATCGCCATGTCCGCGCTGCCGGACGGGCAGGCCTGGTACGCGTACCGGGTGAAGCAGATGACGACCACGGACCTGACGCCCGAGGCCATTCACCAGATTGGCCTGGCCGAGGTGAAGCGCATCCGCGCCGAGATGGAGCAGGTGAAGCAGGAGGCGGCCTTCCAGGGCACGCTGGCGCAGTTCACCCAGTACCTGCTCAAGGATCCGCGCTTCACCTTCAAGTCGCGCGAGGAGCTGCTGCGCGCCTACCGCGACGTGGCCAAGCGCGTGGACCCGGAGCTGCCGAAGCTGTTCCGCACGCTGCCGCGCATGACGTATGGCATTCTCCCGGTGCCCGAGTACTCGGAGAAAACGGTGCCCGCGGGCTACTACATGCCGGGCTCCACCGAGGCGGGCCGGTCCGGCGTCTTCTTCGTGAACACGTATGACCTGCCCACGCGCTCCACCTGGGCGGCCGACTCGCTGCTGCTACACGAGGCGGCTCCGGGCCACCACTTCCAGATCTCGCTGGCGCAGGAACAGGGCGCGGTGCCCCAGTTCCGCCGCTTCGGCCACTACGGCGCCTATGTGGAGGGCTGGGGCCTGTATGCCGAGTCGCTCGGCTACGAGCTGGGGGTTTATAAGGATCCGTACTCGAAGTTCGGCCGGCTCGCCTCCGAGATGCTGCGCGCCGTGCGGCTGGTGGTGGACACGGGCCTGCACTCCAAGGGCTGGACGCGCGACCAGGCGCTGGCCTACTTCCGGGAGAACTCGGGCGAGTCCGAGAACGACATCGTCGTCGAGGTGGACCGCTACATCGTCAACCCGGGCCAGGCGCTGGGGTACAAGCTGGGCGAGCTGAAGATCCACGAGCTGCGCGCCTATGCCGCCCGGGAGCTGGGCTCGCGCTTCGACGTGCGCACCTTCCACGATGAGGTGCTCGGCGCCGGCTCGCTGCCGCTGTCGGTGCTGGAGACGCGAATCAAGGCCTGGGTGGCGAAGGAGAAGGCGGCCCCCGCCCCCGTCGCCGCCTCCGCTGCGAGGTAGACCCAGCACATACCCCTCCCCTTCCCGCTCGCAGACCGCCGCCAAGCACCTTGGGCGCGAATTCTGCGAGAATGAGAAGAACGGATAACCGCCGGAGCCATGTGAGCCTCAGTCCCATGGCACGGCGCGGGAGAGCGGGTCATGTCTCAGCGAATCGGTGGTGGTGGTGGTGCGGGCCATAACGCGGCGGCCGAGGCGGCGGCGCGAGCAGCAGAAGAGGCAGCGCGGAAGGCAGCGGAGGCAGCGGCCCGCGCGGCGGCCGAGGCGGCGGCTGCGCGAGCAGCGGCGGAGGCAGCCCAGGCGGCCGAAGCGGCGCGGATGCGCTCGAGCTTCGAGGCGGCGGGAAGCGTCAACCGTCGAGCCCAGCCTGCCCAGACCGCGCCAGGCACGGCGGTGGGCACGGCCCCCCCGCAGGCCTCGCTACCCGCCCAGGTGGCGTTCCACAAGCTGACGACGCAGCCGGAGCAGGCCCGGGCGCTCGAGCAACTGCAGGTGGCCACCCCCGAGGCCCTTCAGGACTTCGCCCGCCGCTTCGGCGAGCGCCATGACGACACCACCGCCACGCGCCTCTGGGAGACGGTGCGCCCCATGGCCGCCGAGGAGCGCACCCGGCTGCTGGGCACGCTGTCCTCGCTCAACACGGCCTTCACCCGCCTGGATGCGACGCAGTTGCAGGCGGCGGTGGCCCGGGGAAGCAGCTACGACGCGAGCGCGGTGACCGCGTCGCTCTCCGGCCAGCGCTATGCGCCCGAGGGCAATGGCACGCCCCTCACCGAGGCGGTCGCGGACATGGCGCTCAACGGGGGACAGCCTCCGTATGGCGCGGATGGCTCGCTCAACTGCACCCAGGCGGCGGCCTACGCGCAGGACCAGTTCGCCAGCCAGCAGCCCCCGGTCCACACCGAGGTGGTCGTCTCCGACAGCCACGCGGTGCTACGCATGCCAGACGGGCGCTACTACGATCCTTCCCGGGCCATGGACGGCGCGGGGAGCGATCCGTTCCTCACCGCTCAGGAGGCCACCTCCTATCAGGGCGTGGACGGCGTCACGGTGGTGGAGCGCGATGCCATGGCCGCTTCCGCGCGCAAGGCAGCGGCGGAACAGCCCGCGGACGCCTCTGCCGAGACACGCCGGCAGGCCGCCACCCAGGCCGCTGAGCAGACCGCGCAGGGACTCAGCCAGGACGGAACCCGGGGCGAGGTGTCCGCCACCACCGAGGCCAACGGCGGCCCCGCCGTCGAGGGCACGGAGACCCAGGCCACCACGGCCACTGGAGACTCGGCCGCCCAGGGCACCGCTGACGCACAGCAGGTGCAGCAGGCCTATGAAACCGAGATGACGGCCACGGGTGATGCCCAGGCCGCCTCGGTGGCCGCCATGGAGAAGATGGAGGAACTCACCGCGGCCCACCCCGGTGACACCGCCTACGCGGATGCCCTGATCGCCGGCTCCCAGACGCAGATCGACCAGGCCTCCCAGGTGCTCGCCCAGCGTGTCGAGGGTGACGCTGACGATGACAACACGCAGGGCGTGACCCACTCGCTCGTCACCTCGATGAGCAACGTGGCCGCGTCCGCCAGCCCCACCGGGGTCAACACCCTCGCCGGCTCGATGACGAACGCGATGCCCACCGATGGAGCGATCAGCGAGGGCGAGTTCAACCAGTTCGACGACGCCTTCGAGGACTACCTGCTCAACGGCGGCAACCCGGTGCTGGGTGAGGCGCTGGTGTCCTCGCTGCGCGCCTGTGGCCGCGGAGCGGCGGCGGACGAACTCGAGCCGAACGTGCGCGAGAGCCATGAGGCCTTCACCGAGGAGATGGAGTTCTCCTTCAACCTCGCGATGGCCGATATCGCCCCCAACCCCGCTGCGTGGGTGGCCAACTTCGAGGGTGATCCGGCACGCCAGGCCGAGGCCATCCGCATCCTCGAGGAGAACGGCACACTCGGCGACGCCATGGCGTCGCTCTACCCGGCCGACAACAGCTCCGGCGTGTATGTCAGCGACGAGCAGCGCCGCTCCTTCGCCTCGGCGATGAACGCGGCGGCCAACGGGCGTCCGCCCGTGGTGACCCAGTCGGAACTCCAGGCGATGGCCACGGGCCCCACGGGTGCCGCCGTGACGCAGCTTCAGACGCTGATGGCCAACATGCCGGCCATCCAGGAGGTGGAGGCCGCCACCTCCGAGTTCACGGCCGCCCAGACGCGCGTCACCGAGCTCAACGAGGAGCTGGCCATGATCATGGGGCCCGGCTTCGAGCTGCTCGGCCCCGAGGAGCAACAGGCCGCCATCACCCACTTCATGGAGGAGCACAAGGAGGAGTACGAGCGCTGGGAACAGACAGGCGCCGCGCTCACCGCCGTGCTCGACAAGCACCAGGGGGCGCTGGGCGATCCCGCCGCTTCGCCCGAGCTGAAGGCCGCGGTGGAGCAGGCGGTCGTGAAGCTGCCCGAGGCGGCACAGACGCAGGCCGGAGAGGCCTACATCAGCCAGGAGATCCTGAAGAGCGGCGACGGCGAGCCATCGATCTTCGATCACGTGCAGAACATCGCCAGCGGGATCAGGGATGAGACGGACAAGAAGGCCTTCGTGGAGAGGCTGGGCACGGTAGCGCTCCAGACGGCGGCGAAGCTGTCGCTGGATGCGGGGCAGACGGACACCGTCTTCAACGCCATCGGCAGGTTCGGACCGGCGCTGGGCATCTCGAACTCGGCGGAGCTGGTGAGCTCGCTGCGGGAGCTGCAGCAGACCGGCTCGCGCGAGGCGGCCGATAGGCTCCACCGGCAGGTGGCGGAGGCGGGGGTCTCCGGGCCGCTGGCCGAGTCCTTCAAGGTCCTGGGCAGCGTGGGGGGCGCGGTGGGAGTGGCCGGGAAGCTGGGCGAGCTCGACGAGGCCGGTCTCGCCGAGCAGATCAACACGCTGGCCCAGGCAACGCAGCTCGGAGTCGACGGGGCAGGCATGCTGCTGCAG